>DASZTT010000115.1:0-2222 GCA_035547895.1 Rhodanobacteraceae bacterium
CGGCAAACCGGGAGACTCGCTGGCGGAGTTGAAGCCGTTGGTCAATGGCAGCGAGCTTTGCGTGACCCACGTTGCGATGATGAATGCGTACACCGATGTCCATGACAATACCGGCGCGCTCGTGGAAGCACATTGGCTGTCAGCTCACCGTGGGCGAGCTTATGTGGAAAGCAACATGCAACTGATGCTCGCGCCTTTCAACGTTGCGGTATCGGATTTGGCATTGTTGCGCCTCGCGGAACTTTCGAGCGCGATGGGCAACGAGACTGCGAGCCATGAGTCGTTGGCGGCCTTCGAGGCAGCCTGGCCAAAAGCAGAAGCGTGGCCTTGGTTGGCAACTCGTCTGAGCCTGTTGAAAAAGCAACACTGAAGCAGATTGCAACCATTTGCCTTACGCTGGACCCATTTTGACCGAAGGGACGATCATTTGCAGGCTGGCATTTGCCCCTGCCGCCAGCAGTTGTGCGTGCGCATTTTGAAACTGCTTTTTTTCGGCCAGGATTGGTGATGCCAGGCATGACCCCTTGAGATTCACGATGGTCTCGTGCGGCACGCCCAACTCGGCCAGCGCGGCGGCGGGCTTTTGTTCGTAACGGCTGCGGAAACCGTCGTCGGTGGCAAGCTTGTGCAACAGCGCAAGCGAGTGCTCGCGCGACAACTTTGAATCGGCCATGGCAATTCCCCGGAACTTGCGGTGACTGGCAGAATGCAGAATTCGCGCCATCCGTGGCGGCGCAAGTAAAGAGGGGAAACCGGTTCCATGCAAGTGCGTCGCTGCGCGATCGTGCTGGTCGAACCGCGCGAATCCATCGACTTCGATCTTGCCGAACTGGCGCTGGGCGAAACCGGCGTGCGCGAACGCCTCGGCTGGCTGGCGCTGGCCGCGCATTGCGACGAAGAGATTCCGCTGGATGCGTCCGAGGTCGCCGCGTTGGGTGCGTTGTCGCCCGGCCGCTGGCAATCGCTGGGCAAGCTGTCCCGGCAGCATTCGCGCGAGGTGCTTGAAGCGTTGCTGGCGAAAGGTTTGTTGATCGCACAGGAACCGGCCGACGAAGCATCGCGCAAGTCGGCGAAAGCCGACGAGGCCGTGCGCGCGGTGCACTGGCGCGGGTTGTCCGCCATCGCGCACCGTCATACGCGTTGGCGCGACATCGACACCGAGGAAGCAGAGCGGCTTTTCTCCGAAGCCAGCCCGCAGACGTTCCTGGAACGCCTGGGCCCGGCGTTGCCGGTGGTGCCGGAACGCATGCCGGCGGCATCGCGCCTTTCGCTGGAAAAACCCTCATCGTCGCGGCTGGATGCGTTGATGGACCGGCGCGTCACCTGCCGCAATTTCGATCCGTCTCCGTTGTCGTTCGATGGGTTTTCCGCGGTGCTGTACCGGGCGTTCGGTGCGCGCGCGGTCAACGATTACGCGCCCGGCGTGCAACTGTTGAAGAAGGGCGTGCCTTCGGCGGGCGGCCTGCACGCAACCGAAGCCTATCTTTTGGTGCAATGTGTGGAAGGCGTGCCGCCGGGGTTGTTTCACTACCATCCCGTCGCACACGCGCTGGAACCGCTGCGCGAACTCGACGCGGAAACGGCTGCCGCGCTGGCACGCCGTTTCGTCGCGGCGCAGGCGTACTACGCCGCGGCACCCGTGCAGGTCGCGCTGGTGTCGCGCTTCGAGCGCAACTTCTGGAAATACCGCAACCACGCGAAGGCGTACCGCGCGGTGATCCTGGACGCCGGGCACCTGTCGCAGGCGATGTACCTGGCGGCGACCGAGTTGAACCTCGGCGCCTTCATCACCGCCGCGATCAACGAGGTCGAGATCGAGCAGGCATTCGGCCTGGAACCGATGGCCGAAGGCCCGCTGGCCGTGTGCGGTTTCGGGGTGCGCGCGCAGGAATGCGCGACCGTCGAATTCGATCCCGCGCACAAAGTGTGGCCGTAGAACGGGGCAGCGGCAACGCGGGATCGGCGGTGCTAAAGTCGCGGCCATTCCGGCGCAAGCGGAATGCATCGACACGGACGTGAATGCCGGCCGCCGGAACAGCGCAGCGTTCAAGCAGGGGTGTCTTGATGACCGCGGAAATCCACCACCTCGAAACCGCTCCCGGTCCGGCCCGCATGGCGACGCCGCAGCTGCGCACGCTGGTGGTGTGCGACATCGCCGATTCGACCGCGCTGGTCGAACGCATGGGCGACCAGAACGCGGCCAACGTCATCCGCAAGCATGA
>DASZTT010000116.1:0-14634 GCA_035547895.1 Rhodanobacteraceae bacterium
CGGATCGCTGGCGCCCATGCCGGCGTACACCGGTGCGATCAGCGTGAACCCGAGGTTGTTGGCGCTGCGGATGCTGTTGCGCACGCCGAAGTCGAACTTGATGCCGTTGTCGAAGTCGTAGTGGCCATCGAAACGCACCACGCTCAGGCCCACCTTCCGATCGTAGTCGCCCGCCGATTCCAGCGTCTTCATGGACCAGCCGTCGGGGTTGGCGAAATTGCTGGCGAGGACGCCGGGCATGATGATGCCGAGGTTGCGGTTGCGGAAATCCGCGATCATCGAAACCGTGTTCGCCGGAATGCCGTTGTCGTTGAACACACGGTTGCCGCCCAGCTCGACGGGATAGATGTAGGTGCCGGGCGGTGCCGCGTCCTCCGGATCGTTCGGCCATTGCGCGCCATCGGAATTGGAGATGTTGAGGTCGGTCTCGACGTTCGTCTGGTGCGCGGTGTCGCGGATGCCGCGCAAGGTGGCGGTGAATGGTCCGCCGTTGTCGAAATCGACCTGGACGTTGAAGTTCCTCGCCATCGAATCCGTGCGCGTGATCTGCGAAAACGATTCGACGTCGCCCGGCCATTTCTTGTAGACCTGCGTGGTGTACAGGTTCATGTTTTCCCACGGCGGATCGTCGGGCGTGGCGTACTGGCCCGCGACGCTGGCGCCGGTGTTGCGTGACTCGAGCGGCACGTAGGTCGCGCCTTCCCAGTCGAGCGAGTTGAACTGGATGCCGACGTTCCGGTCGTAGCGGTCCTGGCGCGCGTAGAAGAGATCGCTGGTCAGGGTGAAGCCGCCGCCGAGATCCATCTGGAACGAAGCGTTGGCCGACTTGCGCCGGCGCTGCGTGGTGGTGTCGTACAGGGCGATGTTCTGGCTGCCCATGAACACGCCGTTGGATTTTCCATCGCCGTTGACATCGACGCTGCCGTCCGGGTTCTGCTTGATGTCGGGCGGAATCGGCGCGTTGCCCCACGGCGTCAGGAATCCGTAGTAGCTGTCTGCGCTGAGCGCGTTCTCGCCGTTCAGCACCACGCCGTATTGGTCGAGGCCTTCGGTCGCGTTCTCGGTGGTGGTGTCGGAGAAATCGCCCGACAACAACAACCCCCAACGCCCGCCCGAGTTGTAGGAAACGAGGCCGCTGGCCGCCTCGCCCCACTTGTCGGTGGCGTCGCCGTATTGTCCGTGCGCGGAATAGCTGTAGGTGAAACCGTTCGGCAGATCCCACGGCCGATAGGTGTGCAGGTTCAAGTCGCCGCTGATGCCCGAGTCCAGCATGTTGGCGGTGGGCGACTTGATCACGTCCACGCCGCGGAACAGCGTGGCGGGCAGCATTTCGAAATCGGGCTGCTGCGAATCGATCTGGTTGGGCGTGATGAATACCTCGCCGTTCAACATCGTGCCGACTTCGGGCAGGCCCCGTACGTCCACCGAAGTGCCGACCCCCGCGTCGCGGTTGATCTGCACGCCGGTGACGCGCTGCAGCGCATCGGTAATGGTGGTGTCGGGCAACTGTCCGATGCTTTCGGCGGTGATGCTGTCCTGGATGTCCGGTGCATCGCGCTTCAATTCGATGGCGCGCATCTGCGAGGCGCGCACGCCGACCACGTTGACCACCGACAAGGTCTGCGCGTTCTGCTCTTCCTGCGGAGTCCTGGCCTTCGGCTTCTTCGTGGCTTGCGACCGATCCGAAGCCGGCGTGGATTGCGTCGTCGCCTGGCCGGATTGATCCTGACGCTGGCTCGCGGCCTGCGGCGCCGCCGTGGCCGAAGTCGCGACCACGGCGAACAGCGCGGCCGATATGGCGACCGACAATCGACTTCTGCGATGCATGATGGACATGGCCCTACCCTCACTGGTTGTCGATTCGCCGGCTTGCATGATTCACGCGCTCCGGCGGTTCGGATCATGTATTAATCAAACGCCTGCTTCGCCAATGCATCCCGTCATGCGACGCCGCACCGCTCTTCGGGCCCGACGGTGTCGAGGTAATACCGCGCTGCGCCCAGCACGCCTTGTTGACCGTGCTCCATCACCCGAACCGGGACGTGTTCCAGGAAAATCCGGATGCTGCGCCCGTGCCGGAAGCGCATCGCGAAATCGCTTCGCTGCAGCAGGTCGAACATCGACGAAAGAAAGCCGCCCGCGAGATACACGCCGCCCCTCGCCATGAAATCCATGGCGAGATTGCCGGCGAAACTCCCCAGCGCCCCGCAAAACAGATCGACGGCTTCCGACGCATTCGCATCCGTGCGCCGCCGCGCCGCGTCGGTGACCGCTTCGGGCGCGTCCAGCCCCGGCGATGCGCCGTTCAATGCGCACAGGGTTCGGTAGAACGTCAGGAGCCCGGGACCGGAAAGGAGGCGCTCGCACGGGACGTAACGGCCATCCGGTGCGAGCCACGCGAGCACCTCGCGTTCGCGAAGTGTCTGCGCTGCAAAATCCATCTGGCCCGCTTCCGTCGCTATCACGGACCCGTTCGAAAGGTGGACGGCCGCGCCCAACCCGGTACCCGGTCCCACCACCAATTTGGGACCCGTTGCGGCCACCTCGGGCCCGCACAACAGTCGCGTATCGAGGCGATCGGCGGAGGCCAGCGCATGTCCCAGCGCCTCGAAATCGTTCAGCACGAGCAGTTCGTCGAAGCCCAGCGCGGCGCGCAGCGCCGACAATTCGATCGGCCACGCCAGGTTGTCGTGGATCACCTGGTCATCGATGACCTGGCCGGCGCAGGCAAGCACGCAATGACGCACCGGCCCGGTCGCCTCGGCTTTCAGGAATGACCGCAACAAATCGGCGAGGCTCGCATGGTCGCCGCAAGCGAGCTTGCGATACACGATCAGTTCGACGTCGCGCCCATGTGCCCGCACCAGCGCCAGGCGCGCATGCGTGCCGCCCACGTCGGCGGCCAGGAACGGCTGCGCCGAACCGCGCCCTTGCCGCCCCTGATGATTGACCATTGCGTCCATGACACCCCACGCAACGTGAGTGGAGATCAGTGTGGGGAACGATGACACCGGTGTCAATTTGCGGCGCAGCAACCGCCCGAGCAGCTTCGCCGCTCGCCCAACCAGGCACGCGTATCGGGAAATATTCGACTTTTTGCGCGTCCGACGGGATCGGGATTGCTGCATCCCAGCAATCGCGCCCTGCGCCCTGCCCGCGCGCCAACGCGCGTGGCGGCTCAGTGCTGCGCTTCGCCGGAGCTGTCCGGCTTTTCGCGAAGCGTCCGAATCGCTTTTGCGTCAAGGCGCTGGATCCGCATGATTCCGCAGCGGTCGCCGCCGGCGATCACCGCGTCGCGATTGGAACTCACCAGGCCGTCGTGCGAAGTCAGGCCGATCATGGCGCCCGCGGTCTGGAGACCCAGGCAGGGCCCCACCAACTGCAGGCGATAGGCCTGGGACGGACTGGTCCAGACCACCACATAGCCGAGCTGGTTCGAGTCCCAGCTGTACAAGGACGTGAAGTTGAACCACGGCACGTCGCCTTGCGTGTACTTGCCATAGTCGATCGCCTGATGCGCGTGGCGAGCGGACGACTGGCGCGCGGGTTGCTGGGCACAGGCAGCCAGCACGGCTGCCATCAACACGGGCATCCACTTGAAGCGACGCATGGCGGCTCTCCGATGGAAGAAGGAATTCCATCATCCTCCCGGCACCGCGCAGCTGCAACGCGGCCTCAAAGATTGCAATCCCGCACGCCAGCCGCGTGCGGGGTTCGCAGGTTCACCGCTGCAACAAGGCCGTCAGCTTGTCGAGCTGCGCGCGGTAGTTGTCGAGCACGCCCGCCGTGACGGCTGCGTACTTGTCGGCGCGGCTCCAGTCGCGCGCATCCAGCGCCTCGTGCACCGCCGGGATCGTCTTCGGCGCATAGCCGGTCAATTCGCCCGGGGCCTGCACCATGTTCCTGAACCAGGGGCGCCCCGGCAAACCCTGCGCATCCAGCAGGCGTTGCTCCATCGTACCTATCAACTGGTTGACCTGTGCGAGCTGCGCGGCGGGGATGTCCAATCCCTTCGCGGCGAGTGCGTCGTAGGCCTTTTCATAGGCTTGTGCGCTTTCCTTCAACTTCTTTGCCGCGGTGTCGAGCGGCGCGAAATCGATCTTCGGCACGTCGGACAGGCGCTCCGGCGGCGCCACGGGATTCAGCGGATCGGCCGCCAGTTTGTACGCGCCCGCATCGAGCAGCTTGTGCTGTGCGTCGGCTTCCTTGCGCGCGTTGTCGGCCTGCTTGTGCAACTGCTCGAGGTAACGATCCAGCGTGCTGCTGAAATCGCCGAACCGCATCGGCAGCACCTCGGCGTCGGCGCTGCGCATCACGATGTGCCCGGCCACTTCCGCCAGTGCGACTTCGTACTTGAAGCCCGGATCGCCGAAGCGATCGAAGTGATCGAAGTCGTCATAGCGCGAGTGGTACACGCCGCCCTGGTTGGATTCGCCGCCGAAGCCGAGATCGAGCGTGGCAATGCCGAGGTGTTCCAGGAACGCGCTGTAGTCCGAACCCGAGCCCAGCGGTTCGATCGGGATGTCGCCGCTCTCGCCCGCCAGTTTCGCGTTCTCCTTCATCGTCGGGCTTGCATTCTTTTCCGCGGCGTGGACATCGAGGAACGCGCGCTGGCGCTGCTGCACGCTGGCCTGCGTTTCCGGATCGGTCACGCCCGCCGCAACCTGGTTGACCAGGTGCTGCAGCGAGTGGCTGCCCCCCGCGAACAGGACGCCGCGTCCGTTGGTATCGGAGTTCACGTACATCACGGCTTTCTGCTGCAACTCCTTCGCATGGGTTTCGGCCCACTCGGTCGACCCGAGCAGGCCCGGTTCCTCGCCGTCCCAGCTTGCGTACACGATGGTCCGTTTCGGCTTCCAGCCTTGCTTGTACAAGGTGCCCAGCGCCTTGGCCTCGGCCAGTTCGGTGATCATGCCGGCCAGCGGATCGAATGCGCCGAACACCCAGCCGTCGTGGTGGTTGCCGCGCAGCACCCACTGATCGGCGGCGCTGGAACCCGGCAGTTTGGCGATCACGTCGTAAATCGGTTTCCGGCCCCAGTCCGATTTCACCACCATGTGCACCTTGGCCGGACCCGCGCCGACGTGATAGGTGAACGGCAACGCGCCGCGCCAGTTTTCCGGCGCATCCGGACCGCCCAGCGCCCGCAGCAGCGGCGTCGCATCGGCGTACGAAATCGGCAGCACCGGAATCTTGAGGATGGTCTTCACGTCTTTCAGCGGCACATGCTTCGCGCCGACCACCGAACCGTAGCCCGGGGTGGTGGGATCGCCGGGATACAGCTGCATCTTGGCGACCGAGCCGCGCTGCACGCCTTCCGCCGGCCGCGTCGGACCCTTGGGGAAAGTGTCGCCGGTGAAATAGCCATCGTCGCGGGGATCGGAATAGATCAGGCAACCGATCGCGCCGTGCTTGTAGGCGAGCTCCGGCTTCAGCCCGCGCCAGCCGGCGCCGTAGCGCACGATCACGATCTTGCCTTTGACGCTGATGCCCAGCCGCGCGAGTTCCTTGTAATCGTCGGGCATGCCGTAGTTCACGTACACCAGCTCGCCGGTGACATCGCCGTCGGCGCCGTAAATGTTGTAGGGCGGCAGCGCGCCGGGCAGTGCCGAGGTGGCATCCCCCCTGATAGGCGGTTCGTGCAGCGTGGCCTTGAAGGTGGTCGGAGCGACCAGCTCCACCGATTCCCTGACCGGCGTCGGATACAACACGTCGAAGGTTTCGATGTGCGCGTCCCATCCCCACTGCTTGAACTGCGCGAGCATCCACTCGGCGTTCGCCTTGTCGTGCGGCGAGCCCACCTGGTTGGGTTCGGAAGACATCTGCTTCAGCCAATCGCGCATCTCGCTGGCGCTCAGCAGCGAATCGAAACGTTTTTCGAGTTGCTGCTGTTGCGTCACGCCATCCGACGTGAAGCCGAGCATGCCGGCGGAAGACGGCGGCGTCGCCGCACCCGCGGCGCAGGTCAGCGACAGGCACGCCAGGGCGATGCCGAGCTTGCGTACTTGGACCGATTTCATGCAAAACCCCTCAAGGTTGGTCGCCGCTCCGCATGCCGCGCTTGCGCGCCGCTGCACCGGCGGAACCATCCGTTTTACACGGGTTCAATAGGTTTTGCATGGGACAATCGTCACGCCCGCCTGCCGCGGCGTGCTGACCCGGATCATCGCCTCGCCGGCGGCTTTCCGAGGAAAGCGCGCGCGCAAAACGCGATGATCAGCCCGAACAGCAGCATCGCGGCCAGGTTTTCGACGAACGACGCCGGCGTGAAATGATTGATGCGGTGCCAAGCCGAGCAATAAACCACGACGTAGTTCATCACCATGAACACCACCACGCCGTAAGCCAGACCGGCGAGAACCGGCCGCGCGGCCAGCCACCGCAGACGCAACGCGGCGAACACGAAGATCGCCGCGATCAGCAGCGACATGCCCCACTGCAGGAGCAGTCCGAGCCATCCGACCGCCGCACCACCCCGCAACGCAACCTTGCCCAGCACGCCACCTGCGATGAAGCGCAGGATGATCGGTGGGTCGATCCCGTTGATCAGCGCAGCCGCTCCGATATCCACGGTGCCCGCGATCAATCCGCCGGCAAGGATCGCCAACGTCGCCCGGTGACGCACGGCGGACTTGTGTTCGAGAGACGCAGCAGGAGTGCCCATTGGATGTCGCCTCCGGTCGTGGTGGTGCCATGCTGGGCGGACCTGCAGCGGCTTGAAAGTGGCTTTCGTCATGGGGCCAAGCCACCGGGCAATTTTTTGCATTGGCACCGCGCATGACGGCTTGCTATGGTGAGCGCCCCCTGACTTTCCCGGCAATGATGCTGCCCAGTCCGGCCCGGCTTCTGCGCAACCGCATCCAGCAATTCCACTGGCGCATCGGTGGACGCCACTGGTTTCCGCAAGTGCCGCTGGCGATCCTGCTGGGCCTCGGCGGGTTCTGGTTGTTGCAGATCGATCTCGGCCGGCGTTGGCGGCACGTGCTCGAGCAGCTCTTGAACGGCGGCCAGGACCTGCATCCTGCCTTGTTGCCGCCGATCCTGATCGGCCTCGGCATGCTGATCATGGCCATCGGGTTGCTGTTCCGCTCGCGCCTCGCGTGGTTGATGGCGCTGCTGCTGGCGGCGACCGCGGCAATCAGCATGTTCTTCGGGCAACACAGCCATGCGCACCTGCTGATCGGCTATTTCATCCTGATGCTGGCGCTGCTGGTGTTCGCATGGCGCCAGTTCGACCGCACCAGCGTCACCGCGAGCACCTTGTTCGCACTGACCTCGGTGGTGATGCTGCTCGTCTACGCCACCTTCGGCACTTTCTACCTGGGCGAAGAATTCCATCCCAAGGTCACCGATCTCGTGACTGCGCTGTATTACGCCATGGTCACGATGAGCACGGTAGGCTACGGCGACATCACGCCGCAGACGATGGAAGCCAAGCTGTTCGCGGTTTCCGTCATCGTGCTCGGCGTCGCGGTGTTCGCCACTTCGCTCACCGCCGTGATCGCGCCGCTGGTCACCCGCAGCCTGCAGCGCATCGTCAGCCGCAAGGACAAACGCATGCAACGCGAAAACCATTTCATCGTGATCGGCAACACCCCGCTCGCCGTCAACACCTGGCGCGAACTCGCCCGCCGCGGCCATGCCGTCACGCGCCTGCTGCGGCAGGAACCCGAAGCCGGCATCCCGGATGACGTGGACCATGTCATCGGCGAGCCCAGCGACGGCGACGTGCTGCGGAAAGCCGGCGCCGACAAGGCGCAGGCCGTGCTGGCGATGCTCGACGACGATTCGGAGAATGCGTTCGTGGTACTGGCGGTGCGCGAACTCGCCGGCAAGGCGCGTACCGTCGCCGCGGTCAACGATGCGAACCATCTGGGGCGCGTGCAACTCGTCCAGCCCGACGTGGTGATCGCGCCGCAGATCCTGGGCGGCGAATTGGCCGCGATGTTGTTGACGGGGGAGCAGGTGACCGCCGACTTCGTGATGAAGCGGGTGTTCCAGCAGCCCGCGAATCCGCCTTCTGCCCCAGCGACCTGACATGGCTGCGTACCGATCATTCCACCACAGGAATCCGCCTTGATGCCCGACTGGCTTCTCCACGGCGAATGGTTCGGCAACTCCACCCTTGCGTGGGTGGTCGCCGGCGCCTGCGCGCTGTTCGGCTATCTCATCGTGCACAGCGTTGCACTGTTCCTGGAATCGCGGCTCGGCAGGCTCGCCGAGCGCACCCAGCGCCAGGGGTTGTTCGTTGCCGCCGAGGTCGTCGGAGCGACGCGGGGCTGGCTGCTGCTGCTGATCGCGATCGTGCTGGCGCTGGACTTCCTGCATTTCGGCCGCACGGCAGTGCAAACGGCACACGTGCAGCGCGGCTTGTATCTGCTGACCTGGATCCTGGTCGGCGCGCAGCTTGCTTTCTGGGTCAGCCGCCTGCTGGTGTCCTGGCTGAACCGCTCGGCCAGTCGCGACGGAGCGCGGCCCGTCAATGCCGTGATGCTGGGCGTGCTCACCTGGGTCGCGCAGTTCATCGTCTGGGTGACGCTGATTCTGGTCCTGCTGGATCGCGGCGGCGTCAACATCACGGCGTTCGTGGCAAGCCTGGGCGTGGGCGGCGTCGCGGTGGCGCTTGCGCTGCAGAACGTGCTGGGCGACCTGTTCGCATCGATCAGCATCGGGCTCGACAAGCCCTTCGAAGTGGGCGAGTCGATCGGCTTCGCCAGCGGCTCGGGCACCGTCACCAAGGTCGGCATCAAATCCACGCGCATCCAGTCGCTGTCCGGCGAAGAACTGGCCATCTCCAACTCGGTGCTGCTGAAGGATCTGATCCACAATTACTCGCGGATGAAGCAACGGCGGGTCGTGTTCAATTTCCGCCTGCCGTTCGACACGCCGCGTGCGAAGATTCCGGAAGTCGTCACGCGCGTGCGCGGCTTCATCGAACGCGAAAATCCGACGCGCTTCGATCGCGGCTATCTTTCCGGCTTCGGCGACTACGGGCTGGATTTCGAATTCGTGTATTACGTGCTCGACCCTGCGTACAACACGTTCGTCGAAATCCAGCAACGCATCAACCTCGCGATGCTGGACGCGTGGGACGAACTGGGCATCGAATTCGCGGTGCCGACGAGCAAGGTGCGCGGCGCGGTGCCGCCAGGCTCCATCGTGAAGGTTTCGGACGACAGCAAGTAGCGGTGCAGCAGCGCGCCGCCACGATGTCCGACCGCTGCGGCGCGGATGTCGTGACTCTTTCTACACATGCGCCGTCGACAATGGTCGCCACCGGGCGTGTCGTCCGGGAAGCCAGTCGCCCGCGGATGAATGAAGCCATGAACAAAGTCGCCAATGCTGCAGCCTTGGGCTACGGCGCATTCGCGCTGACCCTGTGGTTGAACAGCATGACGCCGGCGGGATGGTTCGACCAGCCATGGAACAACACACTGCTGATGTTGCTCAGCGTGATGCTCGGCGGCGGCGTGCTCGCGATCGCCGGCATCCTGCAATGGCGCCGCGGGAATTCCCTCGACACCTTGTTGTTTCTCGCGTTTGCGGCTTACTGGGGAATCAATGCGCTGTATCAGCACAGCCTGGCTGACGGGGACCATGTGACCACCACGGCGGGATTTCTCGGCTGGTATTACATGGTGTGGGCGTTCCTGGTTTTCTGTGCGTGGATCGCCGCGTGCCGCGACGGCGTCGCGCGGATGCTGTTCACGGCGGGGCTGTTCCTGGCCTTGTTCGCGGCCGCCCTCTCCGACTGGGCACACATCGAAGCGCTGGAAGTGCTGGGTGGATACCTCGGCCTGGTGACCGCCGTGGTCGGGGTCTACATCGCCGCCGCCGAAGTCGTCAACGAGATACACGGCCATGCGGTGCTGCCGTTGGGCGAAACCAACCCGGGGGGCGGCTCCGTCCCCCCCTGACCCCCGGCCCTCCCTTGCTGGTGCGCCGCCGCATCCCGTGCTAGCTTTGCCGCATGGCATCACCCCGGGTCATCAAGAAATACCCCAACCGTCGTCTCTACGACACCCGCGTCTCCAGCTACATCACGCTGGAGGAAGTGCGGCAGTTGGTGCTGTCCGGCGAGGCCTTCGAAGTCCGCGACGCCAAGACCAACGAGGACTTGACCCGCGCGGTGCTGCTGCAGATCATCGCCGAGCACGAACAGCACGGACAGCCGATCTTCTCCACGGCTCTCCTGTCGCAGATCATCCGTTTCTACGGCGATGCCATGCAAGGCTTCGTGGGCGGCTACCTCGAAAACAGCCTCAAGGTCTTCCTGGAGCAGCAGCACAAGTTCCGCGACCAGTTGAACAGCCTGCTCGGGCAGACGCCGTGGTCGATGTTGAACGAGGTCACCGAGCGCAACATCGAGTTGTGGCGCTCGCTGCAACCCGGCGCCGCGGCCGGCGCAAAGCCGGCGCCCGACGCTGATTCCAGCGCCGACAAACCGTCGCGCAAACGCCGTTGACACCCCGGGTCCGGCTTCGTACCATCGCCTGATTGCTGCGGCGCAACACATGCCGCTGCGCGACAAATCCCGGTGAAAAGTCAGGCCGTGCATGGCCTCTTTTGATCTTCGCGATCATGGATGACCGCATACACAAAGTGAGATCTCGATGAGCAAACGTGTAGCCGTCATCACCGGCGGCATCGGCGGTCTGGGCACCGCCATCTGCAAGAAACTTGCGGAGGAAGGCCGCCAGGTCATCGCCGCCGACCTCGGCAGCCGCCAGGATCGTCTCGAAGCCTTCCGCGAAGAAACGCGCGAATACAACGGCAGCATCGTGTTCGCCCCCGCCGACGTGGCGAATTTCGAAGACTGCGCCAACCTGGTCAGCCACGTCACCGAAAAATACGGAAGCGTCGACATCGTGGTGAACGCCGCCGGCATCACCCGCGACACCTCGCTCAGGAAAATGAGCCAGACGCAGTGGAGCGACCTGATGCACGTCAACCTCGACGGCGTGTTCAACATGTGCCGCAATACCGTCGACGGGATGACCGAGCGCGGCTTCGGCCGCATCGTCAACATCAGTTCGGTGAACGGCCAGACAGGCCAGTTCGGCCAGACCAACTACTCCGCCGCCAAGGCCGGCATGCACGGCTTCACGATGGCGCTGGCCCGCGAGGTCGCGAAGAAGGGCGTCACCGTGAACAGCGTGTCGCCCGGCTACTGCAAGACCGAAATGGTGATGAAGGTGCCGGAAGAGATCCGCGCGCAGATCGTCGCGCAGATCCCCGTAGGCCGTCTCGGCGAGCCCTCCGAAATCGCGCGCACGGTGGCGTTCCTAACCGCCGACGACGCCGGCTTCATCACCGGCGCCAACATCCCGGTGAACGGCGGCTATTTCATGTCGTTCTGATCGGCTCGACAGCGGGCGATTATTTGCTGCCCGCTGCGCGATGGCAGGCAACAGCCGTTCCAGATCACGCATGGGCGAGATCTCCCATCAGCGCCTCCAAAGTCCTCGCTATCGCAAGCTGTTGCGTGCCAGGTTCAAGCTGTTGCGTGCCAGGTTCAAGCTGTTGCGTGCCAGGTTCAGTGCCGTCGTCCAGATCAAGGCATCAAGGGTCAGCTCGCGCATAGCTTGCGACGCTCTCAAGCGCCAACGTCAGCCCCGCGGTGGTGGCACTCCCACGGGCTTGGCCATCGTGTCCATGTTGCCGATGAACGGCACCGCGCCGCTGCCGGTGACCTGCGGCAGCACGCCATTCCACTTCTCGACGGCCTTCAGCTGGATGATCTGCGGCGTCAGCGTGCTCTGCAGGAGTTTCTGCGCCTGCGCCTGGCCTTCGGCCTGCGCGACTTCCTGCTGGGCCTGCACCTTGACGCGCGCCAAGTCGTACTCGGCCTGTTGCGCGCGCTGTTGCGCCACCTGCTTCTGTTCGATCGCGTGCGAATAGTCCTGGCTGAACTGGAAGTTGGTGATGTTAACGCCCTGCACCTGCACCTTGTATTGCGTCAGCGCAGCGACGATCTGCTGCTGGATCTGGTCGCGCACCTGGTCGCGCTTTTCGACCAGTTGCTCGGCGTCGTAGTGCGCGGCGACCGCCTTGACCGCGTTGGACACGATCGGCGCGATCACCTTGTCGGCGAGCTGGCTTTCATCGCCCAGCCGCTCGTAAACCCACTCGGCATCGAGCGGATTGATCGCCCAGTTCACCGCGACTTCGCTGGTCACGTCCTGCAGGTCGCGGCTGGCTGCAGTTTCCTGGGTCTGCGATTTCTGTATCTGCACGTTCATGCGCTTGACCGTCTGCACCAGCGGAATCTTCATGTGCAGTCCGGGTGCGAGTACGCCATGCTGGACCGCTCCGAAGGTCATGAGGACCCCGCGCTCGCCCGGACCGATGGCCACGAAGCTCGACCAAAGCAGCAACAGGACCAGCACGGCAATCGCGATTTCGACCAGGCGCGGCTTGCGGATCGAAGGCATCGGCACGACGGCTTTCACGTGACTTCCCCCTTGATGTGAACGGCCGGTGCAGCCTAGCGCAGCATGGGGCGAAATGACCAGTTGCGCCGCCCGGGCGACAAGCTCATTCCAGCCCGGCCAGGCGCGCTGACAACACGTCCAGGCGCAAGTCGGCGTGCGCACCGGGCGACGTGCGGGCCGCGAGGCTTTGTTCGGGCGTGCGCCCCTGTCCCATCGCGTTGGCGGCATCCGCGGCAGCGCGATAGGCATCGCGAAACGGCACGCCCGAGGCAGCCTGCTCGATCGCTACATCCGTCGCGTACATCGCGGGCTCGATCGCGGCACGCATCGCCGCGTTGTTCCAGCGCATGCGTGCCAACAGGTCCGGAAGCAGTTCCAGTGCCATCAAACCGCGATGTACGCCATGGAAGAGACCTCCCTTGCCGAATTGCAGGTCGCGCTGATAACCGGAGGGCAGCGACAACAATTGTTCGACCTCGGTGCGCGCGGCGGCGACGCTGGCATAACTTGCGCGCAGCAATTCGATCACGTCCGGATTGCGCTTGTTGGGCATGATCGACGAGCCGGTCGTGTATTCGGGTGGCAGCTTCACGAAACCGAATTCGGCAGTGGTGAACAACGACAAATCCCACGCCAGCCGGCGCAGGTCGAGCAGCGCACTGCCGATCGCTTCCAGCGCCGCCATCTCGAATTTGCCGCGCGAGAGCTGCGCGTATGTTGCACCGACCTGCATGCGCGCGAAGCCGAGCTCGCGCGTGCTGTGTTCGCGATCGAGCTTCAGATTCACGCCGTAACCGGCTGCGCTGCCGAGCGGATTGGCGTCGATCCATTCGTGCGTTTGCTTCGCCCGCCATGCGTCGTCGATGAAGGCCTCCGCGAAACCTGCCCACCACATCGATGTCGATGAAACCACCGCGCGCTGCAGGTGCGTGTAGCCCGGGATTGGAAACGCTTCGTTGGCTGCCCGATCCAGGCCAACGCGCGCAGCCGCGACGCAATACCGCTGCAGCAGCGCGAGCTTCTCTTTCAGCCACAGCCGTGTTGCAACCAGGACCTGGTCGTTGCGGCTGCGGCCGGCATGCACCTTGCGGCCTGCGTCGCCAAGACGTTCCGTCAGTCGCGCCTCGATGGCGGAGTGGCCGTCTTCGAAACGATCATCCAGCACGAACGCACCGCTGCGGAAATCCTCGGCCAATGCCTCGAGCTCCCGCTTCAATGCGATCGCTTCGTCGCCATCGAGCACGCCGATATTCGCCAGGCCTTCGACGTGCGCCTTGCTGGCCGTGATGTCGTGCAGGAAGAATTCGCGGTCGAGCAGCACGTCGTCGCCGGCGAGGAACCGCATGATGCTTGCGTCGACTTTGCTATCCGGCTTTTGCCACAGCAAATCAGTCATGGGGAATTCCCGCCCATTCGTCCGCGCCGATGGCGCGATTGATGTTCTGCATCGCCTGCGTGGCTGCACCCTTCAGCAGATTGTCCAGGGTCGCCACGATCACCACGCGCCGGCCATCCGCCGACAGCGCGAATCCCCCGATTTCCGCGCGGTGTTTGCCGGCTATGCGGCTGACCCACGGCGGGTCTTCCACGATGTGCACGAGTTTTTCGGAACCGTATGCATTGTGGAAGCGCGCGAGCACCTCTTCCCTTTTCAGCGGCCGCGAGAGATACAGGTTGCTGGTGACCGTGAGGCCACGAAAATGCGGCGCGACGTGCGGGATAAACTCGACCGGCACGCCGAGCTGGAACGACGCTTCCTTTTCATGGACATGCCCCGTCAAGGCGTACGGCATCAGGTTGTCACGCAGCTTCTCGGGATCGTTCTTGTCGGACGGCGTGGTGCCGGCGCCGGAATAGCCCGATACACCGAAACACACGGGTGGCGCGGCCAGCAGATCCTTCAGCGGTGCCACGGTCAGTTCGATCGCGGTCGCGTAGCAGCCGGGATTGCTGATGCGGCGTTGTCCGCTCCACCGGTCGCGGGTGAGTTCCGGCAATCCGTAATACCACGTGCCGTCGAAACGGTAGTCGGCAGACAGATCGACGATCAGCGCGTCGGACGCAGCGGCATCCATCGCTTCGACATAAGGCGCGGCCTTGCCGTTGGGCAAAGCGAGGACCACGATGTCCATGCGCCTGGCCGCGACGGCTTGCGCGTCGAGGTTTTCGTAGTGCAGGTCCCCCGCGTACGTGTCGTTGT
>DASZTT010000117.1:0-11196 GCA_035547895.1 Rhodanobacteraceae bacterium
CTTGCGGCCCACGCCACGAATACGCACCCGCTGCGTGCGGGTCGATGCGGCGCGTGCGGTCGTGCAAAGCCAGGCCAGGCACGGTCGTTCTGGTCTTCCTGGCCGTCGACCAGGTCGTCCGCGACGCGATCGAAGATCGCCGCGATCAGGGATGACCGCAAAAACAATGCCGCGATCTATCCCGATGTAAGCACACGGTCCGCCAGCGGTTCCGTGTTCGCGTCTGTCAACGCCATGGAAACGCGTGATGTTCGGATCTCCTCCCCAATCCAGCACGAATGCCGCGGGCGTCAAGGCCCGCGCCGTCGGCGCGCGCCCGGCGGTGGCCGGCACCGCGTGGACCGACGACGCGGCACTGCTGGCGTCGCTGGATACCACGCTCGCCGGTCTCGACGAGGAGCAGATCGAGGCGCGGCTCGATCGCGATGGCGTGAACGAGGCTTCGCACGAGAAGCCGCCGCACTGGTCGCTGCAACTCGCGCGCACGTTCAAGAACCCGTTCATCCTGGTGCTGCTGGTGCTGGCGGGCGTGCAGCTGGCGACGTCGCCGGATGACCTGACCGGCCCGATCATCATCGCGGTGATGGTGTCGATCAGCGTGGTCCTGAGTTTCACCCAGGAGTTCCGCTCGTCGCGCGCGGCCGAAAAGCTGAAGGCGATGGTGCGCAACACCGCGACGGTGACGCGGCGCGCCTCCGACGGCCACAGCGAACGCATCGAAGTGCCGGTGGTGGAACTGGTCGCGGGCGACATCGTGCACCTTTCCGCCGGCGACATGGTGCCCGCGGACCTGCGCCTGCTTGGCGCGAAGGACCTGTTCATTTCGCAGGCGATCCTGACCGGCGAATCGTTGCCGGTCGAGAAGGCCGCGCCCGAACACGCGCAGCCGCGCGGTGAATCGGCCGAACCGCTGGATCTGCCGACCGTCTGCTACATGGGCACCAACGTGGTCAGCGGCAGCGCGACCGCGGTGGTCGTCGCGACCGGGCCGCGCAGCTACCTGGGTTCGCTGGCGCACACGCTGTCCAGCGAACGCCCGGAAACCAGTTTCGATCGCGGCGTGAAAAGCGTGTCGTGGCTGTTGATCCGCTTCATGGCGGTGATGGTCCCGATCGTGTTCGTGATCCAGGGCTTCGGCAAGGGCAACTGGCTGGAAGCGTTCCTGTTCGCGATTTCGGTTGCCGTGGGGCTGACGCCCGAAATGCTGCCGCTGATCGTCACCGCCAACCTCGCCAAGGGCGCGCTGGCGATGAGCAAGCGCAAGGTGGTGGTGAAGCAGTTGAATGCCATCCAGAACTTCGGCGCGATGGACGTGCTGTGCACCGACAAGACCGGCACGCTGACGCTCGACAAGATCGTGCTGGAACGGCATCTCGATCTCGACGGCGAGGAGTCGGACGACGCGCTGGAATACGGCTACCTCAACAGCCATTTCCAGACGGGTCTCAAGAACCTGATGGACAAGGCGGTGCTGGCGCATCGCGATCTTGAACATTCGATCGCGAAGTGGAAGGTGGTGGACGAGATTCCATTCGACTTCCAGCGCCGGCGCATGTCGGTGGTGCTGACGCAGGGCGACGGCGAGGACCTGCTGGTGTGCAAGGGCGCGGTCGAGGAGATGCTCTCGATCTGCAGCTTCGCGCGCGAGGGCGATCGCGGGATCCCCCTTACCGACGCGCGCCGCGAAAGCATCCGCGCGATGACGCACGAGTTGAACGAGGACGGCCTGCGCGTGCTGATCGTCGCGGTCAAGCGCCAGCCCGCGCCGGGCCGCGCGTACGGCATCGCCGACGAGGCCGGCCTCACCGCGATCGGCTGCCTGGCCTTCCTCGATCCGCCCAAGGACACCGCGCACACCGCGATCGCGGCGCTGCACCACCATGGCGTCGCGGTGAAGGTGATCACCGGCGACAACGAGGCGGTGACGCGCAAGATTTGCCGCGAGGTCGGGCTGGACGTCACGCATTCGGTGATGGGCCGCGACATCGAGGAGCTGGACGACGCGGCGCTGGACGAGCTGGTCGCGCGCACCACCGTCTTCGCCAAGATGTCGCCGCTGCAGAAATCGCGCGTGGTGGAATCGCTGCAGCGGCGCGGCCACACCGTCGGGTTCCTCGGCGACGGCATCAACGACGCCGCTGCGCTGCGCCGCGCCGACGTCGGCATTTCGGTCGATACCGCGACCGACATCGCCAAGGAATCGGCCGACATCATCCTGCTGGAAAAAAACCTGATGGTGCTGGAGGAGGGCGTGCTGGAAGGCCGCATCACCTTCGGCAACATCATCAAGTACATCAAGATGACGGCCAGCTCCAATTTCGGCAACGTCTTCTCGATGCTGATCGCCAGCATCTTCCTGCCGTTCCTGCCGATGCTGCCGCTGCAGATCCTGGTGCTGAACCTGCTCTACGACATCTCGCAGCTGTCGATTCCGTTCGACCGCATGGACGAGGAATACATCCGCCGCCCGCGCAAGTGGGATGCCGGCGACATCGGCCGGTTCATGTTCTGGATCGGGCCCACCAGTTCGGTGTTCGACATCACCACTTTTCTTTTGCTGTGGTTCTGGTTCGGTGCGAATTCGACGGCGCCCGCGCACCAGGCGTTCTTCCAGTCCGGCTGGTTCGTGGAAAGCCTGCTGACGCAGACGCTGGTGGTGCACATGATCCGCACCCGCCGGATTCCATTCGTGCAAAGCGCGGCCGCGGCGCCGGTGCTGGGCCTCACCACCGCGATCATCGCGATCGGCATCGCGATTCCCTACACCGTGCTCGGCCACAAACTCGGCATGGTCGAATTGCCGCTGCAATACTTCGGCTGGCTGGCCGCGACCGTCGTCGCGTACTGCGCGCTGACGCAATTCGTGAAGACGATCTACGTGCGGCGGTTCGGGAGCTGGTTGTGATGCACCGGCGGATTTCCCGGATTCCGGCGCTGCGCGCCCGCATTCGGGCTACGGTTTAGACTGGTGCCATGACTACCGTCTACGACTTCGAAGCAAACCTGCTCGACGGCACGCCGCAGAAACTCGACGCGTACCGCGGCAAGGTGCTGCTGGTCGTCAACGTCGCTTCGAAATGCGGGTTCACGCCGCAATACGCGGGACTGCAGGCCTTGTACCGCGCGTACCACGACGAGGGTTTCGAGGTGCTCGGCTTTCCCTGCAACCAGTTCGGCCGCCAGGAACCCGGGGACGCCGGCGCCATCCGCGCGTTCTGCTCCGCGAAATACGGCGTGACGTTTCCGTTGTTCGCAAAAATCGACGTCAACGGCGCCAGCGCGCACCCGTTGTACAAATTCCTCAAGCATGCCGCACCGGGTGTGCTGGGCAGCGAAGCGATCAAGTGGAACTTCACCAAGTTCCTGGTCGACCGCGACGGCAACGTGGTGCGGCGCTATGCCTCCGCCGATACGCCGGAGAAGATCGACAGGGATGTCGGCGCGCTGTTGCAGCGGCCTGCGGTTTAGGTTTCTCCGCCGGGATGGGCGGCGTGGCCGGGATGCTCGGCGGCGCGCTGCGGCAGGATCAGAACCAGGATGATGATCGCGACCGCGAGGATGGCCGAAGCCAATGGACGGCTGACGTCGAGGCCGCCTTGCGCGAGCGGCTTGTCGAAAAAGTCGCCCAGGGTCGCGCCCAGAGGCCGCGTGAGGATGAAGGCGATCCAGAACAGCCACACCCGCGAAGCACGGGTCAGGTAATAGGCCGCCGCGACCAGCACCAGTCCCGCGGCGAACACCAGCGCGCCACCGCCGTAGCCGAGGCCTGCATCGGCGGCCCAATCGCCGAGCGCGGTCCCCAGCGTCTGCGAAAAAGTGATGGTGGCCCAGTAGAACACCTCGACCTTGGGCGTGCGCACGCTTTGCACGGACACCGTGCCCTGGGTGATCCGCCACAACGCCAGCGTCACGATCACGCAGCCGAACAGCAGCAGCGAACCGCCCGGATAACCGATGCCGAGCGAGCGGTCGGCGAAGTCGGCCATGGTGGTGCCGGCGGTGGTGGAGGCGACGATCGTTCCCCAGTAGAGAAACGGATGGAACCTGCGCGCCCGCACCTGCAGCACCACCATCACCACCAGTGCGGATAGGAAGATCGCGCTGCCGACGAGGTAGCCGAGGTTCATCGTCATCGTCACGCTGTCGCCGCCGGTTTCGCCCAGCGTGGTGGCGAGGATCTTGATGATCCAGAATCCCAGCGTGACCGCCGCAACTTTGCTTGCCGTGTTGTTGTTCATGGGTGTCTTCGGTGGGTGGATCGGATGGCGCATGGTCAGCGCGTCCAGAGCAAGGCCGCGTACCACACCACGCGATCGGTCCGGTCCCGGTTCTGAAGGCCCGGTCCCGCGGAGGCCATCAAGTGGAAATGGGCGTTGAGGTCGTACGTCGCGCCCACGTCGAAATCGGTGCTGGCGTCACCGCCGCGCGTGTCTGCCGTCTGATGATAGACCTCGCTGCCTATCTGGAACCTTTCATTCACCTGATAGGTGAACGCGGCGCCGAGCATGCAGAAATCCTGCGAATCGCCGCCGCGGTGGATTTCGCAACCGCCGCCACCGAAGATCGTCCACGCACCGGACGTGCGCTGCAGCCACAGCGGCAGCAGCAGCGAGGCGTGGCTTTCGCCGACCGCGGACGAGCCCGCCGGCAGGAACACGCGCGGAAAAATCGCCGCGTCCACGCCGGATGCCTGCTGGTGCAGGAACTGGTATTTCGCCGCCAGTTCGATGTTGCCGAGTCCGGTCGCGCCGTTGCCGGCGGCCGGAGCATTCCACGCGATCGGCAGCGTCGCGGTCAGTTGCAGGTTGGGGGCGGCGCCGTAGTTGAAGTCGATGCCGGCCGAGCCGTCGCGGCCATCGCGCGACGAAGCGCCCTCGCCGAAGAAATAGATCTCGTAGTGGCCGGTGTCGGTGGGTTCGGGATCGTCGGTGATGTACGGCGGCCCGGCCCACGCCGGCAGCGACAGCAGCGTAGCGGCGATCGCCAGGCATCGCGCGGCCGTGCGCAGGGTGCGCGTCCGGCCACCGCGACGAAGATCGACGCCCGTCGTCATGCCGGATCGGGTCTGGCCTTGCGGGCCAAGAGCGCACGCAGTTCGTTCTTGTCGGACTCGTCGAGCACGTGTTCCGATTGCTTGCGGATCAATGCGTCGAGCCGCTGTTGGGTGGTCTGTTCGGCAAGCCTGTTCAATGCGTGGGTGAATTCGGTGCGCAGGGCTTCCGGCTCACCGGGGAATTCGGTCAACGCGAGCTTCTGCAGCGCCGCCGATTCGTCGCGTCCCGCAAAATGTTCCAGCAGCATCGCGGTGTTGATGCCGGGCCGCTCCTGCAGGAAGTCCAGCAATTCGGTGAGCAGCGGAATGCCCGGCTTGTCGAGGCCGGCGAAGGCATAAGGCAGCTTGACCTCCTGCGCCAGCGCGGGATTGGCCAGCAGCATCGCGATCGCGCTGCGCACCAGTGTGCGTCTGGGCGCGTTGGCGGCAGGCGCGGACGGCCGCGCCGGCGGCGCATTCGATGCCGGCGTCGCCTGCACGCCCGTGCGCTTTTCCAGTTCCGCGAACATCAGGTCGCGGAAAGCGCCGTCGGGCAATTTCGCGAGCAACGGTTTGGCGTGCTCGGCCAGGCGCGCGCGGCCGTCCAGTGTCGCGACGTTCACGTCGTGCGACAGGTACGCGTAGAAATATTCCGACAGCGGCGTCGCGTCCTTCAGCCGCGCCTCGAAGCCTTCGCGGCCTTCCTTGCGCACCAGCGTGTCGGGGTCTTCACCTTCGGGCAGGAACAGGAAGAACGCCTGACGCCCATCGCGCATCCGTGGCAGCACCGATTCCAGCGCACGCCACGCGGCGCTGCGGCCGGCGCGGTCGCCGTCGAAACAGAAGAGCACGTCGGGTGCGGCGCGGAACAGCAATTCCGCGTGCTCGTTGGTGGTCGCGGTGCCGAGCGTCGCGACCGCCTGCGTGACGCCGGCCTGGTGCAGCGACACCACGTCCATGTAGCCCTCGACCACGATCAGGCGTTCGAGCTTCGAATTTGCCTGCCGCACCTGCCACAGCGCGAACAGTTCGCGGCCCTTGTGGAACAGCGGCGTCTCGGGGGAATTGAGGTATTTGGGACCATCGCCTTCGAGAACCCTTCCGCCGAACGCGATCACCCGTCCGCGCCGGTCCAGGATCGGGAACATCAGCCGTTCGCGGAAGCGGTCGTAACGCTTGCCGCCCTCGCCGGTCGAAAGCATGCCGGCCTGTTCCAGCATCCTGGTTCGCGTGTCGCTGGTGCCGAGCGTGCGCTTCAACGCATCCCAGCCGCCCGGTGCCCAGCCGATGCGGAAGCGTTCGATGATCGCCGCATCCAGTCCACGCTTCTTGCAGTACGCCTTCGCCGCGGCGCTGTCCGGCAGGGCGCGCTGATAGAACGACGCGGCCGCGTCGAGCAACGCGTACAAGTCGGTGTGGTCCTCGCGCGGGCGCCGGTCGCCGCCTTCGTGCGGCACCGTCAGGCCGACCGACTGCGCCAGCTCCTCGACCGCGTCGGGAAATTCCAGGCGCTCGTATTCCATCAAAAAGCGCACCGCGCTGCCGTGCGCGCCGCAGCCGAAGCAGTGGTAGAACTGTTTGGCGGGACTCACGTAGAACGATGGCGTGCGCTCGTCGTGGAACGGGCAGCAGGCCGTCCACTCGCGCCCGGCGCGCTTCAGCGGCACGCGCTGCTGCACCACGTCGACGATGTCGACGCGCGCCAGCAGTTCATCGATGAAGCGTTCGGGGATCAGGCCGGGCATGGGTTTGCTAGTCTAGCGGTCCCGACACGTGCGGCAGGATGCGCTGTACGCCCGCGCACCGCCTCGCGTTCTGTCGTGCGACGCATGCGCATGGCCTGCGAACGGGGCGTGACGGAAAGCGAATGCACACGCATTCGGAATTGGGCAGATCCGGGCACGCACGGAGGGTCCCGGTGGTCCTGCTGCCGGCAGTGCTTGCGACAAGGTTGCGTGGATACGTCGAGGATTCGGAGACATCATGGCCCCATTCCGGTTTGCGCAGGTCAATGTTTTTTCGGCCGACCCGTTGGGCGGCAACCCGCTCGCGGTCGTGCACGCGGCCGGGGGATTGACCGACATGCAGATGGCCGCGTTCGCCCGCTGGACCAATCTCTCGGAAACGACCTTCCTGTTTTCCCCGACCGATCCGGAGGCGGACTACCTGGTGCGCATCTTCACGCCCGGCGGCGAACTCCCGTTCGCCGGCCACCCGACGCTCGGGTCCTGCCATGCCTGGCTGGCCGCGGGCGGGAAACCGCGCACGCCGGGATTCGTGTCGCAGCAATGCGGCGTGGGCATCGTGAAGATCCGCACCGATGGCCCGCGGCTCGAATTTGCCGCCCCGCCCTTGCGTCGTACCGGCCCGCTCGAAGACGAGGTGCTGGCGAAAATTGCGCGGGCACTCGAGGTGCAGCCGACCGACATCCTCCATCACCAGTGGGTCGACAACGGTCCGGCCTGGTGCGCGGTGATGCTGGATTCCGCGCACCGGGTGCTTTCACTCAAGCCCGATTGGAGCCTGCTGAAGTCGCTCAAGCTTGGCGTTGTGGGGCCGCACGATGCAGGCCGCGACGCGGCGTTCGAAGTTCGCGCGTTCCTGGGCGATGGCGAGTTCGAGGATCCCGTGACCGGCAGTCTCAACGCCAGCCTCGCGCAGTGGCTGATGCGCGAAGGACTCGCACCGGCTTCCTACATCGCGACCCAGGGTACCGCGCTGCAGCGCGCCGGCCGCGTCCATTTGCGCATGGACCGGGACCAGGTCTGGGTCGGGGGCGATGTCGTGGACGTCATCCGCGGCGAGCTTTCCCTGTAGGTGCGCCGTCGGGCGTATCGGCAGCACGTGTTCCCGGTCTGCACCGCTGCGTGGCTTGCGTCGACCGGTACACTGCCGCATCCATGTCCACATTCGTGTCCACCTGCCCGAGCTGGCTCCGCGCGCTTGCCGTGACCGCGTTGTGCACCGCGCTGGGGGCGTGCGTCAGCGTGGCTGTGCCGAAATTGCCGTCGGATGATTTGCCCGCGCAGTGGCGCAACGCGTCGCCGCAGTTGGGCGCCAGGCCCGACCTGACCGGTTGGTGGAAGCATTTCGACGATCCGCAACTGGATGCACTCGTCGACGCGGCCCTGCGTGACAACCTCGACGTGCAGCAGGCGGTCTTGAAATTGCGCGCGGCACGCGCGCTGGAAGATGCCTCGGCCGGCAGCTACAAACCGCGGGTCGCGTTCAACACGCTCGAGCAACCGAACGCGGAAAACACCGCCAGCTACTTCCAGGCAGGGTTCGATGCCACCTGGGAACTGGGCTTGTTCGGTCGCAGCGAGGCGACGGGGCACATCGCACAGGCCAACACCGGCGAAGCGCTGGCAGCCTTGCAGTCCGCGCGAGTATCGCTGGTCGCGGAGGTCGTGCGCGAATACCTGCAACTGCGCGCGGCACAGCGCAGCGAAACACTGCTCGCCGAGGCGGCACAGGCGGCACAAAAGAAAGTCGCGCTGATGCGCGTGCAGGAGCGCCTGCAGCTGGCCTCGAAACTCGAAGTCGAACAAGCTGCGGCGGCGGAGGCCAAGGCCGAGGCGCAACTGGCCGATCCGCGCGCGGCGATCGTGCAGCACGCGCAGACGCTCGCGGTGCTGCTGGGCAAGAGCGAACCCGACCCGGCATGGCTCGCGCTGAAGCCGCTGCCGCAACTCGCCGCGGTCGATGTCGATTCGGTTCCGGCCGATCTGCTGCGCACGCGGCCGGAAATCCGCTATGCCGAGACGCAGGTGCTGAAAGCGGCGGGCGAACTCGGCATCGCCAAGGCCGACATGTACCCGCGTCTGGCGCTGGGCAGCTCGCTGACCTTCGCCGCGCTGGTCAAGGGCCAGACGCGCCTGGGTGACGTCAACAACTCGTTCGCGATCGGGCCGATCATCAACATCCCGCTGTTCGACTGGGGGCAGCGCCGCGCGGTGCGCGATGCGCGCGAAGACGAGTTGCAGGCGGCGGTGCTTGCGTACCGGCAGGCCGTGCTGCAGGGCGCGGCGGAAGTCGAGACCGATCTCGCGGCGCTGCATGCGTCGGACGAGCGTTCACGCGGCGCGGCCGTCGCGGCGACGGCTTCGCAAAACGCTTTGACGATGAGCGACAAGATGCGCGGCCTGGGCCAGGCCGACGGCCTGCAACTGGCGGATGCGCAACTGGCACTCACCGGATCCGAGCTCGACCGCGAGCAGGCGCGCCTCGCGCACGGGCTTGCGTACGTGGCGCTGTACAAGGCGCTGGGTGGCGCGCCTTTGCCGAACGAGGATGCGGCGGCCGCAACGGATGCGAAGCGATGATCCCGCTCGCGCGCAAGACCCTGGTCCACGAATGGCGCCGCTTCCTGCCGGCGATGCTGGCGGTGGCGTTCTCGGGCTTGCTGTTGCTGATGCAGGCCGCGCTGGTGTTCGGCATCTTCGGTTCCGCGGCGACGTACATCACCGCTTCCGACGCGGATTTGTGGGCGGGCTATCCCGGCACGCAGAGCATCGAACTGGGCCGGCCGATCGGCCCCGCCGCGCGCACCGCGCTGCTGATGGATCCGGGGGTCGCGCGGGTGGAGCCGTTCGCGTGGGTGGATGGCGACTGGCGCGGGCCTGCCGGCACCGGTGGCGTTTCGGTGTTCGTGTCGGGCATCAGCACCGATGCCGACGGCATGATTTTTTCGGACGTGCTGACGGCGGCGCAACGCGCGTCGCTGAAGGAACCGTTCGCGGTGATCGTCGATCGCGCCGACCTCGACAAGCTCGGCGTGCCGATCGGAGGCCAGGCGCTGATCAACGGCGAGCTGGTGCGCATCGTCGGCGTCGCCAACGGCATCCGTGCGCTGGGCGGCGTCAACGTGGTCGCCTCGCTGGATACCGCGCGTGCGCTGGACAACGACACCGGCGGCAGCGAAGTCGCGTATTACGTCGCGAAGCTGAAACCGGGTGCGGACGCCGGTGCGGTGGCCGCGCGCATCGACGCGTCGGCGCACGGCTACGCGGCGTGGACCGCATCGAGTTTCGCGCGGCGCGCGGTGTTCTACTGGATGTTCCAGACCGGCGCCGGACTCGGCGTGATCTTCCTCGCCATCGTGGTGTTCATCGTCGGCGCGATCATCACCAGCCAGACCTTGATGGGCGCGATCGCAGGCTCGGTGCGCGAATATGCGACGTTGCACGCGCTCGGCGTCAGCCTGGGTTCGCTGCGCCGCGTGGTGCTGGAACAAGCCGCGTGGATCGGCGTATGCGGCCTGGTCGCCGGAGTGCTGTTGAGCCTCGGATTGATCGGGCTGGCGAAATGGCAGGACGTGCCGGTGGAACTGAACCTGCCGGCCTGGATCGCGTGCGCGGCACTGGTGATGGGCATCGCGTTGGTTTCGGGCGCGGCCGCGGTTCGCGCATTGCGGAGCGCCGATCCGGCGTTGCTGCTGCGATGAGCGCGCTGGTCGCCACCGATTTGTGCATGGGTTACACCAGCGGCAAGCTGCGCACGGAAATCCTGCGCGGCCTGTCGCTGTCCGTCGATGCAGGACAGCTGACCCTGATCGCGGGGCCGTCGGGTTGCGGCAAGAGCACGCTGCTGTCGATCCTGTCCGGCCTGCAGCGGCCGGACGCCGGCAGCGTGATCGCGCTGGGCGAGGACCTGTTCCGCGGCGACCGCCACGCACGCGACCGTTTCCGCCTCCAGCACACCGGCTTCGTGTTCCAGGGCTTCAACCTGTTCCCGGCGCTCACCGCGCTGGAACAGGTGATGCTGCCGCTGGGCTACATGGGCGCGGACGATCGCGCGGCGGAAGCGCGCGGGCGCGCGGCCCTTGACGAGGTGGGCTTGTCCGACCGCATGCACCTGCTGCCGGCGGAACTGTCCGGCGGCGAGAAGCAGCGCGTCGCGATCGCGCGTGCGCTGGTCAAGCAGCCCGAACTTTTCTTCGCCGACGAGCCCACCAGCGCGCTGGATGCCGCCAACGGCCAGACCGTGATCGACACCTTGCGCCGCATCGCGCACGAACACGGCACCACCGTGCTCTGCGTCAGCCACGATCCGCGCCTGGTCACGCACGCCGACCGCGTGCTGCAAATGGAAGACGGCGCGATACTGGGCGACCGGCGGATTCCGCACGACGACGATGTTGCAGAGGAGAGTCCATCGTGAAA
>DASZTT010000118.1:0-12629 GCA_035547895.1 Rhodanobacteraceae bacterium
GCGCATGAACGTCCGCGGCTCCAGTCCGGTTGAAGTCTCCGGCTACCGCCTGGTGCGGTGGCTGGGGACGCGCGGCGCGGCCTCGTTGTACGTCGGCATGGAACCGTCGCGCGACCGCCCCGCGGCGATCAAGATATTCCACCGCGTCGATGCCGAAGTCCTCGTGCGCCTCGAAGGACAGTTGCAGGAAAACGCGCGGCTCGTGCATCCCGACATCGTTCCGGTCGAAGCCATCGGACGCACCAGCGACGGCCGCCTCTTCTACGCGATGCCGCTGCTGCTCGATTTCGAACAGGCGCGCGGCGGGATTGCCGGGAGAACGCTCAGGATCATCGCGCTGCTGCGCGACCTGCTGGCCGCAGTCGAGCACGCGCATCGACGCGGCGTGGTGCATGGTGCCGTCAAGCCTTCCAACGTGCTGTTCGACGAACAGGGGCGCGCACTGCTCGCCGATTTCGGGATCGCGCGTTGCATGGCGGAAACGCCCCACGAACCCGCGGACCCGCAGTCGGATCTTCGCGGCATCGGTCTGCTTGCGCGCGGACTGCTGGACGGCGCGCCGGACCTCCAGCGCCGCGATGCGATCAGGCCGCCGACGCGGCTGCCGCCGGGCTT
Organism: Rhodanobacteraceae bacterium; assembly: GCA_035547895.1. Classification (GTDB taxonomy): domain Bacteria; phylum Pseudomonadota; class Gammaproteobacteria; order Xanthomonadales; family Rhodanobacteraceae; genus 66-474. The sequence goes on from DASZTT010000118.1 coordinate 616, forward strand.
TGCGTCGTGGCAATCCTGGCTCGACAAGGCGCTGGCCGAATCGCCGGACCGGCAGTTCCAGGATGCGCAGGCGATGGCCGACGCTCTCGATGCGATCGGCGTCCGCCGATACTACGGAGGCGGCGAGCCACCCATCGCCGCAGAACCGCAACGCACGCCGAAATGGCCGCTGCGCACTGCCTTGCCGATCGCGGCGATCATCGCGCTGCTCGGCTGGGCCGCATGGGATTACCTCAACGAGTCCGCACCGCCCGCCGGCGCGCCCGACCACGCGCGCGCCTTCGCCAATCCCGAATCCCCCGTGATGTCCGCGGCCAGCGTGGTCAATCCGGTCACATTGCCGATGGCCACCGCGCCCCCCGTGGCGCCGATGGCCGCCGCACCATCCGTGACGGCATTGCCCGGCGCGGATTCATCGGGCCTGACCATGGCCGATCGCGCGCAGGCACTGGCCGCCACCGCCGACACGCTGCGCGCCCAGGGGCACCTGTTTTCGCCGCCGTTCCACAACGCCGCGAGCACGTATTTCGCGGCGCTCGACCTCGACCCTGGCAATCCCTCCGCCCTCGCGGGCGTCGATGCCATGCTGCGCACGCTGCGCAAGCAACTGGACAGGACCTGGCAGGATGGACGCAACACCACCGAAGCCGCCGACGCGCTGCGGCAAGGCGACGAGCTTGCCCGGCACGCCGACGCGCGCGCGCAACGCACCTGGCGCAGCTATCGCAGGCGGCTGGCCCGGCGCGTCGATGACACCTTCGCGCGTGCCATCCGCGCGCACGACAAGCTGGAAATCGCGGTCTTGAAACCACTCGCCAAGGCGCTGCACGTCGCGTCTGCCGAAACCATTGATCCCGTGCCGGGTGCGCCCACGGCGAGCGCGCCCGTGGCGGCAACACCACGGCCGGGCGCGCGCCTTCGCGACCCGCAAGGTCCGTTGCTCGTTTACGTGCCTGCCGGCGGCGGGCTTCCGGCGTTTGCGATCCAGAGGGTGGAAGTCACCCGCGCGGACTACGCTGCGTTCATCGACGCGACGCAGCGCCCTGCCGCGAGCTGCCTCGCCGCACACAATCCGTTCTCGCGGCTGCAACATCTCACCTGGCGCGCGCCGGGTTTCACGCAGACAGGCGATCATCCGGTGGTGTGCGTGAGCTGGGACGACGCCGCCGCGTACGCCGCGTGGCTTTCGAGAACCACCGGCGAACCGTATCGCCTGCCGAGCGGCGAACAATGGCTGCGCGCCGCGCAGGGCATGCCCAAGGGCAGCCCCTGCAAACTCGGCAACGTCGATGACACCAGCCGCCACAACCGGCTGGACGACGATCGCTGGCCGTGCAGCGACGGGACCACCTACACCGCGCCGGTCGGGCGTTACGCGGCGAGCGGGGTCGGCGCCTACGACCTGTATGGCAACGTCAGCGAATGGGTCGCGGGCGGCAGTGCCGGTTCGCGTCCGTTCCGGGGCATTTCCTGGCGCGACGGCAGCCACGAAACGCCGCTCGGCAATCGCGGCACGGCCGACGCCGACGTCGGCTACACCAGCGTCGGATTCCGCGTGGTGCGGGTGATCGACGCCGCGCATCCCGCGCCGCCCGCAGCCTCCGGCCGCTAGGCGCCCGAAACCCAAGGCATGACTTGTGGCGTATGCCCTCGGCGCCATGCGCGCGCATACTCCGGTGGCGCCGGCGTTTGCACGCCGGTTTCTCTTGCCCCCAAGCCGGACATCCCCATGAAAGCCAATCGTCTTGCCGCTGCACTCGCATCATTGCTGCTGTGCAGCGCCCCCGCCTTCGCCGCGCCACCCAGTTCCTCGGCACCCGCCAGTTCCGCCAGCACCGGCAGCGACAACACGCCTACGGAAAGCCTGACCGAGCGGCTGATGAAACCGATGTCGTCGGTCACCACCGGCACCGTGACGGTGGAAGGCAAGGCGATCAGCTACAAGGCCGTTGCCGGCACGCTGGTGATCGACGGCACCGGCGCCAAGGAATCCACGCCCGAAGTGGCGATGAGCTACTTCGCCTACTTCAAGCAGGGCGTCGATCCGTCCAAGCGGCCGATCACCTTCATCTACAACGGCGGCCCCGGTTCCTCGACGGTGTGGCTGCACATGGGCGCGTGGGGCCCGAAGCGCGTCGTCACCAACGACGACACGCACACGCCTGCCGCGCCGTACCAGCTGGTCAACAATGACTACAGCCTGCTCGACGCCAGCGACGTCGTCTTCATCGACATGCCCGGCACCGGCTTCGGCCGCCTGCTGCCGCAGGGCAAGGACGATGCGGCGCGCGCCGCCGACCGCAAGGAGCTGATCAAGAAGATCTGGGGCGTCGATGGCGACGCGCACGCGTTCTCACGTTTCATCACCCAGTTTTTGTCGAAGTACAACCGCTGGAATTCGCCCAAATACCTGTTCGGCGAAAGCTACGGCACCACGCGTTCGGCGGTGCTCGCGGGCATCCTGGAAGAAGAGGACAACATCGATCTCAACGGCGTGATCCTGCTGTCGCAAATCCTCAACTTCGGCACCAGCATCGACGGTCCGGAAGGCGACCCCGGCAACGACCTGCCCTACGTGCTGGCGCTGCCGACCTATGCCGCGACCGCGTGGTACCACCACAAGCTGCCGAAGTACGACGGCGGCAAGCTGGGGCCGCTGCTGAAGGACTCCATCGCATTCGCCAAGGGCGAATACCGTGACGCGCTGTACGCGGGCTCGACGCTCAGCCCCGCAAAGGAGCGCGAAGTCGCGCAGAAACTCAGCGACTTCACCGGCCTGCCGGTCTCGTACCTGCTCAAGGCCAACCTGCGCGTCAGCGGCGGCATGTTCGAGCAGCAATTGCAGATCAACGACGACACCGCCACCGGCCGCCTCGACACGCGCTTCTCCGGGCCGGTCATGGACCCGATGGCCAAGGAATCGGAGTACGACCCGCAGTCGGCGGCGATCAGTTCGGCCTACGTGTCGGCGTTCAACGATTACGTTCGCAACGAACTCAAGTTCGGCCAGGACCTGAAGTACCGTCCCGACGTGTACGGCGCCGGCGACTTCAACTGGGACATGAAGCACCGCACGCCGGGTGCGCCGCCGTGGGACGATGGTTCGGGCACGCTCAACGTGATGATCGACCTCGCCGACGCGATGAAGTACAACCCGAACCTCAAGGTGATGTTGAACGGCGGGTTCTACGACCTCGCGACGCCGTTCTACGCCGCGATTTACGAGGAAGAGCACCTGCCGATCCCGCAGAGCCTGCGCAAGAACATCAGCTACGCGTTCTACCCGTCGGGACACATGGTGTACGCGCACATCCCGTCACTGCAGCAACTGCACGACAACGTTGCCGCCTTCATCAACGCGACCGACAACCAGGGCAACGGCAAATAACTTTCCTCGCGAGGCTTGGCAGCCTTCCACCGGCGCGATGCGAATCGCGCCGGTTTTTTTCTTGCACGCCACGGCCATGACTTTCGGGGTATGCCGCCGTGCGCCGGCGCGCGCATACTCGGGCGGTTCCGGTGCACGCAGCACCGGGCACCACTGTCCAGCCCACCGGGGATCTTCATGAAAGCCAATCGCCTCGCCGTTGCCCTCGCCTCGCTGCTGCTGTGCAGCGCGCCCGCCTTCGCCGCCGCGCCGCCATCCAGCGCCGGCACCTCGGCGCAATCCGGTGCCAGCAGCAGCGGCCAATCCGAATCGCTGATCCAGAAGTTGTCGAAGCCGTTGTCGTCCGTCACCCACGGCAACGTCACCGTCGAAGGCCAGTCGATCAGCTACGAAGCCGTCGCCGGCACGCTGGTGATCGACGGCACCGGCGTCAACGAAGGCACGCCGCAGGTGGCGATGAGCTACGTCGCCTATTTCAAGCAGGGCGCCGATCCGTCCAAGCGTCCGATCACGTTCCTCTACAACGGCGGTCCGGGTTCCTCGACGGTGTGGCTGCACATGGGCGCGTGGGGACCGCAGCGCATCGTCACGAACGACGACACGCACACGCCGGCCGCGCCGTATCAGCTGGTCAACAACGATTACAGCCTGCTGGATGCCAGCGATCTCGTCTTCATCGACATGCCGGGCACCGGCTTCGGCCGCCTGCTTGCCCAGGGCAAGGATGACGCCGCGCGCGCCAAGAGCCACAAGGAACTGGCCAAGGAATACTGGGGCATCGACGGCGACGCACAGGCGTTCTCGCGCTTCATCACGCAGTTCCTGTCGAAGTACAACCGCTGGAACTCGCCGAAGTTCCTGTTCGGCGAAAGCTACGGCACCACGCGTTCGGCGGTGCTCTCCAACGTGCTGCAGACGCAATACAACGTCGATCTCAATGGCGTGATGCTGCTGTCGCAGATCCTCAACTTCTCGCTCAGCATCGATGGCGCCAACATGAATCCTGGCGTCGACATGTCGTACGTGCTGGCGCTGCCGACCTTCGCCGCGACCGCGTGGTACCACCACAAGCTGCCGAAGTACGACAACGGCGGACTCGCCCCGCTGCTGAAGGCGGCGACCCACTGGGCCACCACCGATTACGAGCAGGCGCTGGCTGCAGGTTCGACGCTCAGTGCGGACAGGAAGCAGCAGATCGCGCAGAAGCTGAGCGAGTTCACCGGCCTGCCGGTTGCCTACCTGCTCAAGGCCGACCTGCGCGTCACTGGCGGCATGTTCGAGCAGCAGTTGCTGAGCAGCACCGGCTCCGACACCGGCCGGCTCGACACCCGTTTCTCGGGTCCCGCGATGGATCCGCTGAGCGAATCGTCCGCGTACGACCCGCAATCTGCCGCGCTCAGCTCGGCCTACGTGGCGGGCTTCAACAACTACGTGCGCAATGACCTGAAATTCGGCGAAGGCATGACCTTCCGGCCGTCGGTGTACGGCGCCGACGACTTCCACTGGGACTGGAAACACATGGCGCCGGGCCAGCGCTTCTCGCGCGGCGGCACGCCCAACGTCATGATCGATCTCGCGGTGGCGATGAAGTACAACCCGAACCTCAAGGTGAGATTGTTCGGTGGCTTGTACGACTTGGCGACGCCGTTCTACACCGCGGCCTACGAAATGCAGCACCTGCCGATTCCGGCGTCGTTGCAGAAGAACATCTCCTACGCGTTCTTCCCGTCGGGTCACATGGTGTATGCGCACGTGCCGTCGCTGAAGCAGATGCACGACGATGCCGCGGCGTTCATCGAAGCGAACGACAACCAGGGCAACAAGTAATCCGAAACGGTTTGCGGAACCTGCGACCGGCGCGATGCGAATCGCGCCGGTTTTTTTGCGTCCGCGTGCGTGCGCCGCGCATCGCCTACAATGCGGCGGTCCGGGGAATCGTCGTGACCGCACCTTCACTCCACATCAAGCGTTACCTGATCACGGGCCTCCTGGCCTTCATCCCGGTGTGGATCACCTGGGTGGTGTTCAAGTTCGTGTTCACGCTGCTCGCGGGCGTCGGCGCGCCGCTGGTGAGCGGCATCATCGGCCTGATCGGGCTCGGTGCGCCGCAGGCCGCGCAGGCGCTGCATCGCGACTGGGTGATTTCGATCATCGCGTTCGTCCTCACCATCGCCGCGCTGTACCTGCTCGGCTGGCTGTCCACGCGCGTGTTCGGCCGGCGCATCCTCGGCACGATCGACAACCTGCTCGAACGCATCCCGCTGGTGCACACGATCTACGGCGGCGTCAAGAAACTGATGACGCTGATGCGCAACAAGCCGGGCGGCACCCAGCGCGTGGTGCTGATCGACTTTCCGTCGCCCGCGCTGAAGTCGATCGGTTTCGTCACGCGCACCTTCACCGATGCAAGCGGGCGCGAGGTCGCCGCGGTGTACGTGCCGACCACGCCCAATCCCACCGGCGGTTATCTGGAACTGGTTCCGACCGAGCGCCTGATCGCCACCGACTGGTCGATGGATCAAGCGATGGCGTTCATCGTTTCCGGCGGTGCGGTCGGACCCGAGCACCTGCCGGACGTGGAAAGCAACGGCACCCGGCGCGGCATGCCGGTCGAGCGGATCGCGCCGTGAACGGCGCCGCGGGGGGCGGCGGCCAGGCCGATGCGCGTTGCTTTCTCGCGCTGCTTCCCGACGAGGCCAGCCGCGCGATGTTGCAACGGTGCCGCGATGCGCTGGAACGCGCCAACTCCGGCGCGCCGCGCGGCATGCGGTGGATGGAAGCGAACGCGCTGCATCTGACCCTGCGCTTCCTGGGCGCATCCGGCACGGCCCAGATCGATTATTTCCGGCACATGCTGCCGACCCTGGCGCACCCATTGCCTGCAATCCACGCGCGCCGCTATGGCATCTGGCCCAATCGCGCGCGGCCGCGCCTGCTGGTGCTGGAACTGGAAGCGAACGCTCCGCTGTCGCAACTCGCGGCCGAATGCGAAATGCATGCGCGCAAGGCCGGTTTCGCGCCGGAGCCACGCGAGTTTCGCGCGCACGTCACGCTGGCGCGGCTGCGCCCGGGTTGCACGCTGGGCATCCTGCCCAATCCGCCGCCCGCATTCACCTTCGACACCATCGCGTTGATGCGCGGCACGCTCGCGCAACACGCGGCGACGTATACGGAACTGGCGCGCGAGCCGCTTGCGGGAGTCGTGAAGTAGGTTGGGGTGGGCGGCTTCATGCGAACCCCAACGCGCGTTGCCCGATGCTGGGTCTCACCCGGATGAAGCTTGGGCTCAACCCAACCTACACGGTGACGCGGGTTCCCGGCATCGGCAGCGTCACCCTGCTGCCCCACTTCGCTTTCAGTTCGGCGGCGAGTTTCGAGCGGCCCGGATCCTCGCCGTGCACCAGGCACACCGGCGGATGCCCCGCGATCTTTCCGTACCACGCCGACAAGCCTTCCTTGTCGGCATGTGCCGACAGGCCGCCCACCGTATGCACGTGCGCGCGCACCGGAATGTCGTCGCCGAACAGACGCACGTGTTTCGCGCCCTGCATGATGATGCGCCCCAGCGTGCCCGCGGCCTGATAGCCGACGAACACGATGTGCGCGGCGGGATTGGAGAGGTTGTGCCGCAGGTGGTGGCGGATGCGGCCGCCAGTGCACATGCCCGATCCCGCGATGATCACCGCGTGGTCGTGGATGTCGTTGATCCGGCGCGATGCCTCGCCGTCGGGGGTGAGCGTCAAATTGGGCAGCCGCAGCGGATGCGGGCGCGTGGCCCACAACTTCTTCGCTTCGGCATCGAACAGATCCTCGTGGCGGTCATAGGCCGCGGTCACGCGGATCGCCATCGGGCTGTCCAGAAAAAGCTTGAATGCACCCAGGTTCCACGCGTCGAAATGTTCGGCGAAGAAATACAGGAGTTCCTGCGTGCGCCCGACCGCGAACGCGGGAATCACCACGTTGCCGCCGTCCCGGTGCGCGGCCGCGAAGATCGACGCGAGTTCGGCGATGGTGTCCTCGCGCGATTTGTGCAGGCGATCGCCGTAGGTCGATTCCATCACCACCAGGTCGGCCGCCGGCACGGGCGCGGGATCGCACAGAATCGGCGTGCCATCCGGGCCGAGATCGCCGGTGAACACCAGCCTGCGGGTCGTGCCGTTCTCGTCGGCATCGATTTCCACCGTCGCCGATCCGAGGATGTGCCCGGCATCGCGCAGCGTCAGGCGCACGCCCGGCAGGATTTCCGTGGGTGCGCCGTATTCGACCGGCCGCATCGATCTGGTAGCCGCATCCACGTCGTCCTGCGTGTACAGCGGCACCGAAGGTTTCTGCCCCGGCTGCAGGTGGCGGTTGTCGCGCTCGGCGTCGATCATCGCGATGTTCGCGCAATCGGCCAGCATGATCGCGGCGAGATCGATGGTTGCGGGATGCGCATAAATCGGACCCGAGAAGCCACGCTTCACCAGCAACGGCACGCGCCCGGTGTGGTCGATGTGTGCGTGGCTCAACACCAGCACGTCGATGGACTTCGGATCGAACGGAAAATCCGCCGCGTTGCGGTCGTCGGCCTGGCCTTCGCCCTGCGGGTGATTCGGCCTTCCCTGGCGCTCACCCTCCGGGTGATTCGGCCTTCCCTGGCGCTCACCCTGCACCATGCCGCAATCCAGCAGCACGCGCTTGCCGGCGACCTCGAGCAAGTGGCACGAACCGGTCACCTCTCCTGCCGCGCCATGAAACACGATGTCCATGCGATCCCCCTGCCTGCGAACGATCGCGGAAGTATGCAGGCGTTTGCCCGCGGCACAATGCGCGCCACGCATGACTTTCGGCAGGGTGGTGCGCCACGCCGCACCGGTACTGGCACAATCGGGGGCTCCGTCGCGCATGCGCGCGGTGCCCGCTCTCCGACTCGCAACTCGCAACGTAAGGACGAATCCATGCACAAGCATCTTCCGACACCGATCGCACTGGCCATCGCCGCGGCGCTCGCCGTTTCCGGCTGCAGCAACAACGCGTCGAACCAGGCGTCATCGGCGCCCGCAGCATCGACGTCGGCGCCCGCTCCCGCGCACACCGCCGCGGCACCGGCGTCGGCTTCGACGGTGGCGATCCCGGCCGACCAGCCCATCGCCTTCACGCTCGATGACCAATACAACCCCTGCAACGATTTCGACCAGTACGTCAACTCGAAATGGAACACGGCCAATCCGATTCCGGCCGACCAGACGCGCTGGGGTGCGTTCGGCTTCCTGCACGAGAAGAGCCTGCTGCAGCAGAAGCAGCTTCTTGAGACCGCCGCGAACGACGCCAGGAACCACACCGGCAGCGAACTGACACAGAAACTCGGCAACCTCTACTCCGCAGGCATGGACACCGCCGCGATCGACAAGCTGGGTTACGACCCGATCAAGCCGCAGCTGGCCGCCATCGACGGCCTGAAGACGCCGTCCGACATCGTCGACTTCCTCGACACCAGCTTCAACAACGGCGACAGCTACGTCTTCAATTTCGGTTCCGGCGCGGATTTCAAGGACGCGACCAAGCAGATCGGTTACGTGTTCCAGGATGGCCTGGGCCTGCCGACGCGCGACTACTACCTGTCGCCGAAGTACAAGGACATCCGCGATGCCTACGTGAAATACATCGCCAAGTCGCTGGCGCTGGCCGGCACCCCCGACGCCGATGCGCAGAAGCAGGCCGACCAGGTGATGAAGTTCGAAACCGAACTGGCCAAGGCCTCGCTGTCTCCGGTCGAGTTGCGCGACCTCGACAACGAATACCACTTCGTCACCGTCGCCGAAGCCGACAAGATCACCCCGCACTTCAGCTGGGAGAAATTCTTCAAGGCCCAGGGCGTCGACGTCGGCAACGGCTTCTCGCTTTCGCAGCCGAAGTTCATGGCCGAATTCGACAAGCTGCTGGCGACCGCGCCGGCTTCGCAGTGGCAGGCTTACCTGAAGTTCCACCTGATCAACAGCGCCTCGCCGGCGTTGAGCCAGGCGTTCCAGGACAACCAGTTCGACTTCTACGGCAAGACCCTGGGCGGCCAGCCGCAGCAGAAGGATCGCTGGAAGCGCGTGGTCGGCTCGGTCAACCATGCCATGGGCATGGGCCTCGGCGAGCTTTACGTCGCCAAGTATTTCCCGCCGGAAGCCAAGCAGCGCGCCGAAGAACTGGTCACCAACGTGCGTGCGGCGCTCAAGGAACACATCGAGAATCTCGACTGGATGAGCGCCGAAACCAAGCAGAAGGCGCTCGACAAGTGGGCGCTGTTCCTGCCGAAGATCGGCTACCCCGACAAGGGCGAGTGGCGCGACTGGTCGGGCCTGACCATCCAGCCGGGCCAGTGGTTCGCCAACCTCGAGGCCGCGGGCAAGTACAACTACCACTACGACATCAACAAGATCGGCAAGCCGACGGACCGCAAGGAATGGGGCATGACGCCGCAGACGATCAATGCGTACTACGACCCGTCCACCAACACCATCAACTTTCCGGCCGCAATCCTGCAGCCGCCGTTCTTCTATGCCAAGGGCGACGACGCGGTGAACTACGGCGGCATCGGCTTCGTGATCGGACACGAATCCAGCCACGGCTTCGACGACCAGGGCAGCCAGTTCGATGGCCACGGCAACCGCGTGAACTGGTGGACGCCGCAGGACAAGAAGGCGTTCGACGCGCGCGCCGACGCGCTGGTCAAGCAATACGACAGCTACGCGCCGATCCCCGGCAAGCCTGACCTGCACGTCAATGGCCGGCTGACGCTGGGCGAGGACATCGGCGACCTCGGCGGCCTCAACGTCGCCTACACGGCGCTGCAGACCGCGTTGAAGGCCAACCCGAAGGAAGCCGACGCGAAGATCGACGGCATGACCGAAGACCAGCGCTTCTTCCTCAGTTCGGCCCGCGTGTGGGAAGGCACGTCGCGCGACAAGACCGCGGAGTTGTACCTCAACATCGATCCGCACGCCCCCGCGAAGATCCGCGCCTTCGCGACGGCCGCCAACATGCCGCAGTTCGCGCAGGCGTTCCAGTGCAAGTCCGGGGACAAGATGGATCGTCCGAATCCGGTCAAGATCTGGTAACCGCCCGCAACACGTTTTGCCTTTCGAGCGCCGCACCTTGTGCGGCGCTTTTTTATGCCCGGAGCGAGTCAGGGCAAACGTGGACACCGCCCGTCACAACGCAAACGCAATAGTTGTTGCGAATGGTTCGCATTTGCTTTAGTATTGTTTGCGCACCGGCCCGCAGGCTCGTTCCACGCGGGCCGCGAGAACGACACAGGCAACCCGCGTCCCGGGTGGGGATCGTGCATCGAGTCAGCCGGGCCGGCGCGGTGATTGCCACAACAACAAGGTCCGCACGTCCATGCAAGGCATCAAGCGTCGCAAGCACCGTAACGGCTCCCGTCCCCTCGCCTTGTCCACCCTGATGACCGGCATCGCGTTGAGCGTGCCCGCGCTCGCATCCGGCGCGCCGGCTTCGCCCAGCGACGCCGCCGCCGCGCCGACGGAACTGCCCACCGTCAACGTCACCGCCAAGCGAATCGCCTACAAGATCGATACGGTGAAGTCGCCCAAATTCACCCAGCCGCTGCTGGATACGCCGCAGACCATCAATGTCATCGGCAAGCAGATCATCCAGCAGCAAGCCGCCACCACGTTGACCGAAGCGCTGCGCAACAGTCCCGGCGTCGGCACTTTCTTCGTCGGCGAAAACGGCAGCACTTCGACCGGTGATGCGGTCTACATGCGCGGCTTCGACGCGTCCGGCAGCATCTTCGTCGACGGCGTGCGCGATCTCGGCTCGATTTCGCGCGACGTGTTCGACACCGAGCAGGTCGAGGTGATCAAGGGCCCCGACGGCACCGTGTACGGCCGCACCACGCCGACCGGCGCGATCAACATGGTCAGCAAGCAGCCGCTGCTGGACAATCACGCCTCGGCGACGCTCGGCTACGGCAGTTGGAACCAGAAGCGCGGCACCGCCGACTGGAACCAGGTGATCGGCGCGCACGCGGCATTCCGCCTCAACGTGATGGACCAGAACAGCGGCGTCCCCGGCCGTGATGAAGTCAGGCACGATCGCTGGGGTGTGGCGCCATCGCTGGCGTTCGGGCTCGGCACGCCGACCACCGTGTACCTCGACTTCCTGCACGTCACCCAGAACAACGTGCCCGACGGCGGCGTGCCCACCATCGGCCTGCCCGGCTATTCCTCGCCCGACCCGGCGCGCCCGTTCCTTTCCGAGGCACCAAGGGTCGATCCGTCCAACTTCTACGGCACCGCCGCCGACCACGACCACGTCAAGTCCGACATGGCGACCCTGATCGTGCACCACGACTTTTCCGACAACGCGGCGCTGCACGACACGCTGCGCTGGGGCCGCACGCAGGAGAACTACCTGCTGACCTCGTTCACGGGCAGCGCGGCCAACCTGCTGACGCCCGACCCGCTCGATCCCGGCACGTGGACAATCGCGCGCAGCAATCCGAATTTCAAGGACCAGACCAACCGCATCCTCACCAACCAGCTCAATTTCACCGTCGATTTCAACACCGGCGATGTCGTGCACGACCTCAGCACCGGCGTCGAATTGACCCGCGAGGAACTGGGTACCGGCGGTT
>DASZTT010000119.1:0-21274 GCA_035547895.1 Rhodanobacteraceae bacterium
GTCCGGGCTCCGGGATCGGAGCGGCGGTTGTGGAAAGTCAGGCCATGGGATCGTTGTGGTCTGTCGAGCCTTGAACCCGTCGTTACCATCGATTCGGCCAAATGGCGATCCGGGATGATCGCAAAAAGGAAGCCATGCGCCACCTGCTGACCCTCGAAGAACTGGATCGCACCGCACTCGTCCGCCTGCTGGATCGCGCCGAACGCATCCGCGCCGAGGGTGCGCCTCGCGATTTGCTGGCCGGCCGCACGGTGCTGACGCTGTTCTTCGAACCTTCCACGCGCACGCGCACCTCGTTCGTGCTGGCCGCGAAACGCCTCGGCGCGGACACGCTCAATTTCAACCTGTCGCATTCCTCCACCAGCAAGGGCGAGAGCCTGCTCGATACCCTGCACACGCTGGAAGCGATGGGCCTCGACGCACTGGTTGTCCGCCACGGCGAAAACGGCTTGCCCGCATATCTCGCGCAACACGCGAATAGCGGTGTGTCGGTGATCAACGCCGGCGACGGCACCCACGCACATCCAACCCAGGGACTGCTCGACGCCTTGACGATCCGCCAGCGGCGCAGCGACTTCGAAAACCTGCACGTGGTCATCTGCGGCGATATCCGCCACTCGCGGGTTGCGCGTTCGGACGTGCACGCGCTGCACACGCTGGGCGTGAACGACATCCGGCTGTGTGCACCGTGCGCGATGCTGCCCGAATCATTGCAGGAATTTCCCGGGTGCGGAACAACGGAAGATTTCGACGGCGCGCTCGAAGGCGCGGACGTCGTGATCATGCTGCGCATCCAGAAGGAACGCATGGCCGATGCGCAGTTTCCCGAAGCCGCCGACTACCACGCGCATTACGGACTCGACAGCCGCCGGCTGGCGCTGGCCAAACCGGATTGCCAGGTGCTGCATCCGGGCCCGATCAACCGCGGCATCGAGATCGCACCGGAAGTCGCCGACGGCGCGCAGTCGCGCATCCTGGACCAGGTCGCCAACGGCGTCGCCACGCGCATGGCGGTGCTGGCCGAGCTGCTCGCGCCGCCTGCATAATCGAAGCCTGTTTCGGGGAACCCGAGGAGAAAACCATGCGTCCAGTCCTGCGCCGGGCCGCACTCGCGGCTGCCTGCGTTTCCGCTCTCGCACTCGCCGGCTGCGGCAACCACGTCGCCTCCAACGCGCCGATCACGTACGCGCCCGCGGACACGCCGTACCTGTTCGCCAATTTCAAGGGCGCGCCGGAGAACGTCACCGCGGCGTGGGGCCAGGCCAATGACGCCGTGATGGCGGCGCGCATCCAGCAACTCGGCAAGATGGCCGAAGCGGTCGGCCAGAAAAATCCCGACGTCGCCAAGATCCTCGACGCGATCCAGGCCGAACTCGCGAACACGCATTCGAGCAAGGACCTGGCGCAGACGGTCGGCTTCTCGCAATCCTCGCTGTACGCGCTCTATGGCATCGGCGACGTACCGGTGGCGCGGATCGAACTCGCCTCGCCCGATGCCTTCAAGGCATTCTGGGCGCGGGTGGAAAAACGTGCGGGCGTCACCGCGCCAACGGCCACGCTCGGCAAGCAAAATTATTGGGTGCTCGGCGGCGCCGACGCCAAGGTGCACTTCCTGGTGGCCATCGAAGGCAGCCAACTGGTCGCGACGATTGCGCCGGCCAAGTCGAGCGAGGCCATGTTGAAGCAGTTGCTGGGATTGGCCAAACCGTCCAACAATGCCTCCGATCGCCTCAGCGAACTGAACGGCCAGCACGGCTACAGCGATTACGGCTCGGGTTACGTCGACTTGCCGAAACTGTTTGCCAATCTCTACGACGGCAAGGATGCAATTACCCAGGAATTCGCCAGGGATGTCGGCGGCTCGCTGGCCGACCCGGCATGTGCCAGCGAATTCGCGTCCATCGCCGACCAGGCGCCGCTGGCCAGTGTCGGTTTCCAGAACTATTCCGCCAAGGAAATGCGTGGCAGCGTGGACGTGAAGTTGTCATCCTCGCTGCTCGGTGCGCTCACCGCCCTGAAGCAGCCGGTGCCCGGCATGGACGAGGCGTCGGACGGCTCCATGTTCGACTTGGTGATGGCATTGCCGCTGGAGAAATGGCAAGCGTTCATCAAGGGCCGCGCCCAGGCAGCTGCCGTGAAAACCTACCAATGCCCCGCGCTGCAATCGCTCAACAAGTTCGCCCAGACCGCCTCGAACCCGCCGGTGCAGATGCCGCCGGAAGCCGCTTCGTTGCTCGGCTTCCGCATGGTACTCGACAAGTGGGACATCGGCCCGCAGATCGCGGGACGCGTGCTCGTCGCCAGTTCCAATCCTGCCGAACTGGCGCAGAAGATCCAGCAAACCATGCCGCAGTTCGCGTTGAAGACGATTCCGGTCGATGGCAAGCCGGTGGCGTTCGACCTGCCGCCGCGCATGCAAGCGATGCTCGGCGGCAGCAACCAGGGTTGGATCGCGGCGAACGACAAGGCGCTCGCGCTTGGCATCGGCGACGGCGAGGAATCCAAGCTCGGCGACACGCTGACCGCTTCCGCCGGCAACGGCGACAAGCTGCTGCGGATGCACTTCGACGGCAAGATGTACCAACTGCTCGGAAGCTGGATGGAACGCTTCGCCGCGATGGCGCCGGCCCAGAGCCAGGCGCAGGTGCAGGCACAGGTCGCGCTGTTCACCCAGATGAGCAAGATGGTCGAATCGGGCGACTTCGACATGAAGCTGGACAACGATGGCTTGCACTTCGAAACCGACGTGAAGCACCGCTAGGCCATCGTCTCCCGGCTTGACGGGCGCATCGCAAAACCCCCGGCGATCCCGGGGGTTTGTTTTCATTGCGACATGGGCGAACCGGCAGGGAACGGACGTTCCGGTTTGCTCAAGGTGTTTTGGAATACGGCGATTCGCCACTGACCGGCGCTTTTCGTCAAAACCAGCGTCTGGATTCCCGCGTCCGGCGGCGGCATGCCGGGCGGCATGTGCATGCCTGTCATTTTCCAGGACGCATGCGCCACCGCGATATCCGGGCGGATGAATTTCACCCGCACGTCGGTAAACGTCAGCGTGCTGTCGCGAAACACCGAGGAGAACGCGCGCGTCAGCTTGGCTTGCATCTCGGCACGACTCTTCCACCACCAGCCGACGATGTTGACAACGTCGCAGTCGGGAGTGAACAGCGCCGAATAAGCCGCCGCATCATGCCTGTTCCAGGCGTCGGCCTGCTGCAGCGCAACCGAACGGACGGCAGCCGCATCATTGCCGCCCCAGGCATGCGACACCGGCGATACGGTGCCGGCAATTGCAAGCAGGACCGCCAAACCGAATCGTTGCGCTCTCATGGCGACCTCCCACGCGCAACACGCGTTTCGATGTTTACAGCCGGTGTCCCTTCTCTGCCGTCTCCACCAGTTCGACGTCGCCCAGGCCCTGCGACAGCGAGTGCGCGTCGCCGCCCTGCGCGAGCTTGATCGCGAGGCGAACCTCGTTCGCGGAGTCGGCGTAACGCAGCGCATCCTCGTAGCTGATGTGCCCCGCGTGGTACAGCTCGACCAGGTTCTGGTCGAACGTGCACATGCCGAGGTTGGTGGACTGCTTCATCACGTCCTTGATCTTGTGGATTTCACCCTTGCGGATGTAGTCCTGCACCAGCGGCGTGCCCAGCAGGACTTCCATCGCCACGCGCCGGCCCTTGCCGTCGGGCGTCGGAATCAATTGCTGCGCGACGATGCCCTTGAGGTTCAACGAGAGGTCCATGTACAACTGGTCGCGCACGTCTTCCGGGAAGAAGTGGATGATGCGTTCGAGCGCCTGGTTGGCGTTGTTGGCGTGCAGCGTGCACAGCACCAGGTGGCCCGTTTCGGAGAAGTGGATCGCGTATTCCATCGTCTCGCGCGTGCGCACCTCGCCGATCAGGATCACGTCGGGCGCCTGGCGCAACGTGTTTTTCAGCGCGTTTTCCCAGCTGTCGGTGTCGATGCCGAGTTCGCGCTGGGTGATGATGCAGCCCTCGTGCTTGTGCACGTATTCGATCGGGTCCTCGACCGTGATGATGTGGCCGGTCGAATTCTGGTTGCGGTAGCCGACGATCGAAGCGAGCGAAGTGGATTTGCCCGCGCCGGTGGCGCCGACGAAGATCACGATGCCGCGCTTGGTCATTGCCAACTGCTTGACGATCGGCAGCAGGTTCAGTTCCTCGATCGTCGGGATCTTCGATTCGATCCGGCGCAGCACCATGCCCACGCAGTTGCGCTGGTAGAAGCACGACACGCGGAAACGGCCGACGCTGGCGACGCCGATCGCGAACTGGCATTCGTGGGTCTTTTCGAACTCCTCGCGCTGCAGCGGATTCATCACGTTGAGCACCATGTCGCGCGCTTCCTGCGGGCTCAGCGGTGTCTGAGTGATCGGCACGATGCGGCCGTGGACCTTGATCGACGGCGCGACGCCGGCGGTGATGAAAAGGTCCGATGCCTTCTTGTGCACCATCAATTTGAGGAAGGATGTGAAATCGACTGCGCTCATCGTATTTCTCCCGGATCTGATGCGACCCGACAAATGGACCCCGTGTCAACGGCCATCCATGGCCTGCACGGGGTGAGTGCATCCTGCACTCATTTGAAAGTCTCTTTTACCTTGGCACGCGACAGCGCGTCCTGGCGGGTGATCAGGCCGCGCCGCACCAGGTCCTGCAGGCACTGATCCATCGTCTGCATGCCGAACTGCTGGCCGGTCTGGATCGCGGAATACATCTGCGCCACCTTGTCTTCGCGAATCAGGTTGCGGATCGCGGGAATGCCGACCATGATTTCCCACGCCGGCACGCGGCCGCCGCCGACCTTCTTCAGCAACGTCTGCGTGATCACCGCGCGCAGGGATTCCGACAGCATCGAACGCACCATCGGCTTTTCGCCGGCGGGAAACACGTCGATGATGCGGTCGATGGTCTTGGCCGCCGAGTTGGTGTGCAACGTGGCGAATACCAGGTGTCCGGTTTCCGCGGCGGTCAGCGCCAGGCGGATCGTCTCGATGTCGCGCATTTCGCCGACCAGGATGTAGTCGGGGTCTTCGCGCAGTGCCGAACGCAGCGCCTCGTTGAAGCCATGGGTATCGCGGTGCACCTCGCGCTGGTTGATCACGCACTTCTGCGCGGTGTGCACGAATTCGATCGGATCCTCGATGGAAAGGATGTGGCCGAAGTGGTTCTTGTTGACGTAGTCGACCATCGCCGCGAGCGTGGTGGACTTGCCGGAACCGGTCGGGCCGGTGACGAGGATCAGCCCCTGCGGCTGTTCGATGAGGTCCTTGAAGATCTTGGGCGTGCCCAGGTCTTCCAGCGTCCACACTTCGGCGGGAATGGTGCGGAACACCGCGCCCGCGCCGCGGTTCTGGTTGAAGGCGTTGACGCGGAAACGGGCGAGGCCCGGGATCTCGAACGAGAAGTCGACCTCGAGGAACTCTTCGTAATCGCGGCGCTGCTTGTCCGACATGATGTCGTACACCAGCGCATGCACCTGCTTGTGCTCGAGCGCCGGAAGGTTGATCCGGCGGATGTCGCCGTCGACCCGGATCATCGGCGGCAGGCCGGCCGACAGGTGCAAGTCCGAGGCCTTGTTCTTGACCGAAAAGGCCAGCAGTTCGGCGATATCCATGAACCCCCTCCAAGAATGCGCGCCGCCCGGCCGGATCGGCGCCAGACGGCCCAACTGTACCCCAATCCTGCAAATTCCGTTCCAGCAAAGCCACCGCCGGAGCCGGGGCGAGTATACGCCAGCGTCCTTTCCGGAAATGCCACGCAACCGGCAGTATGCGCACCGCCGCTCGATCAGTCCGCTGCTTCGCCGCCGGTGAAATCCAGGGTCGCGACCGTGCCGCGCTCCGCACGCGGGGCCAGCGACACCCGCCAGCCGTACAACTCGCACAAGCGGCGCACGATGGCCAGGCCCAGCCCCGCGCCCTTCACCGTTTCACCTTCGCCGCGCACACCGCGCTCGAACAGGTGCTCGGCCTCCTCGGCCTTGATGCCCTGACCGGTGTCCTCGATGCGCACGCGCCCGGGTTGCACCCGTACCACGATCTCGCCCTCCTGGGTGTATTTGCAGGCATTGCCGACCAGGTTGCCCAGCGCCACGGCCACCACCGACGACGGCGCCTCCACGGTGACCGGCGCTTCGATTTCCGCTCGCAACGCGATCGGTTTGCGGCCGAGGTCGGGACGATGGGTGTCGACGACTTCTTCCACCACTTTCGCGACGTCAGTGGTTTCGCCATCGACCGGACCCGAGCGCTCGGCACGCGACAGCAGCAGCAAGGCCTGGGTCAATTCCGTGGATTGCCGCACGGCGCGTTCGATCCGCTGCAAACGGGTGTGCAGCTTTTCCGGAAGATCCGGCGTCGCCATCAGCAGTTCGGTGGTGCTGGCGATCACCGCCAGCGGCGTACGCAGTTCGTGGCTGACGTCGGCGTTGAATTCACGGTCGCGCTGGATCAGGGCGCTCTGCCGCTGCGCATAATCATCGAGCGCCGCGGCCAGCTCGCCCACCTCGTCCTCCGCGAAATGCGGCGCCAATGGTTCAAGCTTGCGGCCGCTGCGGAACGCGCGCAGGCGCTGGGCGAGATCGGTCACCGGACGCATCACGCGCCTTGACAGCCAATAGCCGACCATCAGCGACAACAAGGTGAACAGCAGTACCGCCGTGATCAGGCTGGTGACGAGTTGGCGCTTGCCGACACTCTCGCGGCTGATGTCATAGGTGAGAAACGCATCGAGTCCATACTTGCGCACCACCGCAAGCTTGTAACGCTCCGGCATGTTGCCGGTCCCGCCGCGCATGTCATAGACCCCGGGCGCGAGGCCCTGCCAGGCCAATGGCGCCTGATAGACGGTGTGGTCGTTCCAGAACCAGACGACGATCAGGTCCGAGTGCGGCGGCTGCCCGGGATGCAGGTGCTTGTTTTCCACAGCCTGCTGAAGGTCGGCCTCGATGCTCTTGTCGATCAGCTGGTTCTCGACCTTGGCGCGCACGTACAGCGACGCGGCCGCGAACAGCGCGCTGAGGCCGAAGCCGAACAGCGTGAAGGTGACGATCAGCCGGAAACGGAGCTTACGCCGGGACTGCATCCGGATCGACCATGCGGTAGCCGATGCCGTGGCGGGTATGGATCAACGGCTTGTCGAAGGGCTTGTCGATGGCCGCACGCAGGCCGTGAATGTGTACGCGCAACGAATCCGAATCGGGCAACTCCTCGCCCCATACTTTCTGTTCCAGATCCTGGCGCGTGACCACCGACGGGCTGGCTTCCATCAGTGCCTGCAGCAGCTTCAGGCCGATCGGGTTCAACTGGATCGACTCACCTGCGCGCGTCACCACCAGCGTGTCGAGGTTGTAGGTGAGGTCGGCGATCTTCAGCACGCGGCTCTTGGGTCCCTTGCCACGGCGCGCCAGCACTTCCAGACGCGCCGCCAGTTCCTGCAGCGCGAACGGCTTGGTCATGTAGTCGTCGGCACCGGACTCGAAGCCGGTGAGTTTCTGCTCCAGTGCATCGCGCGCGGTCAGCATCAATACCGGCGTGTGCTTGTGCGCTTCACCGCGCAGCTTCTTGCACACCATGATGCCGTCCATGCCCGGCAGGGTCAGGTCCAGCACGATCACGTCGAAATCATTGACCACGGCCAAGTGCAGGCCGGTGACGCCGTCGCCGGCGAAATCGACCACGTGGCCGCGATCCTCAAGGTAGTCACCGATGTTGGTGGCGATGTCGTTGTTGTCCTCGATCACCAGCACGCGCATGGCATGTCCCGGCTAACGCGCATTCGTGCGCCATTGCGCAAGCTTACCGAGAAACCTGCATTCGCGCTGCGGCGGCCGCCCGCGTGTTCAGCCATTCGGCTGATACCCGCGCGCAGACCGGCACCTTAGAGGTGGCGGCAGATGTGCGTTCCGGTCGTGACGGTACAGGGTTCAACGGCCGCCGCGTCGTCGCCGGCATCTGCCCCGAACCGGAACGTGAAAGCCTGGCGGTAGCGCCGGCCGGGAACAGCGGGAGGTTCGAATCGCCAGTCGGCCATCGCCCGCAGTGCGGCACTGTCGAATTGACTGGAAGTGGTACTTGCGACTTCGAGGTCCTGCGGCACGCCCATCGCATCCAGCATGAACTCCACCACGACCCGCCCCTGGAGTCCAGTCAACAATGCTTCGGCTGGATACTTCGGGGAAACCGTGCGCAATGCGCGTGGCGCCGTGGTGGGCGCTTGCGCCGTTTCCGTCGAAGGTGCTGGGAGGGCTGCAATCGACACCAGATGCAAGGGGATGTTCTTCAGGTCGAGCTTCGGTCGATCGATCGACGGTGTAATCGCCTTCACTGGAACGGCGGTCGGCGGAGCTTGCTCGTCCGGCACGGGCAGGACGGGGTACGTGATGGGGGACAAAACGGGTTTCGTGGAAGGGTGATGATCCGACGCCAGCCAGGTCACGTCGTGCCGGGCATCCTGCACCACAAAATGCAAGACTGATACATCGTTCGCCACCACCAGTGCCGTGATACGTTGCTGCCATGCGGTATCGCGCCACCATGTCCAGCCCGCTCCCGCAAGCGCGAGGACGACCATCATCACGATGGCATGGCTCCGCAAGTGTCGCTGCGGACGCTTCGGTACGGCACCGGCGATGAACCAGGCGCGCTCGGCCAGCACGCCCCCACTTGCAGCCAATGCCAGTCCGGCATGACCTGCCCGGAATTCTTCCAGATTGGCCAGCGCGGCTACGAAATCCCGGCGCTCGCCACCGGTCACCCGCAGCGCCAGCGTGTCGCAGCACAATTCGCGTTCGTTGCGCGCCTCGCGCGAAATCCAGTGCACGACGGGGTGGTAAAAAAACAACGTCTCAAGTACCACCTGGAACAGGTTGGCGATGTGATCAAGACGCTTGAGATGCGCCAACTCGTGCGCCAGCACCAGATCGATCTGCGCAGGGGGCATTTGCGCCAGCACGGCAAGCGGCAGCACCACCGCGGGCCTGATCCAGCCGATCAACGTCGGAGTCGCTACCCGCACGCTCGCCAGCACAGGCACCATCCGCCTCAGCCCGAGGCGCTGCGCGAATTGCCGGGCGCGCGACTGCCACTGGGGCAGTTGTTCCGCCGCCGCAAGCATTGTGCGCAATCCATGCCATTGCCGATACACGCGCACGGCAAGGGCAGTCGCCCCCAATGCCCACGCCAGCACCAGCCACGGCAATGCCCTGCCAAGCAGCATCTGCCAAGCCGGAATTCCGGTCGCGGGAGCCGATGCCAGGCCGCCGGACGTCGACGTCACCACCACGTCGCCAAGTTCGACCGGTGCGGCGGCGAGGGAGAACTCGTGCACGCCGGTTGCAATGGGACAGACCGCCATCGCAACCAACGCGAGCATTGCCGTCCAATAGCGCGGATTGCCACGCGGCAGCGCGGCACGTGCCAACGCATAGACCGCGCCGATGATGGCAGCCTGCCAGACGAAATGCAGGAGACACCACCCCAGTGCGGACACGCCCATCGACAGGGCTGCCAGCGCGTTCATTTGCCCGCTTCCTTGTCGAGCCGGTTCAAGAGCGCGCGGATTTCCTGCAACTCCTCCCGGCTGGCCTTGTGGTCGCCCAGCGCCTGCAGCACCAGGCGCGATGGCGACCCGTCGAACACGCGCTGCAGGATATCCGAGAGGAACTTTTTCTGCGTCCGCTCCTTGCTGACCACCGCACGATAGACATGCGCGCGTTGGGATTCGTCGCGCTCCACCAGTCCCTTGTCGTGCATGATCTGCAGTTGCTTCAACGCGGTCGTGTAGCCCGTGCCGTCCCGGCGATGCAAGATCTCATGCACATCCCGAACCGTGCAGGCGCCGCGTTCCCACAGCACCTGCAGGATTTCGAGTTCGGCTTCGGTGGGCCTTGGAGATTTGCGTTCAGGGCCGGCCATCATGTTGCGCTCCCGCTCGGATGTCCCATCAAGGTGCTTGTCTCACAATTTCAACACGCTGCATCGCCCTCGCCCGAATGTTGCGGTCACAACTCTGCCTTAATGTCCGGATTTCACCTGGGTGGTCGCAGCGCGTCTACGCAGGTAATCCTGCGCTCCATTCTCTTCGGCCTGCATCTGCGCATAGGTCTTGCAGGTCTTGACCGGGAAATGTGACCCCACCGGCACGTTGGTTTCGCAGATCAAGCGATCGCCATCCTTCTTCGTAAGGATTGTGTTGACGGTACTCTGGTCGGCAAGCAACCGAATCTTGGCATTTTGATCCATCTTGTCCACGCTGCCGAACTGGTCGTACAACCTGCCCATGTCGGCAAAGCTGTTGTCGATCGTGGCGCGCTCGCTGTTGTCGATAAACTGCCAGCGGCCCCCGGGCTGCATCTGTTGATGGATGGCCGCAACGACCGCCTCGAAGCTGTCCTTGGTATCAGCCTTTACGACAGGCTTGCCATTCTCTTCGGGGACGGCTGCCGATTGCGAGGGGGTCATGGCTTGCGCAGAAACCGCGGCCGGAGCGGGAGCCGCAACGGGTGATTCCTGGGGTTGCGTGCTGCTGGTCGTTGCGCAACCCTGCAGTATCAGTGCACCGACCATCAGCGAAAAAATCAACGGGCTGGAAACTTTCATGGGGACCCTCGTGGGAATGAGTGGCCGCACCGGTTCGGCGCGGGCCTGTGGCATCGTAGCCATCGCACTGCGACCTTGTCAACGATATATTTCGTACTCTTTCCGAATCACGCACCAATACATCTCGACGCTGCATCGGCAGCCTGATGGCGACGGCCTTTGACGCCATGACGTGGTGCGCTTTCGAAAATCCAACCCCGGCAGGCCTGGCTATTACGGTTGGACCCGAAGCGGACTTTCAATGCGTGGACCCCATCGACCCGGCGACGAATTTGCGCTGCATGCTGCGCCGTTGAACGAAATCGGTATTCCTTTGCTGCTCCCGCCTGATCTCTCCGTAAGTTTCGCAAACCACTTTGGGAAAGTGGGTGCCAACGGGCATTTCCCGCGTGCAGATCTGGCGGTTGCTGTCGTTCTTCGTCAAAATCCCGTTAATTTTTTCCTGATCATTGAACAAACGGATTTTGCTGTCGGCATCCATCTTGTCGACCGCGCCGAACTGGTTGAACAACGCCTGCATGTCGGCAAGCAGCTGGTCCACCGTGTGGTGATCCACGCCCGACACGAACTCGAACCTGCCTCCGGGTGACATTTCCTTCCGAACCGCCGCCGCAACGGCGTCGAAACGCTGCCTGGTATCGGCACGAACTGCAACCTTGTCCTCGTCGCCGGCGCGAGTCGCGGCGCCACCGGTCGAAGACGTGGCAGCGGGCGCGGTACCAGCAACAACGGAGGATCCATCCGGCCGGACGCTCTCCCGTGTACACCCCTGCACGATGAGCGTGCCAAGCATCAAAGCCCACATGTATGAGCGGAATGCCTTGTTCATGGCCGTCTCCTGCAGACAGCGGATTCCCAACACGCCGACGCGGGATTCCATCCTGATCCGGTTGTCGAAGTTTGTCAACGACAATTTTCGTACTATCCAGGTCGTTGACCCCGGGCGGGCAAGCGTAGCCGTTGTTCACCCGAGAACCATTTCGATGTGCCGGATCACCGCATCCGCGACGTCCACGCCCGACACGGTCTCGATGCCTTCCAGTCCCGGCGAGGCATTGACCTCCAGCACCAGCGGTCCGCGTGCCGAACGCAGCAGGTCCACGCCGGCGATGCCGAGGCCCAGTACCTTGGCCGCGCGCAGGGCGATACTTCGTTCCGCGGCGGACAATTTGACGGGACTGCCGGTGCCGCCACGGTGCAGGTTGGCACGGAAGTCGCCGTCCACCGCCTCGCGTTGCATCGCCGCCACCACGCGGTCGCCCACGATGAAACAGCGGATGTCGCGGCCGTTGGCTTCGCGCACGAACTGCTGGACCAGGAAGTTGGCGTACAGGCCGCGGAAGGCCTCGATCACGCTCTGCGATGCGGCGGCTTTCTCCGCCAGCACCACTCCGCTGCCCTGCGCGCCTTCGTTGAGCTTGATCACATGCGGCGCCGGACCGAGCATGTTCAGGAGATCCGACGTGTCGTCCGGGTTGTCGCCGAACACCGTGACCGGCAGGTCGATGCCGTGGCTGGCAAGGATCTGCAGGCTGCGCAGCTTGTCGCGCGCGCGCAGCACCGCGTCCGAACAGCTCGGCGTGTACACGCCCATCATTTCGAACTGACGGAGCACGGCGGTGCCATAGAACGTCACCGAAGCACCGATACGCGGGATCACCGCGTCGATGCCCTTCAGCGCGCGGCCGCCGTAATGCACCACGAAGCCGTCACTGGCGATGCGCATGTAGCAGCGCAACGGATCGAGCACCCGCACGCGGTGACCGCGCGCGCGCGCCGCGGCAACCAGCCGTGCCGTCGAATACAACCTCGCGTTGCGGGACAGGATCGCGATTTTCACTGCGCGTGAATGCCCGTGGATTCCGACCCGCTGCGGCTCGCCCAATGCAGAAGGCGTGCTTCGACTGGAGCGGGTGAAGGGAATCGAACCCTCGTCAGTAGCTTGGGAAGCTACAGCTCTACCATTGAGCTACACCCGCACCGGGAAGGCGATGGTAGCGATGCGGGCGGCGGCCATGCAACGGCTGCCCAACGCCGGCTAAACGCTTTCTTAGGCCACACTTGGGAAAATGGATGCAGCAGGCGCGCATTCAGCGCGGCTGGGTTGAGATTGACGCGTCGGACGAGGGGCGCCGCACCGATGCAAGCCGAAACGCGCCCGGATTGGCCACGGGGGTTCCCATGTTCCGCTTCCGCCTTTCGCGTCAGCTGCTGGTCGCCGCCGGGGTTTGCGCCCTTCTGCTCGGCGCGGCCACGGTCCAGGCACAGCAATACGACGACTCGCAACCATCCGGTCAAACCCAGGCGTCCGACGATTCAAGCCAGGGGCCCGGACGGGTGGCCCGGCTCGCGTACCTTTCCGGCCAGGTGCAGTTCGCGCCGGCGGGGGAAAGCGATTGGGGCTCGGTCGAAGTCAATCGTCCGATGGTGATCGGCGACCGCCTGCTGACCGGCGGCGACGGCCGCGCCGTGCTGGAACTCGGCGACGCCTCGATCCGCATCGACCACGACAGCGCGTTCGACTTCCTCAACCTCGACCAGGACAACGTGCAGATCGAGCTTTCGCAGGGCACGCTGAACCTGGCGGTGCGCCAGGTTGCACAGGGCGAGAACTTCGAGGTGGATACGCCAACCGTTGCCTTCGTCGCCTCCACCGCCGGCATTTATCGCATCGACGACGATCCCTCCGGCACCGGCAGCATGGTCACCGTGTTCCAGGGTTCCGGCACCGTCTATGGCGAGAACGGCGTCAGCCGCCAGGTGGCCGCGGGAACCTCGTATCGTTTCAACGATTCGGCGCTCACCAACGTCCAGACCACCGGGCTGCCGCAACCCGACGATTTCGACCGCTTCTGCGAAGCCCGCGACGCGAACTACAACCGCTACACGCAGCAGGAGCAGCAATACGTCCCGCCCGACATGATCGGCGGCGACGACCTCGAGCAGTACGGCCAATGGAGCGACGTGCCGGAATACGGCAACGTCTGGTATCCGTCTTCGGTGCCCGTCGGCTGGGCGCCTTACCGCTATGGCCACTGGGCCTGGATCGATCCGTGGGGCTGGACCTGGGTGGGCGACGAACCGTGGGGCTTTGCGCCCTTCCACTACGGCCGCTGGGTTTACGTCCGCAACCGCTGGGGCTGGATGCCGGGTCCGGTGCACGTGCGCCCGTTGTATGCGCCGGCGCTGGTCGCCTTCGTCGGCGGTTCGGGGCTGTCGCTCTCGATCAACATCGGCGGCGGCGGCCCGGTCGGCTGGTTCCCGCTGGGTCCGCGCGACGTGTACGTGCCGTGGTTCCACGCATCGCGCAATTACTTCACCAACGTCAACGTCACGAACATCCGCAACGTCTACGTCAACAAGACGGTGATCAACAACTTCTACACCGACTACCACGCGGGCCGCGTCCCGCCGCGCGGCGGGCATGACTACGCATACCGCAGGATGCCGGGCGCCGTCACGGCGGTGCCGCGGAACGTCTTTACCGGCGCGCGTTCGGTGCATCCCGCCGTGCTGAAGCTCAACCGCAACCAACTCGCACGCACCGAAGTCGCGGTGCGCCCCGGCGTCACCCCGGACCGGAGCAGCCTGGGCTTGCGCCATCCGACGGCCCGCCCCACCGCCATCAAGGACCGCGAGCCGTTCGCGCGTCCGGTGGTCGCGCGCCACCAGCCCCCGCCGCGTCCCGTCGATTTCGCCGCGCGACAGAAAGTCATCGCCAGCCAGCACGGTCAGCCGCTCACGCCCGCGCAAATGCAGAACTTGCGGAAGGCGCAGCCGGCGCCGCGCGAGAATCGCGTGAAGCTGGTATCCGCCGCGCCAGGTGCAGCCGCCGGCGCCGCGCATCGCGCAACAACGCCGCGTCCTTCGGAACCGTCGGCGCGCACGCAACCAACGCGCTCTGTCGTGGCACCGCGCCCGGGCGAACCGCCTGCGCGCCGCCCCAGCCCGACCGAACCGTTCAAGAACACGGTGCACCCCATCCCGGCGCGCAACCAGCCGGTGCAACCGGCACGCCCCGGCGAATTGCCGTCCGCGCGCTTCGCGCACCCCAACCAGCCCGGGACGCTGCCGCGCGCACCCGTGATCCGGCCTGCGGGCGAATCCCAGCGGAATGCACCCACGTCGGGGCGGCTGCCGGTCGTGCGGCCGGTCGAACGCGCGCCGCAGCAGGTGGACAACCGGGCGTCGCAACAACGACAAGCACAGGCCGAAGCGCAGCAACGTGCACGCGAACAGCAAGCGCAGCGGCAGCGCCAGGCCCAAGTGCAGGCTCAGCAGCGTGCCCGTGACCAGCAGCAGGCACAGCAGCAACGCCAAATCCAGGAACAGCAGCGCGCGCGCGATCAACAGGCGCAGCAGGAGCGCATCCGCGAGCAGCAGGTGCAACAGCGCGAGGTGCAGGAACAGCGGGTCCAGCAGCAACGCGCCATGCAAATGCAGCAGCAACAACGCGAGATGCAAATGCGCCAGCAGCAGGTGCAGCAGCGCGAACGGCAACGTGCGCCGCAGCTGCGCAACAATCCGCCGCCCCAACGGCGCGAGCCGCCTCCGAGAAAACATCCGCCGGAAAGCAGCGGCCATCCGGTCCGTTGAACGGCGTGCAGTGCGATGCCCCGCGATTCGATTCGCGGGCATTACACTTTGCGGATGCAAATCTTCCTCAACGGTCAGGCACACGAATGCGCGGCGACGGCCACGGTCGCTTCGCTGCTGGCGGCGACGGGCCACGGTGATCGCCGCGTCGCCGTGGAAGTGAACCGTGAAATCGTGCCGCGCAGCCGGCACGCCGAACACATGCTGCACGAAGGCGATCGTGTGGAGATCGTGCAGGCCATAGGCGGCGGCTGAGGCACGACGCACTACAATTGCGTTTTGCATCCAGATGCGCCCCCCATGAACGCCCTGCCGCAAACCCTTTCTGCCGACCTCCCCGACCCGCTGGTGATCGCGGGCCGCGCCTACCGCTCGCGCCTGTTGACGGGCACCGGCAAGTACAAGGATCTCGACGAAACCCGCCGCGCCACCGAGGCCGCCGGTTCGGAAATCATCACCTTTGCGGTGCGACGCATGAATCTCGGGCAGAAGCCGGGCGAGCCGAACCTGCTCGACGCGTTGCCGCCCGAGCGCTACACCCTTCTGCCCAACACCGCGGGCTGCCGCACCGCCGACGAATGCCTGCGCACCTGCCGGCTCGCGCGTGAACTGCTGGACGGCCATTCGCTCGTCAAGCTGGAAACGATCGGCGACCAGAAAACCCTCTTCCCTGATGTCATCGAAACCCTCGCCGCCGCCGAATTGCTGGTGAAGGATGGCTTCGACGTGATGGTGTACACGAGCGACGATCCGCTGCTCGCGCGCCGCTTCGAGGAAATCGGTTGCGTCGCGGTGATGCCGCTGGCCGCCCCGATCGGTTCGGGACTCGGCATCCAGAACCGCTACACCATCCTGGAAATCGTCGAAAACGCGAAGGTTCCGGTGATCGTCGACGCGGGCGTCGGCACCGCATCCGACGCGGCGCTGGCGATGGAACTCGGCTGCGACGGCGTGCTGATGAACACCGCGATCGCGCACGCGAAGGATCCAGTGCTGATGGCCCACGCCATGAAGTGCGCGATCGAAGCTGGCCGCGCCGCATTCCGCGCCGGGCGCATTCCGCGCAAGCGTTACGCTTCGGCGTCCAGCCCCGTCGACGGGTTGATTGCTTGAGCCCCGGTTCGCGCGACAACGATCGACCTGAACATTCCCGCACCGTCCGCAGCTTCGTACTGCGCGAAGGGCGCATCACGCCCGCGCAGCAGCGCGCGTTCGCGGAGCACTGGGCCCGGTTCGGGATCGACTACATTTCGCCGGAAAACCGCGGCCGGCCGCGTGATCTCGACGCGCTGTTCGGGCGCAGCGCACCGCGCGTGCTGGAGATCGGCTTCGGCAACGGCGAAGCGCTTGCCTGGGCCAGCGAACACGATACCGCGCGCGATTACCTCGGGATCGAAGTGCATCGTCCAGGCGTCGGCCGGCTGATGAACGCATTGGCCGCGCGCGACTCACGCAACGTGCGGTTGTGGAACCACGACGCGGTGGACGTGCTGCGCAACGAAATCGCGGAGGTCGCGCTGGACGAAGTCCGCATCTGGTTTCCCGATCCATGGCCCAAGAAGCGCCACCACAAGCGGCGGCTGATCCAGCCCGCATTTGTCGAACTGCTGGCGACGCGCGTGAAAGCGGGCGGCCTGCTCCACCTCGCCACCGACTGGCCCGAGTATGCTTCGCACATGCGGGAAGTGCTGGCCACGCAACCGGGCTGGCGATTGCGCGAAGGGGAAAGCGGTGAAGCGAAGCGGCCTGCGTGGCGGATCGAGACGCGTTTCGAGCGACGCGGAATCAATCTCGGCCATCCGGTTACTGATCTGTTGTACGACCGTGTGTAACGATTGCCCGCCGACCCACGCAAACTGACCGGACCTTAGGCCCAATGGAGCTGACCCTCACCCCCGACATGATGCTGGTGCTCGGGCTGGTCGGCTTCACCGTGATCATGCTGATCCTGGAATGGGTCCGCGCGGACATCGTGGCGCTGCTGGTGGTGGTGGTGATCGGCATCACCGGGCTGATGCCGGTGCAACAGTTGTTCGACGGCTTCGCCTCCAACGCCGTGCTGTCGCTGATCGGCATCATGATCATGGGCGCCGGCCTCGACCGCACCGGGATGCTCAACAAGGCCGCGTCTTTCATCCTGCGCCTCTCGGGCGGCGTCGAAAGCCGGGTGTCGCTGCTGCTCAACACCACCGTCGGCAGCCTTTCGTCGATCATCCAGAGCCAGGCGCTCGCGGCGTTGTTCCTGCCGGTCGCCAGCCGCATTTCCGCGCGCACCGGCGTGCCGTTGAAGCGCCTGCTGCTGCCGATGGCGTTCTGCATCCTCGCTGGCACCAGCATGACGCTGATTTCGAATTCGCCACTGATCCTGCTCAACGACCTGATCGCGAGCGCCGACCGCAACCTGCCGCCCGGCGCGCAGACCATCGAACCGTTTTCGCTGTTCTCGATCACGCCGATCGGCATTCCGTTGCTGCTGGTCGGCATCGGCTACTTCGCGCTGTTCACGCGCCGCCTGATGCCGGACGAGGACGACAAGCCGAAGGTGACGCCGGGCCGCACCGAAAGCTACTTCGCCGACACCTACGGGATCGATGGCGAGGTGATGGAGCTCACCGTCACCGCCGACAGCCCGCTGGTGGGCATGAGCATAGGCGAAGCCGAAACGCTGGAGAAGTCGCCGCTGATCCTGGCGGTCAAGAACGGCAACGAGGCGCGCCTGGCGCCGCCCTCGGACCAGATGATCTGGGTCGGTACCGTGCTGGGCGTGCTCGGCGCGCGCGCCGACGTCAACGCCTTCGCGCAGGCGCTGCAGTGCCGCGTCGGCAATCGCGTGCAGGCCTTGGCCGACATGTTCAATCCCACGCGCGCCGGCATTTCCGAAGTGGTGATTCCGCCCAACTCGAAATTCATCAAGCAGCAGATCGGCGAATTGCGCCTGCGCAAACGCTACGGCATTTCCGTGCTGGCGGTGAATCGCGGCGACGAAGTGACCCGTGGCGAAGACGTGCGCAAGATGACCCTGCGCGCCGGCGACTCACTGGTGCTCCACAGCTACTGGCGCGATCTCGCGCTGGCCGCCGAGAGCCGCGATCTGGTGCCGGTCACCGACATCCCGAGCGAAGAACAGCGTCCGGGCAAGGTGCGTTATGCGCTGGTGTTCTTCGCGCTGGCGATGGGACTTGGGCTGTTCACGGACCTCCGGCTTTCCGTCGCGATGATGACCGGCGCGGTCGGCATGCTGCTGGCCGGCGTGCTCAACATGGACGAGGCTTACGGCGCGATCAACTGGAAAACCATATTCGTGATGGCGTGCCTGATTCCACTGGGCATCTCGATGGATTCCACCGGCACCGCGGCATGGATGGCGCAGGAAATCATGCGCTACCTGGGTGGCCTGCCGCAGTGGACGATCCAGGCGTTCGTCGCGATCCTGGCGCTGCTGTTCTCACAGATCATCTCGCACGTCGGCACCGCGGTGATGATGGTGCCGATGGCCATCAACATCGCGCTGGCCTCCGGCGGCAATCCCGCGGTGTACGCGCTGATCGTGGCGCTGTCCGTTTCCAACACCTTTCTGATTCCGGGCGCGAGCCCCACCCTGCTGATCGTGGCGGGTCCCGGTGGCTACAAGCCGCGCGACTTCGTGCGCGTCGGCTTGCCACTGACCGTGGTGATGCTGGTCGTCACCCTGGTCATGGTGAACGTGGTGTTCAATAGATAATTGCGCGATCGTCCATGATCGCTGCTGCACGAAGCGCATCGCGCTCATCCCATTTTTCGCACCGCCAACACTACCACGGCCATTCCTGGCCTGACTTCCAGCAAAAGCGGCGCAATCATTCCCACGTGTTTGCGTGGGGCCCGACCTTGCCGTGGCGCTGCGGACGGATCACGCAGAAGCGCTGGCCGGTGGGCGCTTCCATCACCACCCAGGTCTTGATCGCGGCCACGCGCTTCGCGCCGAGTGCTTCCAGCCGCTTCACTTCCGCCTCGATGTCGTCGCTCTCGATGTCGAGATGCACGCGGCTTTCGTGATCGACCTTCTGCACCATCACGATGGGTTCGTCGTCGCTGGTCTGGATGTCGACGTATTTCCCGTCGCTGTCGGATTTGTACGGCCGGCCCAGCGCCTGCGACCAGAACTGCGCGGCGGCTTCGAGGTCGTCGGTTTTGCAATCGATGATGATGCTGCAAAGGCGGCTGTGGTGCATGGCGGCTCTCCTTCAGGCGCGCCCGCGCGCGCGATCCGCACTCAACGGTCCCGGCCCTGCCGCGGACAGGTACAGGAACACGAAGCAGAACAGCACGGCGCTCTCGCCATGGTTGAGGTAGGGAAATACGTGGTTGGCGGGAAAATGCGCTATGAAGTAGGCGAACGCCATTTCACCGGACAGGATGAAAGCCACCGGACGCGAAAACAGGCCAAACAGCAACAGCAGGCCGCCGCCGAATTCCAGGATGCCCGCGAGGCCCGGGACCAGCGTGAACAACTTTCCCGCGGAAATCAGCGTGAAAGGTCCCCCAGGAAGATGGAACAGCTTGTCGGCACCGTGGCACAGGAACAGGAAGGCGGCAACGATGCGCAGGATGCTCAAGAAATAAGGCGACGCTTTGCTCCACGAATTGCTCATGGCCATGCGGGGCTCCGGTGAATGTCGATGTCAGCGGGACGATCATCGCGATCCGTCCGCGGCAAACCATACATGAAAGCGGATGGGAACGGCGGGGGCGACGCCGGTCAAGCCGCGCACAGCGCCTGCACGGCGTCGGCATCCTTGGGCAGGCCGGCCGTAAGCACTTCATGACCGTGCGCGGCCACGGCCACGACATCCTCGATCCGCACGCCGATGCCCCGCCATTTCGATGGCACGCTCGTGTCGTCTGGCGGTATGTAGATGCCGGGCTCGACCGTCACCACCATGCCGGGTTCCAGCACGCGCGGTTCGTCGTCGACGCGGTAGTCCCCGACGTCATGGACGTCCAGGCCGATCCAGTGGCCGGTCTTGTGCGGGAAGTAGCGCTTGTATTCACCGGTTTTCAATGCCGCGCGCGCGCCGCCTTCCAGCAACTTCAGCGCACAGAGTCCACGGACGATCACGCGCACCGCGGCGTCGTGGGCGGCGGTGAATGGCTGGCCTGCCCGCACCTCGTCGATCGCCGCGCGTTGCGCCTCATGGGTCACTTCGTAAAGCGCGCGCTGAGATGCACTGAAACGCCCGCCGATCGGCCAGGTACGCGTGATGTCCGACGCATAGCACGCCATTTCGGCACCGGCGTCGACCAGCAGCAGATCGCCGCGCGCGAGCCGGCTCTGGTTGGCGGTGTAATGCAGCACGCAGGCATTGACGCCGCTGGCGACGGTCGGCGGATACGAAGGCACTGCTCCCCGCGCGCGCATCACCTGCAGCAATGCGGCCTCGACTTCGTATTCGGCGGCGCCCGGCCGCGCCGCTCGCACCGCGGCCTGCTGCGCTTCCGCGGCAATGCCGGCGCTGCGCCGCATCAGGGTCAGTTCGGCGGGCGATTTGTACAGGCGCAGCTCGTGCAGTAAGTAGCCGAGTGCCACGAACTCGCGCGGCACCACGGCGCCGCCCCGGCTGCTGCGCAGCCGCCGAAGCCAGCGCAGAAGCTGCGCGTCGAATTCGTTTTCGCGTCCGAAATGACAATACAGGCGCGTGCGCCCCTCCAGCATGCCCGGGAGGATGTCGTCGATGTCCTCGACCGGAAACGCATCGTCCACGCCGAAACGGGCGACCGCATCGTCCGGGCCGACGCGCACGCCATCGATACGCTCATGTTCGGGATCGCGTTCGCGGCAGAACAGCACCACTTCGCCACGGCCTCGGCCCGGCAGCAACGCAAGCACGGCATCGGGTTCGGGAAAACCGGTGAGGTAATGAAAGTCGGAATCCTGCCGGTAGGGCCATGCGGCATCCGCGTTGCGCATGCGCCGCGGCGCAGCCGCGACGACCAGCGCCGCGCCGTCGCCTGCCATGCGCATCAATTCCCGGCGGCGTCGCGCAAATTCCGCCGGCGCGATCATGCCCGCCCCAC
>DASZTT010000120.1:0-20929 GCA_035547895.1 Rhodanobacteraceae bacterium
GGACGTGACCCTGCCTAGGCGGAAATCCGATGCAATCCCCGCCGCTTCGCAAAACGCCGCGTCATCCATGGCCAGCACTTCGCGGGCACGGATTTCCGGCAGCGACCACACGATCGAACTGCGGCCATCGGCGAGCGGCAACAACGCAATCGGACCTTCATCGGTAAAGCGCTGCCATGCCGTGGCTTCGTGCGCGCGTTCGGTCGCCACGTGCGCGACCACCGCGCGCTGGTGATAGTCGCGGCCGCGCACGGCGATGCCGGCCTGTTCCCGCAGCACCGAACCCGCGCCGTCCGCGAGCACCAGCAAGGCGGACGAAAGCATTTCGCCATCGCCCAGTTCCAGGGTGATGCGGTCCTCGCGCTGCGCGAAAGACGCGACGTGCGACGGACAGACGCGGCGCACACCGGCGGCGGCCGCAGCGTCCCACAGCGTGCGCGCGACCAATTTGTTTTCGACGATCCAGCCGAGTTGCGCACGGCCCTCGCGCGCGGCATCGAACGTGACTTCCGCACCCGATTCGCCATCCCACACGTGCATGCGCCGGTACGGCGACACGCGCGCGGCTTCAACAGTTCGCCACGCGCCGAGTTCGTCCAGCAGACGCGCCGACGACGGCGCCAGCGCGATCACGCGCAGGTCCTCGGGTTCGGCCGCGTGCCAGGGCGACGGCTCGCGCGCCTCCAGCAGCGCAACCGCAAAGCCGCGCCGCGCCAGCGCCAGCGCGCACGCCGCGCCCACCATGCCGCCACCGGCGATCGCGATGTCGAGCGAAGGACGACGCGCGTTCATGGACCGGCATCCAGCGCTGCCATCGGCGGCTCGCCACGAAAACCCATGCCGCGGCGTGCGACCGCGTGCCGCAGCGGCGGGATGCCGTCCAGTGCCAGCATCGCCAGCGAACGCAATGGCGCGAGCGACGGTTGCGGCAGGCAACCCAACGCGATCAGGCCGTGGCTGAAAGCCAGAACGCCGTCGCGATCGGGTTGTCTTCGCGCGGCGTATTCGTTCAACAGCGCGGACGTCCCCGGATCATCGGTGCCGGCCACCAACTCCGCCAACGTCAGGGCGTCGCGCAGCCCGAGATTGAATCCCTGCGCGCCGATCGGATGCACGGTTTGCGCGGCGTTGCCGACCAGCACGGCGCGCGGGGCAGCGACGGCATCCGCCAGCACCCGTCGGATGCGGTGCGCGAAACGTTTGCCGGGCCGCGAAAGCCGCCCGAGTTTCCAGCCGAACCGCTGCTGCGCCAATGCAATGAATGCGGCATCGTCCATTGCGGCGACTTCGTCGTGGCGCCCGGCCGTGACCGTCAGGACCAGCCCGCGCCGCTGGTTCGGCAGCGGCAACAGCGCAACCGGACCTTCGTCGGAAAAACGCTCGAATGCGCAATCGGGGATGTCGTGACCGCAAGCGACGGTGCAGACGAACAGACTCTGGCCATAATCGTGTTGCTGCACGCCAATGCCCGCCTGCGCACGCACCAGCGAATCGCTGCCGTCGGCGCCGACCACGAGCCGCGCTTCAATCACTCGCTCGCCATCGCCGGCGGCAATCCGCGCATCCCAACCTGCGTCGGCGGACGTCAATGCGAGCAGTTTCGCCGGTGCCAGCCGTTCGATGTGGCGGCACGCCGCGAGTTGCCGTTCCAGCGCAGCACCCAGCACATGCCCCGGCACCACGCGGCCCAGCGCATCCACGCCCGCGTCCGCGGCGGTCATCCGCAACTTGCCGAACTCGCCCGCGCGGCTGACTTCGACGCGGCGGATCGTCCCGGCGGCGGCCTCGAGTTGCGGCCATACCCGCAGCGCCTTCAGCGCATTGACCGACGCGCGCGCCAGCACCAGGTTGCGGTCATTGTCATCGCCACTTGCCGCAGTGACGGTGCGTGCCGGCGCGGCTTCCAGCAGCGTGGCGCGGCGTCCGGCGGCATCCAGCGCCAGCGCGAGACTGGCTCCCACCAGGCCACCGCCGACGATCAGGATGTCCGTGCGCTGCGTCATTGCGGAATGATAGCCGGTTGACGCGGGTCAGCCGGACTGTGATGCCTGCGCTAAACTAGCGGCAATCGCAACGAGGATGGATTCCATGTCGAAACCCGCCCACTCCACGCAATCGTCGTTCGTTTCTCCCGGCACGCTGGTGCTGTGCGGGATGGTCGCGTTCACCGCGGTCTATCGCCTGGCCATCCATTTCTCGGCAGGTGCGTTGCCCTGGAACTTCACCCCGGTGGAGGCGATGGCGTTGTTCGGCGGCGCGTATTTCGCCGACCGCCGGCTCGGCGTCGCCGTTCCGCTGCTCGCGATGATCGTCGCGGATTGCGTCATCGCGCTCACCCTTCCTTCCGCGTGGGTGCGTGACTGGCTGGGCACGCTGCCATTCGTCTATTTCTGCATCGCGATGACGGCCGTCGGCGGCTTCGCGCTGCGCGGCAAGGTCAGCGTGCCGAGGGTTGCCATCGGCGCGTTCGCGAGCGCGGTGTTTTTCTTCGCCGTCACCAATTTCGCCACCTGGCTCACCGCACGCCCCGATGCGGGCGCGGCCTGCACCGGCAGCCTTGCTGCATGTTACGTCGCTGGCATTCCCTTCTTTCGGGGCACGCTGTACGGGACGCTTTTCTGGAGCGCGCTGCTGTTCGGCGGCTTCGCGCTGCTGGGCCGCCGCTGGCACGTGCTGCGCCTGACCACGGCCCATTGATCGCGGCGTGGGCAATCGCCTCTCGAAGATTTACACCCGCACGGGTGACGACGGCTCGACCGGCCTCGGCGATGGCTCGCGCACGCCCAAGGATTCCGCGCGCGTCGAAGCGTACGGAACCGTCGATGAATTGAATTCGGCGCTCGGCGTGCTGCTCGCCTGCGACGGCGTGCCCGATGGCATCCGCGAACTGCTGGTGCGCATCCAGCATGCGCTGTTCGATCTCGGCGGCGAGTTGTGCGTGCCGGGCATGGAACTGATCCACGATGCCGACGTCAGCGCTCTCGAGGAAACGCTGGACCATTACAACGAAGACCTGCCCCGGCTCAAGGAATTCATTTTGCCGGGCGGTGGCATGGCCGCGGCGCAATGTCACGTCGCGCGCACCGTCTGCCGCCGCGCCGAGCGCCGGGTGGTGACGCTGGCGCGCGGCGAAAGCGTGCGCCCACAGGTCGTGCACTACCTGAATCGCCTGTCCGACCTGCTGTTCGTGCTGTGCCGCGTACTCGCCCGCGCCGGCGGACATGGCGAGGTGTTGTGGCAGCACGAAAAACGTCCGCGCGGAAAGTAGATGGCCGCGACGCATAGCGTCTTGCCGGTTCGCTGTTCGGGGCCACCCCCGCTGTTGCGGGTGGAACCTCAAACCGAGGCTGTTTTTCCATGAGTCGCCGACTGCGCTAGCATCGGGTCAGCATGCGCCTCTACACGCACCCCGCCTGCCTCGACCACGATCCGGGCATCGGTCACCCCGAATCACCGGCACGACTCCGCGCGGTATTGCAGGCGCTGGATTCGCCGCAGTTCGCGGCGATCGAACGCGTGGAAGCACCCCTCGCGACCCGCGAGCAGCTCGAACGCGCGCACGGAACCGAATACCTGGACCGCATCTTCGCGAGCGCGCCGTCGCAAGGCGCGGCGCGACTCGATCCCGACACCGTGATGTCGCCGGGCTCGCTGGAAGCGGCGCTGCGCGCGGCCGGGGCGGCATGCGCCGCGACCGATGCCGTGCTCGCCCGCGAGACCCGCCGCGCGTTCTGCGCCGTGCGTCCGCCCGGACACCACGCGACCCGCCATGAAGCGATGGGCTTCTGCCTGTTCAACAGCGTCGCGATCGCCGCCGCGCACGCGCTTGACGCGCACCGGCTCGATCGCGTGGCCATCATCGATTTCGACGTGCACCACGGCAACGGTACGCAAGCCATCTTCCGTCACGACCCGCGCGTGCGGTACGCATCCAGCCACCAGATGCCGCTGTACCCCGGTACCGGCGACGCCAGCGAACACGGCGCCGGCAACATCTTCAACGCGCCGCTGCCGCCGGAATCAGGCTCCGACGAATTCCGCGCCGCGTGGGACGAAAAACTGCTGCCCGAACTCAATCAGTTCCGCCCTCAACTGCTGCTCATTTCCGCCGGATTCGACGCCGACGCGCGCGACCCGCTGGCGCAACTGCGCCTCGTTCCCGAGGACTACGCGTGGATCACCCAGCGGCTCGTCGAACTCGCCGACCGCCATGCGGACGGCCGCATCGTCTCCGCGCTGGAGGGCGGCTACGACCTCGAAGCGCTGCGCGAGGATGTTGCGGCGCACGTCGCAGCGTTGATGGTTTAGCAGCGCACCGCGACCGGCCGCGGCGTGCTCCATGCCATGAACGCATGCGCGCTGCGTACCACCTGCCCTTCACACCTCTCCCGGAGGGAGAAGGAAACGAGTCGGACCCGGACTATGCCGGGATGACGATCAGCTAAGGGCGCCGTGGCAGTGTTTGTATTTCTTGCCTGACCCGCACGGGCACGGATCGTTGCGGCCGACCTTGGGGCCTTCGCGGACGATGGGCGCTGCCGCGGCAATGGCCGCGCCAGCCTGCTGGCCTTCGCCGTCGGCGCCGGGTTGGGGCATCGGATCGTAGCCGGTGGATTGGGCGTGCTGGAAGTCCATCGCGCGGGCCGCGGCCTGGCGGCGCTGTTCGGCTTCCATCGCGGCGACTTCTTCCTCGCTGCGGATGCGCACGCGCGCGAGGGTTTGCACCAATTCCTTCTTGATGCGGCCGAGCATGTCCTCGAACAGGCGATAGGCCTCGCGCTTGTATTCCTGCTTGGGATCGATCTGCGCGTAGCTGCGCAGGTAGATGCCCTGGCGCAGGTAATCCATGCTGGCCAGGTGGTCTTTCCAGGCGCTGTCCACCGCGGTGAGCATCACGTGCTTTTCCAGCGCGCGCATCACTTCGGA
This sequence comes from Rhodanobacteraceae bacterium, assembly GCA_035547895.1. Lineage (GTDB taxonomy): Bacteria > Pseudomonadota > Gammaproteobacteria > Xanthomonadales > Rhodanobacteraceae > 66-474. The sequence goes on from DASZTT010000120.1 coordinate 4,927, forward strand.
GCCGACCTGCTGTTCCTTGGCCGCGAACATTTCGTCGGCGGCTTCGATGACGTGTTGGTGGATGGCAGCGGAATCGGCCTCGGCGGAGGTTTCCAGCCAATGCTTCAGGTCCAGCTTCATGCCGAATTCGGATTCCAGCGTGGCCGACAGCCCGGCAAGGTCCCATTGCTCGTCCACGGTGTCATGCGGCACGTACTGGGTGGCCAATGATTCGAACACGTCGTGGCGGATGTCGCGCACGGTTTCCGACACGTCGTCCGATTCCAGCAGCTCCCGGCGCTGCGCGTAAATCACCTTGCGCTGGTCGTTGGCGGTGTCGTCGAACTCCAGCAACTGCTTGCGGATGTCGAAGTTGTGCTGCTCGACCTTGCGCTGCGCCTTCTCGATCTGGCGGCTGACAAGGCGGTCTTCCAGCGCGTCGTCTTCCTTCATGCCGAAGCGCTGCATCCAGCGCACCAGGCCTTCGCCTCCGAAGATGCGCATCAGGTTGTCCTGCAGCGACAGGTAGAAGCGCGAGGAACCCGGATCACCCTGGCGGCCGGAGCGGCCGCGCAACTGGTTGTCGACGCGCCGGGATTCGTGGCGTTCGGTGCCGACGATGTGCAGGCCGCCGGCTTCCAGCACCTGCTGGTGGCGCTTCTGCCATTCGGCCTTGACGCGTTCCCTATCGGCATCGGTGGCGTCGGCAGGCAGTTCCGCCAGCGCGGCATCGAGGCTGCCGCCGAGCACGATGTCGGTGCCGCGGCCGGCCATGTTGGTGGCGATGGTGACGGCGCCCGGCAGGCCGGCCTGTTCGACGATCCTGGCTTCGCGCGCGTGCTGCTTGGCGTTCAGCACTTCGTGCGGAATGCCGGCCTTCTGCAGCAGCCCGTGCACCAGTTCCGAAACTTCGATGGACGCGGTGCCGACCAGCACCGGCTGGCCGCGTTCATGGCAATCGCGCACGTCTTCCAGCACTGCCCTGAACTTGGCCTCGGGCTTCAGGAACACCAGGTCGGCGTTGTCCTTGCGGATCATCGGCTTGTGGGTCGGGATCACCACCACTTCCAGCCCGTAGATCGACTGGAACTCGTAGGCTTCCGTGTCCGCCGTGCCGGTCATGCCCGACAACTTGTCGTACATGCGGAACAGGTTCTGGAAGGTGATGGTGGCCATCGTCTGGTTTTCGCGCTGGATCGGCACGCCTTCCTTGGCCTCGACGGCCTGGTGCAGGCCTTCGGACCAGCGCCGGCCCGGCAACGTACGGCCGGTGAATTCGTCGACGATGATGATTTCGCCGTCGCGCACGATGTAATCGACATCGCGCTGGTACAGCGCGTGCGCACGCAGCGCCTGGTTCAGGTGGTGCACGACCGCCAGGTTGCGCGCGTCGTACAGGGTGGAATCCTCGGCGAGGATGCCGGCCTTGCGCAGCAGTTGCTCGGCGTGTTCCATGCCCTCCTCGGACAGGTGTACCTGCTTCTGTTTTTCGTCGACGTAATAATCGCCGGGCTCCGGCGCTTCGCCGGGCAGCGGCTCCTTCGCCTGCCGAGTCATGCTCGGCACGATGCGGTTGACGCGGATGTAAAGCTCGGGCGAATCCTCGGCCGGGCCGGAAATGATCAGCGGCGTGCGGGCCTCGTCGATCAGGATCGAGTCCACCTCGTCCACGATCGCGTAATGCAACCCCCGCTGGTAGCGCTGTTCCTTCGACACCGCCATGTTGTCGCGCAGGTAGTCGAAGCCGAATTCGTTGTTGGTGCCGTAGGTGATGTCGGCGGCATACGCGGCCGCCTTGTCGGACATTTCCATGCCCGGCCACACCACACCGACGGTCAGGTCGAGGAAGTTGTAGACCTTGCCCATCCAGGCGGCGTCGCGCTTGGCGAGGTAATCGTTGACGGTGACGACGTGCACCCCCTTGCCCGCGAGCGCGTTGAGATAGACCGGCAGCGTCGCGACCAGGGTCTTGCCTTCGCCGGTACGCATTTCGGCGATCTTGCCCTGGTGCAGCACCATGCCGCCGATCAACTGGACGTCGTAGTGGCGCAGCCCGAGCACGCGGCGGCTGGCCTCGCGCACCACGGCGAAGGCCTCCGGCAGGATCTTGTCCAGGCCCTCCCCGGCGGCGATCCGCTGCTTGAACTCGGCGGTCTTGCCGCGCAGGGCAACGTCGTCGAGCTTCTGGATTTCGGGTTCGAGCGCGTTGATGCGTGCCACGATTTTCGACAGCTGCTTGAGCACGCGCTCGTTGCGGCTGCCGAAGACGTTCGTCAGGATATTGGGCATCGGACTTGGGTTCGCGGTTCCGGGCTGCGGGTGAAACTCAATCGGACATCATAAAGGGGATACGCCTTTCACGCCTAGAGATGGCTGTGGAAGCGGCGGATTTCAAGAATCGGGCGGCGGGCGACTGTGCGAAGTCAGCCACGGAGTTCCTTGCCGAGGAGGGCGCCTCAAGCGGCGTGGTGATGTCCGGCAACCCTGCGTGCCCGGCATTCACACCGCAGCCATCGGCAATGCAGCGATCAGGATGATCGGGTTCCTATCTCCTGACGTAAGCGGTGGGATTCACCAGCTTGCCGTCGTGCCACACCTCGAAATGCACGTGCGGTCCCGTCGAGCGGCCACTCGAACCGGCGTCCGAGATGACTTCGCCGGCGCGCACGTGTTCACCCACGTATGCCATCAATTTGCTGTTGTGGGCGTAGCGGGTCATGTAGCCGTCGCCGTGGTCGATTTCCACGACCTTGCCGTAGCCGTCGCGCACGCCGGCGTAGGTGACGACGCCCGCGGCCACGGCGTGCACCTGCGATCCGAACGGCACGCCGATATCGAGGCCCGGGTGGAAACTGAAGTGGCCGGTGAACGGGTCGATGCGGCGGCCATACGGAGACGTGATGTAGCCATCGGTCACCGGCATGCCCGAGGGAATCAGGCTGGCGGTGACCTGACGGTCGGTCAGCAATGATTGCAGGACGCCGAGCTGGTTCTGCTGCTTGTCGAATCGCCGGGCGAGCTGTTCCATGCTTACCGAAAGGTCGTACGGCAGCGAGCGCTCGGGCGGAACGTCCCGCTCGGGGCCGCCCATGCCGGGCGCCTGGTTGAAATTGAATTCCGCGGGATCGAGTTTGCCCGCCACCACCAGGCGCTGGCCCAGCGCATCGAGCCGCGCAGAATCCGCCTGCAATTCGCCCAGCTTGATGGCCATGCGGCTGATGTCGCGCTGGGCGTTCTCGCGCACCCGTTGCAATTCGACCTTCTGCGCCGCGATTTGCTGGCGCATCGAATCGACCTGAGCCAGGGTGCGGCTGCCGGGGCTTGCGATCCAGACCGCCAGCGCGGCGCTGGCGAGGACACATGAAACGAAACCGAGCATCAGGCGTTGCTGCAGGCGGCGGTTGGCCTGGCAACGATCGTGCAGCCACGCATCCGAAAGCGCACACCGCTGCGAACGGGCAACCAGTATCATGCCCATGTCGAAATACCTTGAATCATCTGCCTTGTCTCCTGCCCGACCGTTACCACCCCGCGACACCCACGGTCCGACGCCGGTTTCTCAATGTGCGCCGGTCGCCGATCTCGCCGCCCGGGCACGTGAACTTGACCTCTTGAGCCAGCGGATTGTTCCGCTGCTGCCCACTCCGCTGCGCGAGCACGTCCTTCATGCCGGCTTGCGCAATGACCGCGTCCTGCTGCTGGTCGAATCGCCCGCATGGGCAACCCGGGCACGCATGGATCAGTCCGGCATCCTCGCCGCTGTGCGCAGCCTTGGCTTGGCCGCGACTTCCGTCATGGCCAAGGTGATGCCGATCCCGGCATCCAACGGAGACTCCGCCTCCGTACGACCGCCCTCGCCGCGTGCCGCGCAACGCATACGCGCGTCGGCGATGGCCGTCTCCGATCCGGACCTGCGGGCGTTGTTCCTCGAACTGGCCGCGCTGGCGGACAATCCGACGACCCGGTGACGCTCGCAGGCCGACCCGCCCCCTCTTCCAACGGCGGAAGCTGACGTTATAGCACAGGCCAGGCGGCCAGCGTCCACCAAAGTCAGCAAAAAGTCACAAATCGGGAACGCGGCCGAATTACGCGCGCATCGGCAGCCCGCGCATCAGCGGGGCCTCGCGGATGATTTTCAGCGGATTGACGCCCAGCTCGATGAGCTTGCGCAGGAGCGGCTTTGGGCGGAAGGCCGAGCAGGAAGCCCGCCTGGAGTCACACGCCCGAAGCCACCCTCATTCCGTGGACGGCTCAGTCGAAGCCGCGATCAGGGATGACGCACTTATACCGCTTGCGCCGGGTGTGCGTACGAAATCGGTGCCAGCGCGGGGTCGTCGAAGGTGACTTCTTCCCACGCGGACTTGTCGGCCAGCAGGGCGCGCAACAACTGGTTGTTGAGCTGGTGGCCGGACTTGTGACCGAAGAAGGCACCGATCAGGCTGTGGCCCAGCAAATAGAGATCCCCGATGGCGTCGAGAATCTTGTGCTTGACGAACTCGTCTTCATAGCGCAGGCCGTCTTCGTTCAGCACCCGGTAGTCGTCCAGCACGATGGCGTTGTCCATCGAGCCGCCGAGCGCCAGGTTCTTCTCGCGCAGCATTTCGATGTCGCGCATGAAGCCGAAGGTGCGCGCGCGGCTGACTTCCTTGACGAACGAGGTCGTGGAGAAGTCGATCTCGGCCCTGGACGCGCGGCGCGAAAAAATCGGATGCTGGAATTCGATCGAGAAGCCGACCTTGAAGCCGTCGAACGGCTTGAACTCGGCCCACTTGTCGCCTTCTTCGACCTTCACCGGCTTCTTGATGCGGATGAACCGCTTGGGCGCGGATTGTTCTTCGATGCCCGCGGACTGCAGCAGGAACACGAACGGACCTGCGCTGCCATCCATGATCGGCACTTCCGGCGCGGACAGATCGACATAGGCGTTGTCGATGCCCAGGCCTGCCATCGCGGACAGCAGATGTTCGACCGTACCCACGCGCACGTCGTCCTTGATCAGCGTGCTGGACAGGCGCGTGTCGCCGACATACTCGCAACGCGACGGAATGGTGACGGGTTCCGGCAAATCGGTGCGGCGGAATACGATGCCGGTATTCACCGCGGCAGGACGCAAGGTCATGTAGACCTTTTCACCGGTGTGCAAGCCCACGCCCGTCGCGCGGATCACGTTCTTGAGCGTGCGCTGCTTGATCATTTTTCGTTGGAATCCCGTTAGAACTACGCTAAAACGTGGACGATGCTACCACGGTTGACAGTCCGAATAAAGTGGACTCGTGCGTTTAGTTACTCGGCGTACGGCGGGCACCTGGACCCAGGGCGGATTGTTTTCGAACGCGGCCCCCCGGGGGAGACTGACCGCGCCAAGGCGGTCAGGTTCCCGTGGAAGGAAAAATCCACCCGCACTGCCGGGACGGGTGTTCGGCAGTGCGGGGCGAGGCGGCGCCACGGCAGGCGCCGCTTTACGAGACGGGCATCCCCTGCCCGCCTGAACAGCTCGCGGTTGCGCAGCCCGGAGGCCGCGTGGCCGCTCAGTCTGCCTGCCGGCGAAGGAACGCCGGGATGTCCAGGTAATCGGGCATTCCGGCCGTCTCGGCAGCCGGTTTGGCGGCCGCGGCAGGCGCGGGATTCCTCATCGCGGGCATCGGTTCCGGCTGGGCGTAACCCACCACGCCATTGTCGGTTCCGGTGCGCAGGACCCGGCGCGGCTGCGGCATCTCGACCATTTCCGGCTTGGCGACCGGCCGCAACTGCGGCTTGGCGGCGCGGTTCAGGCCGGTCGCGACCACCGTGACCCGCACGTCGTCGGACAGGTCGGGATCGAGCGCGGTACCGAGCACCACGGTGGCGTCCTCGCTGGCGAAGTCGTGCACGACCCGGCCGATCTCGTCGAACTCGCGCATGGTGAGGTTCGGACCGGCGGTGACGTTGACCAGGATGCCGCAGGCACCCGACAGGTCCACGTTCTCCAGCAGCGGGTTGTTGATGGCTGCCTCGGCGGCGGCCTGCGCGCGGTCATCGCCGCGGGCCGTGCCGGTGCCCATCATGGCCATGCCCATCTCGCTCATCACGGTGCGCACGTCGGCAAAGTCGACGTTGATCAGGCCCGGACGGGTGATCAGGTCCGCGATGCCCTGCACCGCGCCCTGCAACACATCGTTGGCCGCCTTGAACGCATTCAGCAAGGTCACCTCGCGGCCGAGCACCGTCAGCAGTTTTTCGTTCGGCACCGTGATCAGCGAGTCGACCGACTGTGACAGGTCCTCGATGCCCTTCAGCGCCACCTGCATGCGGCGACGGCCCTCGAACGGAAACGGCTTGGTCACTACCGCGACCGTGAGGATGCCCTTTTCCTTGGCGAGCTGGGCCACCACCGGCGCCGCGCCGGTGCCGGTGCCGCCGCCCATGCCGCAGGTGATGAACACCATGTCGGCGCCGTCGAGCACCTCGACGATGCGGTCGCGATCCTCGAGCGCGGCCTGCCGGCCGATCTCGGGATTGGCGCCGGCACCGAGGCCCTTGGTCACCGTTTCGCCGAGTTGCAGCGTGGTGCGCGCGCCTGAGCTCTTCAGCGCCTGCGCGTCGGTATTGGCGCAGATGAATTCCACGCCGTCGATGGCTGAATTGACCATGTGGCTGACGGCGTTTCCGCCACCGCCGCCGACACCGATCACCTTGATCACCGCATTGGGTGCGAGTTGTTCCACCAGTTCAAACATTGCCCGTCCTCCGTACTGCTCTGTAGTCATGCTGCCGTTGATGTTGCCCGCCGTTTCGGCGGCACCCCTTGCGGGGTTCGCGGCACCGCGGTGCCGCCCGGTTGCGCCCCTTCCCGAGACGCAACGCGGATTCCTTGCGGGCCACGGAGGACCCGCCGCGGATCAAGCGCCTCAGTGCTTGATCCGGCGAAGCCGGGTACGGACCTGTGCCGGACCCGCGTGTCTGGACAGGCCACCGAGGGCCTGTTCCAGACTTAAAAGTTCCGATGCAACCAGCCCCTCGCCTTGCCGATGAACCCGGCGACGCTGTCGCCCATCGCGCCACCTATCACGCGGCTGCCACCACCGTGCGAATGCGAGCCCTGCAGCAGCAGGCCGACGCCGGCGGCGTTGGCAGGCGTGGCGATCACCTCGGTCACGCCGGTGACGTGCTGCGGGACGCCCAGCCGCACCATCTTGTGGAACACCTCTTCGGCCAGGTACAGCGCGCCTTCGATGCGCGCCGCGCCACCGGTCAGCACCACGCCGGCCGCCAGCAGGTTCTCGTAGCCCGAGCGGCGCATTTCGTCCTGCACCATCTCGAAGATCTCCTCGTAGCGCGCCTGGATCGATTGCGCCAGCGCCTGCCGCTGCAGGCGCCTGGGCGGTCGCTCGCCCACGCTCGGCACCTGGATGGTTTCCTCGCCGCGCTCCAGTTGCGCCAGCGCGCAGCCGTACTTCACCTTGATTTCTTCCGCGTTCGCGGTCGGCGTCTGGACGTACTGCGAAATGTCGGAAGTGACCTGGTCGCCGCCCACCGGCAACGACTTGGTATAACGGATCGAACCGTGGGTGAAGATCGCAATGTCGGTGGTGCCGGCGCCGAGGTCGACCACGCACACGCCCAATTCGCGCTCGTCGTCGGTCAGCACGGCTTTCGCGGACGCCACCGCGGACGGCACCAGGTCGTCCACCGCCAGGCCGCAGCGCTGGATGCACTTGGTGATGTTCTGCACCGCGGATGCCGCGCCGGTCACCAGGTGCACGCCGGCCTCCAGGCGCACGCCGCTCATGCCGACCGGATGGCGGATACCGTCCTGGCCGTCGATGCGGTATTCCTGCGGTTCCTTGTACAGCACCTTGCGATCGGCCGGGATCGCCACCGCGCTGGCCGATTCCAGCACCTGGTCGAGATCGCCCAACGCGACTTCGCGGTCGCGGATCGCCGCGGTGCCGCGCGAGTTGTGGGTTTCGAGATGGCTGCCGGAAATCGACGCGCACACCGAGCGGATGTCGCAGCCGGCCATCTGCCCGGCTTCCTCGACCGCGCGCTGGATCGAATTGACGTTCGACTCGATCTCGACCACCACGCCCTTTTTCATGCCGCGCGAGGTGTGGCTGCCGACGCCGATCACCTCGATCGGCTCACCCGGCACGTACTCGCCGACGATCGCCATCACCTTGGAGGTGCCGATGTCGAGGCCGACGACGAGGTTCTTGTCGCTCTTGCGGTTCATGGGCCTAAACGTTTCCGTCAACAACATGGGAGCCACCGTTTTTGGAGTTCGGAGTGGGGGTGGGCGCCGGGTCCGGCCAGCGCACCGCGAAGCCGTTGCTGTAGCGCAAGTCGGCGTAGATGAATCCGTCGCTGCGGCCGCGCATCAGGATCGGCAGCGCCGCGACGAAGCGCGCGAGGCGCTTGTCGGGTTGCGTGTCGCCGACCGTCACGTGGCCGTCGTTCGAGAGCGTGAGGCTCCAGCCGCCGCGGGCGGACAGGTCGACGCCGGTCACGCGCAGCCCGTAGGGCGCGAAATCGATCTGCGCGGTGCGGTAGAACGCAAGCACGTCGGCCACGCGATCGTCCGGCGCGTCGAATCGCGGCAGTCCGTTGACGATGCCCGCGTTGGGCACCTTGAAGATGCGGCCATCGCGGCCCAGCAGCGAATCGCTTCCCCAGTGCGCGATGGGATCGATCTCGGTGATGGTGATATCGAGCGCGTCCGGCCAGTGCTTGCTCACTTCCACGCGCGACACCCACGGCACCGCCGCCACTGCATCGCGCACCTTGTCGAGATCGATGGCGAAGAAACCCGCGCCCAGCGATGGCGCGACCGCGGTGCGCACCTGTGTCGCGCTGACATGGCTGAAGGTCGCATGCACCTGCAGCTCTCGCACCGGCCAGCGGTCGGAGGCAAACCAGCCCTGCAGCACGCCGACCACCGGCAACGCGACCAGCGTGATCGCGATGATCCAGGCGGCAAGACGCAGGCCGGTCGCGCCCTTCATGCGGCGCCTCCGTGCTCGCGATCGAACGAGGTTTCCAGCACCTGCCAGCACAGTTCCGGATAGTCGATGCCGGCCGCGGCGGCCGCTTTCGGCACCAGCGAGTGCGAGGTCATGCCGGGCGCGGTGTTCACCTCCAGCAGCCAGTTGTTGCCGTCGCGATCGCGCATCACGTCGACGCGCCCCCAGCCCGAGCAGCCGAGCGCATCGAAAGCCTGCCGCGCCAGCGCGCGCACGTTGCCTTCCGCGTCCCCGGCGAGGCCTGGACAGATGTATTGCGTGTCTTCCGCGATGTACTTGGCGTTGTAGTCGTAGTACGCGCCCTTGGGCACGATCCTGATGCTGGGCAGCACGTCGTTCTTGAGGATCGAGACCGTGAACTCGTCGCCCTCGACCAGCGTTTCCATCAAGAGGTCGCCGGGATAGCGCTGCGCCAGTTCGACCGCCGCGTCGAGATCCCTTTCCTCGAACACGCGTGACACGCCGACGCTGGAACCTTCCGACGCAGGCTTCACGATCAGCGGAAAACCGACCTTGCGTGCCGCCGCGTGCACGTCGGCACCGCGCGGCAGCGGAACGAACCGCGGGGTCGGCAAGCCCAGCGAGCCCCACACCCATTTGCTGCGCACCTTGTCCATCGACAGCGCCGAACCCAGCACGCCGGAACCGGTGTAGGGAACGTGCAGCGAATCCAGCGCGCCCTGCAGCACGCCGTCCTCGCCCCCGCCGTGCTGGCCGTGCAGGATGTTGAACACGCGCGCGAAGTGGCCCGCGCGCACCGCATCCAGCAAGGCGGGAATGCCATCGATCGCGTGCGCGTCCACGCCGCGGCTCTTGAGCGCCTCCAGCACCCCCTTGCCGGACATCAACGACACTTCGCGCTCGGCCGAGCTGCCGCCCATCACCACCGCGACCCGGCCGAAATCGCGCGCATCGGTGATCCGTCGCGTGGCGGTCGCGCTGCTCATGCCGCATCCTCCGATTTCAGGTGGCCGCGCCTGGCCAGCTCCGCTGCCGCCGAGCCGATGTCGCCGGCGCCGAGCAACAGCACGAGGTCGCCATCGCGCAACAATGCGGGCAAGGTGTCACCGAGTTCGCGCGGATGGTCGATGAATACCGGATCGACCTTGCTGCGGGCTCGTACCGCGCGCGCCAGAGAGCGGCCATCGGCGCCCGTGATCGGTGCTTCGCCTGCCGGATACACCTCGGTCAGCACCAGCGCGTCGGCTTCGCACAGCACGCCCGCGAAATCGTCCAGCAGGTCGCGGGTGCGCGTGTAGCGATGCGGCTGGAACACGATCACCAGCCGCCGCCCGGGCCAGCCTTCGCGCGCGGCTTCCATCACCGCCGCGAGTTCGCGCGGATGGTGGCCATAGTCGTCGACCAGCAACACCTTGCCGGCGTCGATCGGCATTTCGCCATTGATGTGGAAACGCCGACCCACGCCCTGGAACTGTTCCAGCGCGTGCTTGATCGCGTACGGCTCCACGCCGAGGTGCCAGCCGATGGTGGCCGCGGCCAGCGCGTTCGACACGTTGTGGCGGCCCGGCAGGTTCAGCGTGATCGGCAGCGACGGCTGCCCCGGCAGCCGCAGTTCGAAATGGGTGCGTGCACCGTCGGCGCGCAGGTTGGCGCCGCGCACGTCGGCCGCGTGGTCGATCGCATAGGTCAGCGTCGAACGGGCGGTGTTTTGCGCAAGCTCCGCAACTTCCGGATTGTCCACGCACAACACCGCGAGGCCGTAGAACGGCAGGCGATGCAGGAAATCCGCGAAGGCCTGTTTCAGCTCGGCGAAGTCGCCGTGGTAGTGGTCGAGGTGATCGGCGTCGATGTTGGTGACCACCGCGATCACGGGCGACAGTTTCAGAAACGAACCGTCCGATTCATCGGCCTCGGCCACGAGATACGCGCCGGCACCGAGCCGTGCGTTGGCGCCGGCCGACAGCAGTTGCCCACCGATCACGAAAGTCGGGTCGTAGCCGGCTTCGGCCAGCACGCTGGCAGTGAGGCTGGTGGTCGTGGTCTTGCCGTGCGAACCGGCCACCGCGATGCCGCGGCGGAAGCGCATCAGTTCGCCCAGCATTTCCGCGCGCGGCACCACCGGGATACGCCGCGACTCGGCGGCCGCGAGTTCCGGGTTGTCCGCCTTGATGGCGCTCGACACCACCACCGCATCGACATTGGCGACGTGTTCCGCGGCGTGGCCGATCGCGACATCCACGCCCATGCCGGCGAGCCGTTCGGTGACCGGCGAGGCCGCGCGGTCGGAACCCGACACGTCATAGCCCAGCGTGTGCAGCACCTCGGCAATGCCGCTCATGCCGGCGCCACCGATGCCGATGAAATGCACGCGGCGAAAGCCCTGCATGATGTCGCCGTGCGGCGGGAGGCGATGCGGCGTCATGCGGCCACCTCCAGGCAGCGTTGCGCGATCACGTCGGCGGCATCGGGCCTGGCCAGCGTGCGCGCGGCGGTGGCCATCGCGAGACGCTTGTCCGCATCGCGCAGCAGGCGTTCCAGCATGCCGGCGAAGCGCGACGGATCGAAGTCGCGATCCTGCACCAGTTCGGCGGCTCCGATCGCAACGAAGCCTTCCGCGTTCCTGGTCTGGTGGTCGTCCACCGCGTACGGGAAGGGCAGCAGGATGGAACCCAGGCCAGCCGCGGCGAGTTCCGCCAGCGTCAGGGCGCCCGCGCGGCAGATCACGAAATCGGCCCACGCGTACGCCGAAGCCATGTCGGCGATGAACGGCTCGACCGTGGCTTGCACATCGGCGCGTGCGTAGGCGGCGCGCGTGTCCTCGACATGCCTGGCGCCGCATTGGTGGCGCACTTGCGGACGGCGTTCCGAGGGAATGCGCGACAGCGCGTTCGGCACACCCAGGTTCAGGGTGCGCGCGCCGAGGCTGCCACCGAGGACCAGGAGGCGCGGCGCACCGACGCGATTGGCGAAGCGCAGTCCTGGCGCAGGCAGCGCGGCGATGTCGGCACGCACCGGATTGCCGCTCCACTCGGCGTGCGCGGCCGGCGGAAACGCATCGGGAAATCCCGACATCACCTTGCGTGCGACGCGTGCCAGCACGCGGTTGGTGAAGCCCGCGATGCGATTCTGCTCGTGCACCAGCAGTGGACGCCGCTGCAACCAAGCGGCGATGCCGCCGGGACCGGCCACGTAGCCACCCATCGACAGCACGCTGCGCGGATTCGCATCGCGCAGCGCGCGCCATGCGCCGAACAGCGCCCGCGCCAGCATCCATGGCGCCGCGATGCGCTGGCGCACACCCTTCCCCCGCAGACCCTTCACATGCAGCGTTTTCAGCGTGACGTGATGCTCCGGCACGATGCGGTTTTCCATCCCGCCTTCGGCGCCCAACCACAGCACCGGCACATCGCGCGCGCGCAGCGCGGCCGCGACCGCCAGGCCGGGGAAGATATGGCCGCCGGTACCGCCGGCCATGATCAGCACGGGCGCCTGCACGTCGCTCATGCATGCACCTCGTTGAGCGTCGGCTCGATGCGCGTGCGCGCCGCCAGCGGCAATTCGGCGGAAACGCGATCCGTCGCCACGCCGGCTGCGTGAGAACCGGCCGGCCGCCGCGTCGCCATCCGCCGCGCGTCCTCGGCGCGGTGGATTTCGTACGCCGCGCGCAACAGAACGCCCAGCATCACGCAGGTCATCAGCGTGCTCGACCCGCCGGAGCTGATCAGCGGCAGCGTCAGGCCCTTGGTCGGCAGCACGCCCAGGTTCACGCCGACCGACACCAACGCCTGCAGCCCGATCACCAGCGAAAGCCCGAACGCGACGTAGCCGGCGCGGTGCTGGCCCACTTCCACGCCGCGCAGCCCGAGCTGCAAACCGCGGCCGACCAGCAATGCAAACAACGCGAGCACGAACAGCACGCCGACGAAGCCGAGTTCCTCGGCGATCACAGCGAGGATGAAATCGGTGTGCGCCTCCGGCAGGTAGAACAATTTCTGCACGCTGCCGCCCAGGCCCACGCCGAACCATTTGCCGCGTCCAACTGCAATCAGCGCCTGGGTCAACTGGAAGCCGTTGTCGAACGGATCCTTCCACGGATCGAGAAACGACGTGAGCCGCTTGACGCGATAGTCGGTCGACAACGCCAGCCATGCGCCCAGCGGAAGCATCGGCAGGCCCATGATCACCAGATTGCGCATCCGCGCCCCGCCCAGCCACAGCATCCCGATGGTGACGACGCCGATCAGCGCGGCCGAACCGAAATCGGGTTGCGCCAGCAGCAGTACCGCGGTCAGGCCCGCAACCACGACCGGCTTCACGGCGCCGAGGAATTTCGTTTCGACGGCATCGCGGTGCCGCACCAGGTAGCTCGCGACGTACAGCACCACCGTCAGCTTGGCGAGTTCGACCGGCTGGAAACCGGAAATGCCAAGGTTGATCCAGCGGCGCGCGCCGTTGACCCGCATGCCGAGATGCGGCACGAACACCAGCAGCAGCAAGCCGAAGGTGACCAGCATCATCCGCCCGGAGTAGCGCTCCAGCCAGTCCAGCTCGACGCGCGCAGCGACGAACCACGCGGCCGCGCCGCCGACCAGCAGGAATGCGACGTGCCGTTTCAGGTAATGGAACTCGCCGATGTGCTGGCCGTCCGCGACCGCGATGGAACTCGACGCCACCATCACGATGCCGAACGCCACCAGCCCGGCGATCGCCAGCAGCAGCCACGGGTCGTGGCGGCCCCGGGGACCGTATTTGCGCACCGCTTGCGAGGATCCTAATCCGACCATCACCGCACCTTGAGCGTCGCCAGTCCAACCAGCACCAGCACCACCGAGATGATCCAGAACCGCACGATCACGCGCGGCTCCGGCCAGCCCTTCAATTCGAAGTGGTGGTGGATCGGTGCCATCCGGAACACGCGCTTGCCGCGCAACTTGAAGCTGCCGACCTGCAGCATCACCGACGCGGTTTCGACCACGAACAGCCCGCCCATCACCAGCAGAACGATTTCCTGGCGCACGATCACGGCGACACAGCCGATTGCCGCACCGATCGCGAGCGCACCGACATCGCCCATGAACACTTGCGCCGGATACGTGTTGAACCACAGGAATCCCAGGCCCGATCCGGTCAGCGCGCCACAGAACACCGCAAGCTCGCCCGCGCCCGGAATCGACGGAATGCCGAGGTAAGCCGAGAACACCGCGTTGCCCGCAAGGTAGGCGAACGCGCCGAGTGCCGCGGCCACCAGCACCGCCGGCATGATCGCGAGACCGTCGAGGCCGTCGGTGAGGTTCACCGCGTTCGAGAACCCGACGATCCAGAGGTAGGCAACCACCACGAAGCCGCCGCCCAGCGGAATCGCGACGTGCTTGAACAGTGGCACGTACAGCGCGGTCGCGGCCGGCACGTTGGCGGTGTAGAACAGGAACAGCGCGGCGGCGAGGCCCACCACCGATTGCGCGAGATATTTCCAGCGCGCGGGCAAGCCGTGCGGGTCCTTCAACACGAGCTTGCGGTAATCGTCGTAGAACCCGATCGCGCCGCACGCCAGCGTCACCAGCAGCACCACCCACAGGTAACGGCTGTGCAGGTCGCCCCACAACAGCGTCGCAATCACCACCGCGGCCAGGATCAGCGTGCCGCCCATCGTCGGCGTGCCGGCCTTCGATAGATGCGTTTGCGGACCGTCGCTGCGCACCACCTGCCCGGCCTTCAGTTCGGTCAGGCGACGGATCACCGCGGGTCCGAAGAACAGCGCGCCGAACAGCGCCGTCAGCGCCGCCATGATGGTGCGGAACGTGATGTAGTCGAACAGGCGGAACGCGCCGAAATAGGTTTCGAGCCACCTTGAAAGCTCAAGCAGCATGCCGGCCGTCCCCCTTGCTGTCGTCCAGCAGCGCTGCGACGACGCGCTCCATGTGCGACGCGTGCGAGCCCTTCACCAGCACGCTGACATTGGCGTGCAGGTCGCGCCGCAACGACGCGACCAGGCTGGATTGATCGGCGAAGACGCGCGCATCCGCACCGAACGCCTTCGCCGCACTGGCCGCCAGCGCACCGACCGCGTACAGGCGTACGATGCCCTGCTCGCGCGCCGCGCGGCCGATATTCGCGTGCAAGGCCGCGGCGTCCGGGCCGAGCTCGCCCATGTTGCCCAGCACCAGCCAGCGCTCGCCGGGTTGCAACGCCAGGGTCGCCACCGCGGCCAGCGCGGAACCGGGATTCGCGTTGTAACTGTCGTCGAACAGCGTCCAGCCTTGCGGAGACTCGCGCCGCAGCAGCCGGCCGCCGACCGCTTCGGCGTCCTGCAAACCCGCGACTATCGCGTCCAGCGGCACGTCCACCGCGAGTGCCAGCGCCGCCGCCGCCGCCGCGTTGGCGACGTTGTGGCGGCCCGGCAGCGGCAGGTGAATCTGCGCATCACCCGAGGGCGCCTTCAACCTGAAGCGGCTGCCCGCGGCATCTAGCATGATGTCGCTGGCATGGACATCCGCGTCCGCATCAAGCCCGAACCGCAGCTTGCGGCGCGATCCGGCAAGGCCCGCAAAATACATCGCGAACGCATCGTCGGCGTTGATCACGGCGACGCCGTCCACGGGCAACGCCTGGTACATCGCACCCTTGGTTTCGGCGATGCCTTCCAGCGTGTGCATGCGCTCGAGGTGCGCGGGCGCGACGTTGTTGACCAGGCCGACGCGCGGACGCGCGATCGACGCGAGATACGCAATGTCGCCCGGCTTGCCGGCGCCCATTTCCAGCACCGCGAAGCGCGTGTCCTGCGGCATCGCCAGCAGCGTCAGCGGCAGACCGATCTCGTTGTTGAAGCTGCCGCTGTTGGAATGCGTCTTGCCGTGGCGGGCGAGGATGCGTGCAGCGAGCGCCTTGACGCTGGTCTTGCCGTTCGAGCCGGTGATGCCGATCACCGTGACGTCGCGCTGCGCACGCACCGCACTGGCGAGATCGCCGAGCGCGTGCCAGGTGTCGGCCACCACGATCTGCGGAAGGCTGGAGTCCACGCGCCGCGACACGATCGCGCCCGCCGCGCCGCGCGCCACCGCATCGCC
>DASZTT010000121.1:0-2584 GCA_035547895.1 Rhodanobacteraceae bacterium
GTCGTCCTGCAGGCAATGCGACCCGATTGGCTGGTCCTCGACCATTACGCACTTGATCGCGCCTGGGAGCGCAAGGTCCGGCCATTCTGCGGCCACCTGATGGTGATCGACGACCTCGTCGACCGGCCGCATGACTGCGATCTGCTGCTGGACCAGACCCTCGGGCGCCGGGCCGCCGAGTATGCGGGACTTGTGCCGCATGGTTGCTTGTTGCTCGCCGGGACGCGTTACGCGTTATTGCGCGCGGAATTTTCCGCGGTGCGCGAACACAGCCTGCGTCGCCGCGCTGCGGGCGGGCTGCGCAACATCCTCGTCAGCATGGGAGGCGTGGATCAGCTGAACGCCACGGGGCGGGTGCTGCAAGCCCTGCGTCAATGCACGTTGCCGCAGGATTGCCGCCTGGCGGTGCTGATGGGTGCGCGGGCGCCATGGCTGGACGCAATCAGGAGCCTGGCTGCCGCGATGCCGTGGCCTTGCGAGGTGAAAGTCGATGCCTCGAATGTGGCCGAACTGATCGCCGATTGCGACCTTGCCATCGGTGCGGCCGGAGGCAGTGCGTGGGAACGTTGTGTGCTGGGAGCGCCTTCCTTGCTGGTGGTCACGGCAAGCAATCAGCAGGACGTGGCCCGTTCGCTGGAGCGGGCCGGAGCCGCCAGGGTTCTGGGGGACATCGACTCGATTGCCGTGATGCTTCCTCGCGCCATGACCGGGCTAGACAGCGAAGTGCTTGCCCGGATGTCGGGGGCTGCGAGAGAAGTTTGCGATGGCCGGGGCGCCGAAAGAGTGACCCGCGTGCTGCGCCAATGGGATGTCCGGGTGCGCGGAATGCGTGAAGATGACCTGGAAAGCGTCTTGCGCTGGCGCAATCATCCGGACGTAAGAAGCCGAATGTACAATTCGCACGAGATTTCCCCTGCCGAGCATCGCGAATGGTATGCGCGGGTCAGTCGGGATCCGCACCGGCATCTGCTGATCGTCGAGCAGGCCGGCATGCCACTCGGCTTCGTCCAGTTCACCGAAACGGGGAATGACGGTGTCGCGGATTGGGGTTTCTACGCGGTGCCGGGTGCACCTGCCGGAACCGGCACGAAGCTGGGCACGGCAGCGCTGGACCATGCATTCACGCAGCTGAAGCTCCGCAAGGTCAGGGGCGAGGCGATCGTCTCCAACGAACCCTCCAAGGCTTTCCACCGAAAGCTTGGTTTTGCCGAAGAGGCCATCGCGCAAAGGCGTTCTTCCGATGGCGCCACCAGCCACGATGTGCTTTGCTTCGGACTGGAAGCGACCGACTGGCTGGAACGGCACTGAGACATGGCATTCGAAGCGCAAACCCGGACGATCGGTATCGCAGGACGGCGCATCGGCCCGGGCGAACCGCCCTACGTGATCGCGGAGATGTCCGCGAACCACGACGGTAGCATCGAAAAGGCGTTCGGCATCATCGAGGCGGCCAGGCGCGCCGGTGCCGATGCGGTGAAACTGTAAACCTATCGTCCGGACACGATCACGTTGGACAGTGACGGAGAAGATTTCCGGATCCATGGGGGATTGTGGGACGGGCGCAGATTGTTCGATCTCTATGCGGAAGCCTTTTTGCCATGGGAATGGCATGCCCCGCTTTTCGAGCACGCGCGCAAGGCCGGCATAACGATCTTCAGTTCGCCCTTCGACAACACCGCCGTCGATCTTTTGGAGGGCCTCGGTGCTCCTGCCTACAAGATTGCGTCGTTCGAAGCGGTGGACCTGCCGTTGATCCGGTACGTGGCCGGCACCGGCAAGCCCATGATCATCTCCACCGGGATTGCCGATGCGGACGAGATCGGCGAGGCCCTGCAGGCAGCGCGCGGGGGCGGCTGCAAGGAAGTGGCGATCCTGCATTGCGTCAGCGGCTACCCCGCTCCCGCCGCTGACTACAACTTGCGCACGCTCATCGACATGCACCAGCGATTCGATGCCGTGGTCGGCCTTTCGGATCACACCCTGGACAACACCACGGCCATTGCCAGCGTGGCGCTTGGCGCCTCCATCATCGAGAAACACTTCACGCTCGACCGCGGCGGCGGCGGCCCCGACGACAGCTTCTCGCTGGAACCGGTGGAGCTGGAAGCGCTTTGCCGGGACGTCCGCACCGCATGGTCCGCGCTGGGCCGCGTCGATTATGGATTGAAGTCCAGCGAGCATGCGAATGCGAAGTTCCGGCGCTCGCTGTACTTCGTGAAAGACCTGGGTGCAGGCGAAATGATCACCGTCGATGCAGTGAGGAGCGTGCGGCCGGGTTATGGGCTGGCGCCGAAACACCTAGATGGCGTGATCGGACGGCGGCTTGCACGCGCAGTCAAGGCCAACACGCCGGTTTCGTGGGATTGTCTGGCGCAATGAAGCGCGTCCCGTTCCCGAATCCGCCCGCGATGCGCTCGCCGCATGTCGGGATGGCAAAGCGCGGAAAAGCATTGCGATGACAGCGATCATCATCGGCTTCACGCCATTCCACCTGCTGCCCATGCGTGAACTGATCGCCACGCTGGAGGGCGATCTGCACATCTTCCATCCGATGGCCAGCGAGCTTCGCGGTGCGGCGGAAGGT
>DASZTT010000122.1:0-8841 GCA_035547895.1 Rhodanobacteraceae bacterium
TGGTGCACCGGCATGCGGGTGGCGGTCTGCAGCACCTTGTCGGCCACGCTCTCATGCCTGGGCGACAGGTGCAGGATCACCACGAATGCCAGACCGCTATTCTTCGGCATCTGCTGCAGGAAGGTCTTGAGCGCGGTCATGCCGCCGGCCGAAGCGCCCAGGCCGACGACGGGAAAGTTCAGCGTGCTGCGTTGCTCCGTGTCCGGATTTCGCGGCACACCTGCATCATGATCGATCCCTGATTTTTCGTTGGGCATGATGAACGGCGCGGTGAGCACTGATTGGCAAGCATCCATCATGCGCCGTCGCGAGTAAAGCGCGGGTCAATGCGACGGCAAGACCGAATGCCGGCGCGGCCTCGTCAGCAACGCCGGACAGACGTTACTTTGGATACACTGCCGCCGCTTGAGTACGGGGCCGAACGCCAACTGAATCTGCGTGCGCGGAAAGCCTACCCGCGCGGCGGCATGTTCTCGATCGTGGACTGGACCATGCCTTCGCCGCGTGCCGGGTCCCTTTGCGATTCGCCGGCTGAGCCGCCCATGGAGCCCGGCGCGACGCCCTTGTCATACGGCCACTCGTTGCGCGGCTGCACGCGGATTTCGTTGTGGATGTCCTTCACGCCACTGCACGCGTCCGCGATGTCCTCGATGCGATGCTTGATGCCGCGGTGCTCGACGTTGCCACGCAGGGTGACCTCGCCGTCCTTCACCTCGACCGTCACGTCGCTGGCGTCGACGTCGTCGGCATCCCACAGGCGTTCGTTGATATCTTCCTGGATGCGTTCGTCGGAACGCGTGTAGTTCTTCGGGCCACGCCCGCGAAAGCCGCGCGCGAATCCGCGGCCGGCGCGTTCGCCGTAACCCAGCGGCTCGTCGCGCTGCAGGCTTTCGTAGTTGCCGCTGTAGGCGCGGCCCATGCCTGCGTCACCACGCGTACCCGGGCGATCGCCGCCTGGGTAGCCACTGCTCCAGCCTCGACCGGGGAAGCGGGATCGTTCTTCACCATAGCGCTCGCCGTAACGGCCGTATTCGTCGCGATAACTGGTGCGATCGAAGGGTTCGGGCGTGCGCGTGGTGCCGTAATCCTCCGGCATGTTCTGCGTGCGTCGGCCCTTGCCGAACTGGTCGCGATAATCGGCCTCCGCGTTGCGGCGGGCCGTGTCGCCGATGCCGTGGTCTTCGTAATCCGGTGAATAGCGTTCGTGGTGCCGTCCCATGGCATTGTCTCCTCGTGAAAGCGCGGAGGAATGCATGCCACGTGCCACCGTGCGGTCGTGGTGGAGGCGCGTTGCCAGCACGTTGCAAGCGCGACGGGAGTTGCAAAAGCTTCCCGCCTGCGAAAGTTTTTCGCGGCCCGTCAGGTCGTTAAGAATCGCGGCGAGCCGCGACGAATTCAGGCTGGGCCTCGGCCTGCGCCGGCGATGGCAGTGGATTCAGCGTTTCGAACGGAAAAACTCCCGCAGCAGCGCTGCGGATTCTTCCGCAAGGAGGCCGCCCTGCACTTCGACGCGATGGTTGTGACGCTCGGATGTCAGCGTATCGAACACGCTACCGGCGGCGCCGGTCTTGGGATCACTGGCCGCATACACGACGCGCGCAACGCGCGCATGCACCAGTGCCATGGCGCACATCGCGCACGGTTCCAGCGTCACGTACAGCGCCGAACCGGGGAATCGATGATTGCCGAGCCGCTGCCCGGCGTCGCGAAGCGCGCCGATTTCGGCGTGCGCACTCGGGTCGCTGAGCGTGATGTTGCGGTTCCAGCCCTCGCCGACGATTTTCGCGCCCGACACCAGCACGGCACCCACGGGTACTTCGCCGTCGGCGTCCCGTGCGTGTACTGCCAGCTCGAGGGCGCGTTGCATGTACGCCACTTCGGCTTCCGAAAAGACGCGCTGCGTGATTTGAGGCTGCATCGTGTGGGCGTTTCCCGGGAATGGACCGAAGCGATCCCGCGCGCGTCCGCCGCAGGTTCGAATGACGGGAATTATGCAGCCGTCCGGCGGTTCTTACCGCCGCTCAATTCAGAAGCCGGCGCAACTGCGTCTGCAAATCATGCAGGCGGAACGGCTTGCTGAGGCGTGGCAAATCGATTTCGTGCGCTTCCGACAACTCGGCATAGCCCGTGACGAGGAGGATGGGCAGATCGGGCCGCTCCAGCCTTGCCGCTTTTGCGAGCTCCGAACCATTCATTTTGGGCATCAGGAAATCGGTAAGCACCAGATCGATGGGCTGGTCGCTGCGGATGATTTCCAGGGCAGCCGCGGGTGTATCGGCGACGGTCACCTTGTAACCGAGTTCTTCCAGCAATGCCGTGGTGCTGCTCGCGACCAGTCTGTCATCGTCCACCAGCAGGATCCGGGCGCGCGCCGGACCGGCGGGCGTGTACGCGTGGCCCCATTCCGCCAGTGGCTCGGCGTTTTCATTGCATGCCGGCAACCAGAGTTCGGCGCGCGTGCCCTCGCCGGGCCGGCTGTGCAGGCGCAGGTCACCACCGAGCTGCTGCGCCAGGCCGTGGACCATGGACAGCCCGAGTCCGGTGCCCTTCCCCACCTCCTTGGTCGTGAAGAACGGTTCGGTGGCTTTGGCGAGCGTTTCCTCGTCCATGCCGGAACCCGTATCGGTGACGCTGATGCGCACGTAGTTCGCAGGCGTTGCACCATTCCCGGCTTCCTGCCGCGCGGTATCGACGATCACGCACAGGCGTCCGCCGCCCGGCATCGCATCCCGCGCGTTGACGACGAGGTTGAGGACCGCCAGTTCGACCTGCACGCTGTCGAGGCGCGCCGTCGGCAAGCCCTCCGGTGCCTCGATGTGCAGGTCGATGCCCGGCGGGATCGAGCTTTGCATCAGGTCGCGCATGCCCTTGACCAGCGCGGCGACGTCCCTGCGCTCAACCACCAGTTCCTGTCGCCGCGCGAACGCCAGGAGGCGCCGCGTCAACGCCGCTCCGCGTTGTGCTCCTTCCATTGCGTTGTCGATCCACCGCCTGGCCTTGGTGTCTCCCGTCACCCGGGTACGAAGCAGGTCGAGATTGCCGAGGATCGCCATCAGCAGGTTGTTGAAGTCGTGCGCGACGCCGCCGGTGAGCTGGCCGATCATTTCCATCTTCTGCGCCTGGCGCAGGCGGCTTTCGGTGCGCTGGCGTTGTTCGATTTCCTGCAGCACCGTGTCGTGCGCCTTCTCGAGCGCGGCCGTGCGTTCGGCCACCTTCTGCTCAAGCTCCTCGTTGATGCCTTCCAGTGTGAGGAGGAAGGCCTTGCGTTCGGTGATGTCGCTCACCACGCCCGTGAGCCACGCCTTGCCCGAAAGGTCGCGCGCCGTGCGGGCCCGCAGTTCCGTCCAGTGGCGCGTGCCATCCGGCCAGCGGTTGCGGAATTGCGCGATCTCGTCGGTCTCGTCTTCGCGCGCACGCAGCACGGCCCGCACCGTCTTCGCGTCATCCGGGTGCACCTGCGAAAGCAGATCCTGCAGCGTGAAAGGCGCGTCCGCGGCCCGCCCGAAAGCTTCCTTGCACTCTTCGGAGGCAACCAGCGTGGCGCTCTCGACGTCCAGGCGCCACGCGCCCAGGTGACCCGCGCGCAGTGCCGAGCGCAATTGCAGTTCGGCCTCGCGAAGCGTGCGGATGTGCGCGCGTGCCTCCCGCTGGCGCTCGCGGGCCTTGCGTGCGGCTGCGATCACGCTGTCGAACGTGCTCGGCCGGAACGGCCTCTCCAGCAGCGTCGCGTTGCGCAGCGCATTCGAGATGGTTGCCAGTTCCGATTCGCGGGCTGGACCATGGCTCTTCCTGGTCATCACCACGAATGGCAGATCCGACCATTTCGGTTGCGCCTGGACCCAAGCGGCGATGGGCTCCAGCCCGGAGCCGCGCAGCGCCTCATCCGCGACCACCACCAGATCCACGTCGTCCGAAAGGCCCGCCTGCAACTGCCCGAGATCTGCACACTCGACTGCTTCGACGCCGGCCTTCTCAAGCAGGATCCTGGCGACGCTGGCATCGCGGCCGGTAGGGGCAAGCAGCAGACACTTGGCAGTCGGCATCAGGTCTTCAACTGTTCGAGCAAGGCGTCGGTTTCGCCCACGAAAACCGGCCTGCCATCGAGTATTCCCCTGAAAGCCGTCAAAGGCCTGCCCATGGCCAGGCCCGTCGCATGGATGTGGAACTCGCGTATCGTTTGTTCGTGCGCGCCGGTGCGCTTCTTGATCACCGACACGGCGCGGCGTATCGCGCCGGAGGCTTCGAAGTAACGCAAGAGCACGACCGTATCGGCAAGGTAGGTCAATTCCACCGGCGTAGCCGCATCCCCGACTACCCCGTGCTGCGAGAGCGTCAGGAAGGTCGCGACTCCCCTGCGATTGAGGAACTGCAGCAGTTCGTGCATGTGCAGGGTGAGTGAAAATTCGTCCGGCATGGCGGCGCGATAGCCGTTGAGGCTGTCGATCACCACGCAGCTCAGATCATCACTCATGACGTCGCGTACGCGCTGGGTGAATTCGCCGGGCGACAGTTCGGCCGCATCCACCTGCGAGATGTGCAGCAACCCGGAATCGCGCCAGGCCTCGAGGTCGAATCCCAGGGGACGGCTGCGCGCGAACAACAGCCCCAGCTCTTCGTCGAACACGAACATCGCGCATTTTTCGCCGCGCCCGATGGCCGCGGACATGAACTGCATCGCCAGCGTGCTCTTCCCGGTTCCGGCGGGCCCGAGGATCAGCGTGCTGGACCCCGTTTCGACACCGCCGCCCAGCAGCTGGTCGAACTCGGTGCTGCCGCTCGAAAGCTGCCGGCGGGCAAAGGACGCGCGGTATTCGGCTGCGACCAGGCGTGGAAACACCGCAACGCCGCCCGTGCGTATCGCGAAATCGTGGAAACCCGCGCGAAACGCATGTCCGCGGTATTTGGTCACGCGCAGCCTTCGCCGCGAGGGACCATAGTCGCGCACGAGCTCCTCGAGCTTGACCACCGCATGGGCGATGCTGTGGACGGTCTTGTCGTGCTCTTCGGAGGTCAGGTCGTCCAGCATCAGGACCGTGGAACCCTGCGCGGCGAAATAATGCTTGAGGGCCAGGATCTGGCGCCGGTAGCGCAGCGAACTTTGCGCAAGCAGGCGGATTTCCGACAGGCTGTCGATGACGATGCGCGTGGCGCGGGCGCGTGCGATCTGGTCGAGGATCAGCTTGGTGGTTTCGCCCAGTTCGAGATCGGACGAATAAAGAAGCGTCTGCTCCTGGGTCGCGGGCAGCACCTCGGGCGGGGTCATCTGGAAGATGTCGAACCGGCCTTCGATATCCCAACCGTGCGACGCGGCACCGGCGCGCAGTTCGGCTTCGGTCTCCGACATCGTGATGTACAGGCCACGCTCGCCGGCTTGCGCCCCGGCCAACATGAACTGGACCGCGAGCGTTGTCTTGCCGGTACCAGGCTTGCCTTCAATCAGGAAAATATTGCCGGGAGAAAATCCGCCGGCCAGAACATCGTCGAGGCCTGCGACGCCAGTGCGCAGGTAAGCCGTCGGTGCCATCCTGAGCGTTCCCGTATGCCGACCCGTCCAGCGGGCTACGAACCTTCATTCTGCGCCCCGCTACCGCGTTGTGCAATCCAGCCCACGCACGGGAGACACGGGTGAACCAGGGCGCGGCGTGCACGACAGCCATCAGGACATACATCAGCGGCATCCCGCCGAACAGCGACATGCCGTGCATTCCATTGCACAGCATGTCCACGGGATGGCCTGTGACTGCGGTCAGCAGCGCCATCGTTGCGAACATCGGCGTGGCGGCGAGGTGCAGCCGCGCCGAGACGTCGTTCGGGGAGGATGGCGGGCGTGCAGCGTCCATGGGGTCTCCGACAACAGGATGGATCACGATCGTGCGTACTCGTCGCGGCGGCGCCACCAGGGGCCAGACTCATTTCGCCCGCGTGGTGCGCGATCCAGCCACTGGTAGGCGCCCCACAACCCATCGAGCCCGCGCGCGTACGTCGAATAGGTGTGATACGCGATGCCGTCTTCCAGAACGAATGCGCTCATGCCGGGCATTTCGCGCAGGTACGTCCGCAGGTCCACGCCGCACATCGCGGCATGCCCGTTCGGGCCACCGCGCGCGTCGGCAGGAATCGGCGGCTGTTCGTGGAAGTTGTACGCGTATCCCTGGCTCTGCTGCACGTCGGTGAAGCCGACGCTGTAGTCGAAGTTGAAATCGCCTCCGAACGAGGACGCCCACGGAAACGTCCATCCCAGCCGGCGTTTGTAGGCCTGCAATTTCGGCAGCGGCGCGCGCGAAACCGCCCACAGCATCACGTCGTGGTTCGCCAGGTGCTCGGCGAATCCGTTGAAGCCGTCGGCAATCATCGAGCACGACGGGCAGCCGGCCGTGTAGTCCGGCCCGAACATGAAGTGGTAGACGAGCAACTGCGAGCGTCCGCGGAACAAGTCCGTCAGTGAAGCGCTGCCGTCGTCGGTGTCGAACCGGTAATCCTTGTCGACCCGGACCCATGGCAGGCCTTGCCGTTGCCGCGCCAGTTCATCGCTGCGGCGCGTGAGATCCTTCTCCGCGTCCAGCAATGCCAGGCGCGCCTTCAGCCATTCTTCGCGCGTTGCGGTCTTGTGCGAGGTTGTTTGCCTGGTCATCACACTCTCTCCTTTTCCGCATCAGGCGGCGAGCGGCACGTTGCGCTCGTAGCCGGCCATCTGGTCGCGCAACGCGGCCTGGAATGCCGGACGTGCCTCGCAGCGCTTCAGGTAGGCGTCGAGCGCCGGGAACCCCGCCACCAGATCGGTATGCCGGACGAACCGCAGCGCGGTCGCCATCAGGATATCGGCGGCCGTGAAACAGCCCAGCAGGTATGGACGGTCATCCAGCCACTCGGTGAGCGCGGCCAGTCGGGTCTTCGCTTCGTCGATTGCGCCTGGACGCCGCAGCCTGGCCCATTCCTCGTCGTGGTGCAGCAGGTCGATCCCGAGCAGGTTCCACAGCGGCGGCTCCACGGTATCGAGCGCGGCGAATATCCAGGTCAGCGTTTCCATGCGGAGATCGGCCGGCATGAGCGCCTCGCATTCCTCGGCGATGGCCAAAACGATGGCGCCGGACTCGAACATGGTGCCCTTTTCGGATTCGAACGCAGGTACCAGTCCGAACGGATGTATGCGCCGATAGTCCGGCGAGTGCCGCGCCGAAATGTCGACGCATCGGGTTGCGTAGGGAAGGCCTGCCTCTTCCAGCGCCCAGCGCACCCGCAGATCACGCACCAGTCCCTGGGCGGCGGACGGCACCCAACTGAAGCCCCACACGGTCATCTTTTCCATTTCGTTCTCCTTCGCGGTTTCGCCGAGGCCGGTCGCTGCCGGTCATCGGTCGGTGATCGATAGAATGCGACCGGGCTTCCAGAGGGTGGGAGTGACAATCGTGGCGCGGTTTCAAACGGACCCGTTCGAGTGGACTCGCTGATCACGGCCGCGGCGCGTGCGCTGGCGGTGGGCGATCCGCTGGGTGCGCTGAAACGGGTCGCCCTGCGCGAGGATGCGCCCGCGCTGGCACTGCGCGGCATTGCGATGGCACAGCTCGGCGATTTCGATCGTGCGAAGGCGCTGGTGCGGCGCGCGGCGCGTGCGTTCGGACGCAGGGAAGCGGTGGCGCGTGCGCGCTGCGTGGTGGCGGAGGCGGAAATCGCGCTGGCATCGCGCGAACTCGGTTGGCAGGAAGAGCAGCTCGATGCCGCACGCGTGACGCTGGAGGCGCGCGGCGACCGGATCAACGCAGCCCATGCACGTTATCTCGCGGTCCGTCGCCTGCTCCTGATCGGCCGGCTGGACCACGCCGAAAGCGCGCTCGCCACGCTGGACGCTGCAACGCTGCCGCCGGCCTTGCGCGCCGTCCACGAACTGAGCCTCGCCGGCATCGCGATGCGGCGTATCCAAGCGGCCGTGGCACGGCAGGCGCTTGGTCGCGCACGCTCGGCTGCGGGCCAGGCCGGCATCCCTGCCCTCGTGGCGGAAGTCGCAAGCCTGGCTCGCGCACTCGATGCGCCGGCGGCGCGCCGGATTTCGCGCGGCCAGCAACACTCGCTCACGCTGGAGCAGGTCGAAGTCTTGCTGGCATCGCCATGCTTCCTCGTCGATGCCTGCCGTTACGAGGTAAGCGATTCGGGGTCAATCATTTCCCTGGCCTCGCGGCCGGTGTTGTTCGCGCTTGCGCGCGCATTGGCCGAAGCATGGCCGGGCGACGTGCCAAGAAATGCCCTGATCGCGGATGCCTTCCGTACGCGCTATGCGGACGAAACGCACCGCGCGCGCTTGCGGGTGGAAATGGGCCGGCTTCGGGCCGCCGTGCGCAACATCGCCGACATCCGGGCGACCCCGGCCGGTTTCGAACTGGCGCCGCGATCGTCCCACGAGGTCGTGGTACTGGCACGGCCGGTGGAAGAAAAACACGCGGCGGTGCTGGCGGTACTGTCCGATGGCGAAGCCTGGTCGAGTTCGGCCCTGGCCCTGGCGCTGGGCGCCAGCCAGCGCAACGTGCAGCGCGCGCTCGATGCGCTGGCTGCCTCGAACAAGGTGCAATCGTTCGGTCGTGGCCGGTCGCGGCGCTGGCTGGTGTCGCCGGTGCCCGGATTCACGACTGCATTGTTGCTCCCTGCCCCGCTGCCCGGGGATTAGGATGGCGCCATTCCGAGCCGCGAGGGCGAAGCCATGAAGCGATCAACGGCTGAAGTCGTGCGTGAATACGGCCCGTTCCCCGATGCCGATCGGGTGAACGGCGTGACGTTCGATGGCGAACGCATCTGGTTTGCGTCCGGCGACAAGTTGCACGCGGTGGACCCCGCGAGCGGCAAGCAGCAACG
>DASZTT010000123.1:0-22953 GCA_035547895.1 Rhodanobacteraceae bacterium
CTGTTTCCTCAGTTCGCGCGCGGCGGACAGCATCGCCCAGGTCTTGCCCACGCCGGGGGCTGCGCCAAGGAAGATCTTCAGGCGGCGCTGCCGCTCGTCGCATACGGCGTCGAGCAGCGCATCGGCACGGACTTCGCGGGCGGCTTCGGTCATGTGCGAGCCGGGTAAGCAGGCGGCGTTACGTTAGCGCATCAGCGCGCCGCCAGCCGGTTCAACGCGAGATTCAGTTCCAGGACGTTGACGCGCGGTTCACCCAGCACGAAGAACTGGCGGCCACGCGTATGGCGATCGACCAACTTCTGCACCTCGGCGGGCGGCAGGCCGCGGGCACGCGCCACGCGCTCCACTTGATATCGCGCGGCGGCCGGCGAAATGTCCGGATCGAGTCCGCTGCCCGACGCCGTCACCAAATCCACCGGCACCGGCGCGGTGTTGCCGGGATCGGCCGCACGCAGCGCGGCGATGCGTGCCTTGACCGCATCCGTCAACGCGGGGTTGCCGGGGCCGAGATTGGAACCGCCCGACGCCGTGCCGTTGTAGGGCTGCGGCGTGGTGGCCGAAGGCCGGCCCCAGAAATATTTCGGATCGGTGAACGACTGGCCGATCAGCGCGGAACCGATCGCCCTGCCGTCGTGCCGGATCAGGCTGCCATTGGCCTGATGCGGGAACGCGAGTTGTGCGAGACCGGTGACGGCGAACGGGTAGGCAAGACCGGTGATCGCGGTCAGCAGCAGCAATGTAACGATGGCTTGGCGCAGCAACCTGGCCATGACGTGTCTCCGCTCAGAAAATGCCCTGGAACATCAGGAAACCGCGCGTGCCGCCGACATCGAGAAGCTCTCCGGGGTTCAGCAGGCTGGCAGTGCGGCGGTAGAAGGCGGCATCGGTGGCATGCGTCACGCCGCCGCTCAGCGACCAATGCGTTGCGAGCTGGTATTTCAGCGTCGCGCCAAAGTCGCTGTAGCTTGGATTGCGTGCGCCATTTGCAAGCGGCACGACCACCGCGGTGGTGTAGTGCGTATGCCCTGCGTGCAACGCAAGACTCCAGGCACCGTCCAGGGGCAGCGTGGCGTCGAATTGCAGATATCCCGTCCCGCGGGAGTTGCCGAGATAGCCTTCCTCCACATCCGCGCCGAAATAATCGGTGAGCGCGCGGTTGTATTTCAGCGTGAGCCCCTTCCAGCCCAACGCGACGGTGGCTTCGAGCGTGTCGAACGGACGGGATGGCAGGCGTGGATTCGCGTGGTCGAGATTGCCGCCGGGGTAGACGTACCCGTACAGGCCCGCGCGCCATGACCAGCCGTTGCCGAAGCTGCGGCCGTAGCTGGCGTAGAGGTCGAGCTCCAGCGCAGCACCCGGATAACTCCGCTCGCTGATGGCGGACGCCCAGAATCCGGCGGCGAAGCCGTTCGCAGCAGAATAATCGGCGCCGCCTTGGATCGCGGGCCTCCCCCATGTCTGGGTCAGGCCGCGGAACATGTAATCGGAAACCAGCGCGACGTTGCCGGTGACCGGGCTTGCCGGTGCATCGGCTCGCGCACCGGATGCGGCGGCGAACGAGGCCGCAAGGATGGTGATGATCGCGAGCGTGCGCATCATGCCCACCCCGCCAGCACCAGCAACATGTCGATGATCTTGATGCCGATGAAAGGCACCACGATACCGCCCAGGCCGTAGACCAGCAGATTCCGGCGCAACAGCGCGCCGGCCCCGAGCGCGCGGTATTTCACGCCCCTCAGTGCCAGCGGGATCAGGAACACGATGATCAACGCATTGAAAATGACCGCCGACAGGATCGCGCTGCGCGGCGTGGCCAAGTGCATCACGTTGAGCACGTTCAACGCCGGATAGGTCGTCGCGAACGCGGCCGGGATGATCGCAAAATATTTGGCGATGTCGTTCGCGATCGAGAACGTGGTCAGCGCGCCGCGGGTGATCAGCATCTGCTTGCCGATCTCGACCACCTCGATCAGCTTGGTCGGGTTGGAATCGAGGTCGACCATGTTGCCGGCTTCCTTGGCCGCCTGGGTGCCGGTATTCATCGCCACCGCCACGTCGGCTTGCGCCAGTGCCGGCGCATCGTTGGTGCCGTCGCCGCACATCGCCACCAGCCGGCTTTCGGCCTGCAGTTCACGGATCAGATTGAGCTTGGCTTCCGGCGTCGCTTCGGCCAGGAAATCGTCCACACCGGCTTCCGCCGCGATCGCCGCGGCGGTCAATGGATTGTCGCCGGTGATCATCACCGTCTTGATGCCCATCTTGCGCATCTCCGCGAAGCGTTCCTTGATGCCGCCCTTGACGATGTCCTTGAGTTCGATCACCCCCAGGGCGGTCGCGCCTTCGGTGACGATCAGCGGCGTCGCGCCGCGGCGCGCGATCTCCTCGGCGATCTGCTTGACGCGTGGCGGCAGCGGACTGCCGAGCCGATGCAGGTGTCTCTCGACCGCATCCAGCGCGCCCTTGCGGATCGTGCGGCCTTCCACGTCCACGCCGCTCATCCGGGTTTGCGCACTGAACGGTACGAACTGCGCGTGCAGTGTTTCCAGTTGCCGTTCGCGCAAGCCGAATTTCTCTTTCGCCAGCACCACCACGCTGCAGCCTTCCGGCGTTTCGTCGGCCAGCGAGGCGAGTTGCGCGGTCTCGGCCAGCTCGGCTTCTTCCATGCTCGGCGCCGGGTGGAAGGCCACCGCCTCGCGGTTGCCCAGCGTGATCGTGCCGGTCTTGTCCAGCAGCAGCACGTCCACGTCGCCGGCGGCTTCCACCGCGCGGCCGGAGGTCGCGATCACGTTGGCGCGGATCATCCGGTCCATGCCTGCGATGCCGATCGCCGACAGCAGCGCGCCGATCGTGGTCGGGATCAGGCACACCAGCAACGCAATCAGGACCGTCAGCGTGATCGGGTGCCCGGCGCGGGTCACTTCGACGCTGTAGATCGAATACGGCAACAGCGTCACGCAGGCGAGCAGGAAGATCAGGGTGAACTTGGCGAGCAGGATGGTCAGCGCGATTTCGTTGGGCGTCCTGCGCCGCGCGGCACCTTCCACCATCGCGATCATCCGGTCAAGGAAGCTCTCGCCCGGATTGCGCGTGATGCGCACCACCAGCCAGTCCGACAACATCCTGGTGCCGCCGGTCACCGCGCTGCGGTCGCCACCGGACTCGCGAATCACCGGCGCGGATTCGCCGGTGATCGCGCTTTCGTCGACGCTGGCCGCGCCCTCGACCACTTCGCCATCGCCCGGAATCGTGTCACCGGTTTCGATGAGCACGTGGTCGCCGCTGCGCAATTCGGCGGACGGCACGAAGGTGATTGCGGCGGTGCGCGAGGCCGCCGACAGCTTCTTGGCGATCACGTCCTTGCGCGTGCTGCGCAGCGCCGCGGCCTGCGCCTTGCCACGGCCTTCGGCCAATGCCTCGGCGAAGTTCGCGAACAGCAAGGTGAACCACAGCCACGCGCTGATCCAGAAGATGAAACCGGCCGGCGCTTCGCCGTGACGCAGGATGGCCTGTACCCACAGCAGCGTGGTCAGCACGCTGCACACGAACACCACGAACATCACCGGGTTCCTGAACTGCAGGCGCGGAGACAGCTTGCGGAAGGCGTCGGCGCCGGCTTTCAGGATCAGCTCGCGATCAAAGCGGCTGACGGCATGGGCATGCGAAGTCATGATTCGAGTTCCGGGTCAGTGTGCAGCCGTCAGGTATTCGGCGATCGGTCCCAGCGCGAGCGCCGGCAGGAAGGTGAGCGCGCCGACCACGATCACGACCGAAGCCAGCAGCGCCACGAACAGCGGCGTGTGCGTGGGCAGCGTGCCGGCCGAAACCGGAACGTGCTTCTTGGCCGCGAGCGATCCGGCCAGCGCCAGCATCGCGATTGCGAGCGGAAAGCGGGCCAGGAACATGCACACCCCCAGCAGCACGTTCCAGAACGGCGTATTCGCGGACAAGCCGGCGAACGCGCTGCCGTTGTTGTTCGATGCCGAACTGACCGCGTACAGGATTTCACTGAAGCCGTGCGCGCCGGGGTTGGCGACCGCGCCAGTGCCTGCGGGGACCATCACGGCAATCGCGGTGCAGATCACGATCAACGCGCAGGGCAACAGCACTGCGAGGCTGGCCATCTTCATCTCGTAGGCTTCGATCTTCTTGCCGAGGTATTCGGGGGTGCGTCCCACCATCAGGCCGGCGATGAACACCGCGACCACGGCGAAGGCGAGCATGCCGTAGAGGCCGGAGCCGACGCCGCCGAAGATCACCTCGCCGAGCTGCATCAGCCACATCGGCACCAGGCCGCCGAGCGCGGTGAACGAATCGTGCATTGCGTTCACGGCTCCGCACGAGGCCGCCGTGGTGATCGTCGCGAACAAGCCGGATGCAGCGATGCCGAATCGCACCTCCTTGCCTTCCATGTTGCCGCTGGCTTGCAGGGCGCTGGCGTGCGCGTCCACCGCGAGCCCGTGCAGCGCGGGATTGCCGGCCTGCTCGGCGGCGATGCAACCCAGCGCCAGCGGCACGAAGATCACCAGCATCGTCGCGAGGATCGCCCAGCCCTGGCGCCTGTCGCCCACCATTTCTCCGAAGGTGATGCACAGCCCGCCCGGAATCAGGAAGATCGCCAACATCTCGATCAGGTTGGAGAACGGCGTCGGGTTTTCGTAAGGGTGCGCCGAGTTGGCGTTGAAGAACCCGCCGCCGTTGGTGCCCAGCATCTTGATCGCCACCTGCGACGCGGCAGGTCCCATTGGCAGCGTCTGCGTGGTCACCGGGATCGTTTTCGAAACCTCGCTTCCGGCAGCATCCTTCGTGGTCGCGGTATAACTGCTCGCCTGCACCACCGGAACGTCGGCATAGGGCTTGAGATTCTGGATCACGCCCTGTGAAACGAGCAGCAGGCTGATCACCAATGACAGCGGCAGCAACACGTAAAGCGTGGCGCGCGTCAGGTCCACCCAGAAGTTGCCGAGCGAGCGCGCCGAATGACGCGCGAAGCCACGCACCACCGCAACCAGCACCGCAATGCCGGTGGCCGCGGACAGGAAGTTCTGCACCGTCAGCGCCAGCATGTCGGTGAGATAACTCATGGTCGATTCGCCGGCGTAGCCCTGCCAGTTGGTGTTGGTGGCGAAGCTGATCGCGGTGTTCATCGCCGAGTCCGGCGACACCGCGCCGAAGTGCTGCGGATTCAATGGCAGCCATTGCTGCACGCGCTGCAGCAGGTACACGGCCAGCGCACCCAGCACGTTGAACACCAGCATCGCGGTTGCGTAGCGCTTCCAGTCCATTTCCCGGTCGGCGTGGACGCCCGCGAGCCCGTACAACGCGTGCTCCACCGGCGCACCGAGGCGCGTGACGCGGTTGGGCGCGTCGGCGAACACCTTCGCCATGTAGCGGCCGACCGGCCATGCCAGCGCCAGCAGGAGGGCCAGGTACACCAGCACCTGGGTCAGGTCGTTGGCGGTCATTCGAACCACTCCGGCTTCAGCAGCGCCACGCACAGATAGATCGCCAGCACGACGGCAATCAGCGCGCCGAAGGCGTACAGCATGCTCATTTGCGCACCATGAGGCGATCGCAGATCAGCAGAAAGCCGAACACCGCACCGAGTAGTACAAAGAGGAGCAGGAGGTAAACGAAGTCCATCGCAGCCGGCCCATGTCTGGATTCCGGTGTGCATGCTGGAAGTGCGCGAATAAAAACGGGGTATCGAAATCACCCGTCTGCATAAATTCTGCGTAAAACCCGGGCTGCTGCCGTTTTGATGCTGCCTTGAGGCGTGCTGACAGGGGCAGATGAACCCGTTACTGTGGCAAGCCTGCCCACAGCGCATCACTGGACATGAACCCTTTTCGCTGGTCCTTCCGCACCGCCTTCCTGCTCGGCTTCCTGATCTGCGTGGCCATGCTGGGTTATGCGCTGTATGCCGAACAGCAACTGCACCTGATGCCGTGCAACCTGTGCATCCTGCAGCGCGTGGCGTTCATCTGGATGGGGTTGTGGTTCCTCGTCGGCGGACTGCACGCACCGCGCGGTCGCGGCCGCTGGGTGTACGTCGTGCTGGTCCTGGTGGGCGCTGCGTTCGGCATTGCCATGGCGGCGCGGCAACTGTGGCTGCAATCGTTGCCGGCCGACCAGATTCCGGCGTGCGGCGCCGGCTTCGACATGCTGCTGGCGCAACTGAAAGGCCACTACATCCCGCTCAGCCAGTTCATCACCACGATGCTGCGCGGCTCCGGCGATTGCGCGCAGGTCACGTGGAAGTTCCTCGGCCTGTCGATGGCCGGCTGGACGCTGATCTGGTACGTCGTGCTCGGCATCTGGGCGCTGCTGCCGCGCCCGCGTGGCAATAAACTGGCTCGCGCACCTTCGTTGCGCGCGATGAGGAATTGAAATGGCCGCTTCCGAATCTCCCTCACGTGCACCGCTGCGCCCCGTTCGCGAGGCGCCACCGTGGAAGGTCGAGAGCTGGCAATCACGCCCCGCCGAGCAGATGCCGCGGTACGACGATCCGGCTGAACTGGATGCGGCGCTCGCCCGGCTGAAGAAGCTGCCGCCGCTGGTCACGTCGTGGGAAATCCTGGCGCTGAAGCAGCAGCTTGCGGACGCGCAGGAGGGCAAGCGTTTCCTGTTGCAGGGCGGCGATTGCGCGGAGACCTTCGCCGACTGCAACAACGAGGTGATCGCCAACCGCCTGAAGGTGCTGCTGCAGATGAGCCTGGTGCTGGTGCACGGCCTGCGCATGCCGGTGCTGCGCGTGGGCCGCTTCGCCGGCCAGTACGCCAAGCCGCGTTCGGCCGACACCGAGACCATCGACGGCGTGACCTTGCCGGCCTATCGTGGCGACCTGGTCAACGGTCCCGAATTCACGCCCGAGGCGCGGCGCGCCGATCCCGCGCGCATGCTGGAAGGCCACGCGCGCTCGGCGATGACCATGAACTTCGTGCGCGCGCTGATCGACGGCGGTTTCGCCGACCTGCACCACCCCGAATACTGGAATCTCGCGTGGGTCGACCATTCGCCGCTTGCGGCCGACTACCGGAAGATGGTGGACGGCATTTCCAACGCGGTGCGCTTCATGGAAACGCTCGCCGGCGAACCCATCGCGAGTTTCCAGCGTGCGGATTTCTACACCTCGCACGAGGCGCTCCTGCTGCCCTACGAACAAGCGCTGACGCGCCAGGTGCCGCGCCAGTGGGGCTGGTTCAATCTTTCCACGCATTTCCCGTGGATCGGCATGCGCACGGCCGCGCTCGACGGCGCGCACGTGGAGATGTGCCGCGGTATCCGCAATCCGGTCGCGGTCAAGGTCAGCCCGGCGATGCACGACGACCAGTTGAAGGCGTTGATCGACATCCTCAATCCCGACGATGAACCCGGCCGTCTCACGCTGATCCATCGCATGGGCGCGGGCGGCATCGGCCAGCACCTGCCGCGCCTCATCAACGCGGTGAAGGCCACCGGCCGGCGCGTGCTGTGGGTGTGCGATCCGATGCATGGCAACACCGAAAAGCTCGGCAATGGCGTCAAGACGCGCCGCTTCGCGAACATCCGCAGCGAGCTGGAGCAGGCGTTCGACATCCACGCCGCGGAAAATTCGCGCCTCGGCGGCGTGCACCTGGAACTGACCGGCGAGGACGTCACCGAATGCCTGGGCGGCGCCCGCAACTTGTCGGAAGCCGATCTTGGGCGCGCCTACAAATCTTCCGTCGATCCGCGTTTGAATTACGAGCAGTCGCTGGAACTGGCGATGCTGATCGTGCGCAAATCGGAAGCGCCGGCCTCGTAGCCAGCGGCACGCCTGCGCGCTGCTACGTACGCGTGACGGCGTCCGCCAATTCGTGCCAGGGCTTGACGTTCCAGAACCCGCGCGCCTGCCCCGAGGGTGACGGCAGCACGAACACGCGCGTGGGCCCGATCAGGACCGGTTGTTCGCCGTAACCGGGATTGCGCGAACCCAGCGCGAGTCCCGCGCGCGCGGCGTTCTTGCTGGTGAAGGCGACGATGCGCGGCCGATAGCGCGCGAGCTTGCGTTGCAACGCCGCGGCATCGAACGCCGCGCGCGGCAAATCGGCGTCCGAGCCGAAATGGTGCTTGGCCACGTCCGTGAGCCCGATGCCGAACTGCAGCACGTCGCGGAACTCGCCCGGTACCAGCAGCCGCGGGGTCAGGCCGATGGCGAACAGCGTGCGCCAGAAGTGATTGCCCGGATGCGCGTAGTAGGCCCCTTCGCGCGCGGAGCGCGTGCCGGGCGCGGTGCCGCAGAACACCACGCGCAAGCCGGGCGCCAGCACGTCGGGCAGGATGAAAGCGTCGCGGGTGGCCATCGGCGCATTTTCGCAGATACATGACGCCGCCAAGCGCGGCGTCGCGTCGCCGGTCGCACGCTAGAATGCCCGGTCACCGCTTGCATCGGGCCGAACATGCCGCATCCCTTCATCGTCGACATCGATCCCATCGCCTTCCGCGTGTTCTCGTTCGGCGTGCGCTGGTATGGCTTGATGTACCTCGGCGGCTTCATCGGCGGCCTGGCACTGGGCAGTTACCGCCGCAACAGGGGCCGGCTGGCGGTGGATCGCGATTCGTTCCTCGACCTCGCGTTCTACGTGATGCTGGGCATCATCGTGGGTGGCCGCATCTGGTACATGCTGACCTACCAGCCGATCAACTGGATCTGGACGGATCCGCTGCAGATCTTCCGCGTGTGGGACGGCGGCATGTCCTTCCACGGAGGCCTGCTCGGCGTGCTGGCGGCAAGTCTCTGGTGGTGGTGGCGGCATCGCGCCACGATCACGCACTACTTCGACGTGGTGGATTTCGTCGCGCCCCTGGTGCCGATCGGCCTCGGACTCGGCCGGCTCGGCAACTTCATCAACGGCGAGTTGTGGGGCAAGCCCAGCCACCTGCCGTGGGCAATGATCTTTCCGCACGCGAGCGCCGAAGATCGCGCTTACGTTTTCGGCGGCATGCTGGACGGCAGCAAACTGCATTTCCCTGCGCACCCGCTCTGGCAGGCAACCTACCAGCAGCTCGGTGGGCATCTGCCACGCCAGCCCAGCGAGCTGTACGAGTTCCTGCTCGAAGGCGTGGTGATGTTCACCGTACTGTGGGTGTTCTCGATCAAGCCGCGGCATCGTTACGCGGTGTCGGGCCTGTTCGCATTGATGTATGGCGCGTTCCGGTTTGCGGTGGAGTTCGTGCGCCTGCCCGATCCGCAGCTCGGCTACCTGCTGCACACCGGCTGGCTGACGATGGGCCAGGTGCAATCGATCCCGCTGGTCGTCGTCGGCTTGCTGCTGCTGTGGATGTCGCGCCGCGCGCCGGTGGTGCAGCCGCAGCCGGCCGAAGTCAAAGCCACTTCGCCCGCCTGAGCACCACGTAAAGCGTCACGCACACCACGACGGTGATGCCGACGATGACCGGATAGGCGTAAGGCTTGGCGAGTTCCGGCATGTCATGGAAGTTCATGCCGTACCAGCTCGCCAGCAGCGTCGGCGCGGCCAGCAGCGCGGCCCAGCCGGCGAGCCGCTTCACCACTTCGTTCTGGCGCACCGTGATCAGCGACAGGTTCACGTTCATTGCGGCGCCCAGCATCTCGCGCATCGAATTGATCGCGTCGCTGACCCGCGTGACGTGATCCTGCACGTCGCGGAAATACGGCCGCACCTCGTCGCGGATCACCTCGGGATGAAGGCGCACCAGCTGGCCGAGGATGTCCTGCAGCGGCGTGGCGGCTAGCTTCAGCGTCAGCAGCTCGCGCTGCATTCCGTACAGGCGGCGGGTGACGTCGCGGTTGGCGGCGTCGCTGAAGACGTCGTGTTCGAGATCCTGCAGTTCTTCCTTGAAGTCCTGCACGATCGGCAGGTAGTTGTCGACGATGTAGTCGAGGATCGAGTACAGCGCGTAGCTCGGCCCGAGTGCGAGGTGTTCCGGTGCCTGCTCGCAGTTGCGGCGCGCGGGTGCATAGCTGCGCGAGGCGCCGTGGCGCACCGAGAGCAGATAGTGCTTGCCGAGGAAGATGTGCGTTTCGCCGAAGGCAATGTTGCCCTCCGTCATCTGCGCGGTCTGCGCCACGATGAACAGCGAGTCGCCGTAGGATTCGATCTTCGGGCGCTGGTGCGCGGTGTGCGCATCCTCCACCGCGAGTTCGTGCAGGCCGAATTCGGCCTGCAGTTTTTCCAGCAAGGCTTCGTCCGGTTCGACCAGCCCCACCCAGACGAAGCCATCCGGGCGCGCCAGGTAATCGCTGATCTCGTCCAGCGTGATGTCGCCGATTTTCCTGCCGTCGGCGCCGTAGGCGGCGCAATTGGCGACCATGGATTTGGCGTCGGGGGTGTCCATGCGCCGATTATGCGGGAAGCGTGCGCCGGGCGCGCATCAGCCACAGTCCGCACGACAGCCCGATCCACGCGGGCAGCGCGAACAGGATCCACGGCAGGTTGTGCTGCGGAAATGCGGGCGAGAGCTTGGACAAAAGTGCGAAGACGGACAACAGTGTCATAAGCGCAGCGACGCCGATGCCGAAGTACGTCGTTGAGGCACCGGGCCTGCGAATGCGCAGCAGCGCGGGAATCGCCAACCACGCCAGCGGATTGAACAGCCACAGGTTCTCGTTCGCCCACGCGGCACGATGCGCGGTGCCGAACCACAACACCAGCATCAGCACGCCGGCGATGCCCGCCAGCAACGCATACAACGTGCCGACCCCCGCGAACCACCAACGCTCGATGTCGTACTGGTCGCGCAGCCAGGCAGAGGCCAGGAACGCGACGCCGAGGATCAGGCCCGCGATCGACAGCGGCCAGCGCATGTCCGGCGCATGCTCGGGCGGCGAGGGCAGGCGCTGCGGCGACAACACGGTTTCCGATTGCACGAGCGGCGCGCCGTCGGTGCCGCGGACGCTGCGCAATTCCTGCATCAGGCGCGCCGGGATGAAGGCGCCGGTCCAGCGCGTCAACGGCTGGTCGGCGTAGGGCCCGAGCCCGAGGTCGAGCAGATACATCAGCCACGGTTGGCCCGACATCAGCCGATCGGTTTCGCTGCGGTAGGTTTCGTCCCGTGCGACCTGGCCGCGGAGCTGGGGTTCAAGCGTGCCACCCAGTGCCTGGTTCAACGCGTCGCGCACGCGCGTGGTGCAGTTGTCGGCGAAGTAGCGGTAGCGATAGCGCGAATGTTCCGGCTGCACGTTCCAGACCAGGAAGTCGCGCAACGCCGCGCGCTGCGCGGGCGCCAGGTCGAGATGCTGGTCGGTGATCGAACGGCCTTCGCCGGAATATTCCTGGATGTCGTCCGTGGCGGGCCACGCGGCGGCGCGGTAGATCATGATGCCGCGCGCGAAGTTGAGGTAGAAATCCTTCTGCTCGAAATCGAACAGGCCGTAATTGAACGCATAGGCTTCGCCGCTGGCGGTGTCGGTGATCACCAGCGCGTCGTGGCCGAAGCGCTCCCAGTACACGGAACCCGGACCGTAGGTGTAGAGGTCCACGCGCAGGTTCGCGCCGGGTGCATCGACAATGCCTGCGTGCGAGGGTGGCGACAACGCGGCAATGCCCAGGGCCACCAGCGCGGTCAGGCACCAGGCAAGTTTCCGTAACGGCATTTCTCTATCCGTCGCCCCGCCGAAGGCCGGGGTCCAGTGGCGACGCGTCATGATAGAAGCAAAGTCACTGGATCTATTCGCGCATCCATGGCGCTCACCTCCGGGCATCGGCTGCGCCGACGTTCGCTCCGGCATCCCGTCTCGCAGTCCGGCCTGCGCCGGGATGACGGGATACAGCGTAGAGTTGGACGCGAATGCTGCAGCGGCGGTATCGAGTTTCGATCCCATCCCCCGGCTCTCGCAGGGATGACGTCGATGTCGGTCCGCTTCCAGCGTACCGTTACGCAGCCTTCGCCTTGCGCACCCGGAACTGCAACACGCGCCGGTCATCCGCACGCGTCACGTCGAACGCGTAATCGCCCAGGGTCGCGGTTTCGCCGGGGTCGGGCAGGTGGCCGATCTCCGCCGTGACGAGGCCACCGACGGTGTCATATTCCTCGTCCGGGAATGCGGTCCCGAACTCGGCGTTGAAATCCTCGATGGGCGTGAGTGCATCGACCAGCCAGCTCCCATCGGCCTGGGCGACGATCAGCCTGGGCGGCACGGCATCGTCGTGCTCGTCGTCGATCTCGCCGACGATTTCCTCCAGCACGTCCTCGATGGTGACGAGGCCGGCGACGCCGCCGTACTCGTCCACCACGACCGCCATGTGGTTGCGCGAGCGGCGGAATTCCGCCAGCAGCACGTTCAGGCGCATCGATTCCGGGATCATCACCGCGCGGCGCAGCAGCGCGCGCAACCCCTGCCCGGGCTCCGATCCGGGGTCGAGTGCGCCGTCCCGGCCGCGACGCAGCAGGTCCTTGGCCAGCAGGATGCCCAGGACCTCGTCCTTGTCCTCGCCGTGCACCGGAAAGCGCGAGTGGCCGGATTCGATCACGGTGTCGAGGATCGTCGGCAGGTCGTCATCGATGTCGATGGTGACCATCTGCGCGCGCGGCACCATCACGTCGCCGACGACCATCTCGGTGACGCGGATCGAGCCTTCGATCATCGCGAAGGTTTCGCTGGTCAGCAGGCCGTTGCCCTGCGCCTCGCGGAGTTCCGCGAGCAGTTCTTCCGGGTTGCGGGGTTCGCCTGAGAGCAAGTGGCCCAAACGGTCCCACAACGAACGGTGGGCGGGGCCAGTGGTACTTGGGGGTTCTGCGGACATGGGTCTGGAACACGTCCCCGTAGGGGCGGACCTCCCATTCTAGCGGATATCCGGCGGAGGCGCTTTCGCGCGGGCGGTGGCCGCTTCAGGCGCCATAAGGATCGGCGATGCCGAGCGTCGCGAGTATCCGGGTCTCCAGCGCCTCCATCCGCACAGCGTCGCGCTCTTCCTGGTGGTCGAAGCCGAGCAGGTGCAGGACGCCATGCACCGTGAGGTGGGCGTAATGGTCCCGCGGCGACTTGTGCTGTTCCCGCGTCTCGCGTGCGACCACCGGCGCGCAGATCACCAGGTCGCCGAGCAGCGGCGAAGCGATGCCATGCGGCAGTTCGACCGGAAACGACAACACGTTGGTGGCGTAATCCTTGTGCCGGTATTGCCGGTTCAAGGTGCGTCCTTCGCGCATGCCGACGATGCGGATCGACAATTCGGCGGGCTTGCGATGGCGCGCGCCTTGCAACGCGGCTTCCGTCCAGCGCCGGAAACTCGCCGGCGCCGGAACGCCATGCCGCGGCGCGGCGTACGTAACGCCAAGCTCAAGGCGCGGCGTCGCCATTGCGCTCCTCGGCGGCTTCGTAGGCGCGCACGATCTTGGCGACCAGCGGATGCCGCACCACGTCTCGCGCGGTGAAGAAGGTGAAGCTGATGCCCTCGACGTCGCGCAGCACCTCGATCACGTTGCGCAGGCCCGAGCGGGTGTTGCGCGGCAGGTCGACCTGGGTCACGTCGCCGGTGACCACGGTGGTGGTGCCGAAGCCGATGCGGGTGAGGAACATCTTCATCTGCTCGACGGTGCTGTTCTGTGCTTCGTCGAGGATCACGAACGAATCGTTGAGCGTGCGTCCGCGCATGTAGGCGAGCGGCGCGATTTCGATCACGCTGCGTTCGATCAGCCGCGCCACCCGGTCGAAGCCGAGCATTTCATACAGCGCGTCGTAGAGCGGACGCAGATAGGGATCGACCTTCTGCGTGAGGTCGCCCGGCAGGAAGCCGAGCTTTTCGCCGGCCTCGACCGCGGGCCGCACCAGGATCAGGCGCTGCACGCGGCCGGTCTCCAGCGCCTCGACCGCGCTCGCGACGGCGAGATAGGTCTTGCCGGTGCCGGCCGGGCCGATCCCGAAATTGATGTCGTGCGTCGCGATCGCATGCAGGTAGCGCACCTGGTTCGGGCCGCGCCCGCGGATGGTGCCGCGCTTCACCTTGATCGCGACGTCCTGTGCCCCTTCGGCCTGCTGTTCGGCCAGCGCGTCCACGCCGGCTTCCGACAGGCGCAGGTTCAGCACGCGGCCGTTCAATGTCTCGTGCTCGGTCGCTTCGTAAAGATTGCGCAGCACGCGCTCGCCGGATTTCACCGCGGGCTCTTCGCCAATCACGCGGAACACGTTGCCGCGATTGTTGATCTCGACACCAAGCCGCAGTTCGATCTGGCGCAGGTGTTCGTCGAACGGACCGCACAGGTTGGCGAGCCGCTGCGTGTCATCGGGTTCGAGCGTGAAGTCGTGCTGGATGATGCCTTCGGTCATGAGCGTTGCATTGTAGCCAATGCTTTTGCCGTCATTCCCGCGAAAGCGGGAATCCAGTGACTTTGAGAGCAAAGGCGCTGGATTTGCTCGCGCCAGCCCTGGCGCTCGCTCTGCGAGCCGCCTTTGGATAGCCGCTACGCGACGTCCGGAATGACGAGCAAAGGGACGCGGGCATGCTCAATCGGCCGCGACGCGCGCGCGCAGCGAATTGGTCAGCGCGGCGGTGATCACCACATCCATGAACTGGCCGATCAAGCGCGCATCGCCAGCGAAATTCACCTGGCGCATGTTCTCGGTCTTGCCGGTGAGTTCGTTCGGATTCTTCTTCGACGGGCCGGTGACGAGGATGCGCTGGGTCGAGCCGATCATCGCCTCGCTGATTTTCGCGGCATGTGCGTTGATGGCGCTCTGCAGGCGCGCCAGGCGCTCGTGCTTGACCGCATCGGGCGTGGGGTCGGGCAGGCTGGCGGCCGGCGTGCCGGGGCGTTTCGAGTAGATGAACGAGAACGATTGGTCGAAGCCGACGTCCTCGATCAACTGCATCGTTTTCTCGAAATCGGCATCGGTTTCGCCGGGGAAGCCGACGATGAAATCCGACGAGATGCAGATGTCCGGACGTACCGCGCGCAATTTCCGGATCTTCGACTTGAAGTCCAGCGCGGTGTAGCCGCGCTTCATCATCGCCAGCACGCGGTCGGAACCCGATTGCACCGGCAGGTGCAGGAAGTTCGCGAGCTTGGGCACGTCGCGATAAGCCGCGACCAGCGAGTCGGAGAATTCCAGCGGATGCGAAGTCGTGAAACGGATGCGCCCGATGCCGTCGATCTCGGCGATGGCGCGGATCAGCAGCGCGAGATCGGCGGTGCCGCCGTCGAACATCGGGCCGCGATAGGCGTTGACGTTCTGGCCGAGCAGGTTCACCTCTT
This sequence comes from Rhodanobacteraceae bacterium, assembly GCA_035547895.1. Taxonomy (GTDB): domain Bacteria; phylum Pseudomonadota; class Gammaproteobacteria; order Xanthomonadales; family Rhodanobacteraceae; genus 66-474. The sequence continues at coordinate 15,190 of DASZTT010000123.1, forward strand.
TCACGCCCTGCTCGGCGAGCGAGGCGACTTCCGCCAGCACGTCGTCGAACGGGCGCGAGATTTCCTCGCCGCGCGTGTACGGCACCACGCAGAACGAGCAGTATTTCGAGCAGCCTTCCATGATCGACACGAACGCGCTCGGGCCTTCCGCGCGCGGTTCGGGCAGGCGATCGAACTTTTCGATTTCGGGAAACGAAATGTCGACCTGCGGCTGGCCGGTTTCGCGGCGCGCGTCGATCAGGTCGGGCAGGCGGTGCAGCGTCTGCGGGCCGAACACCAGGTCGACGTACGGCGCGCGTTCGACGATCGCCGCGCCTTCCTGCGAGGCCACGCAGCCGCCGACGCCGATCAGCACGTCCGGGTTGGCCTGCTTGAATTCCCGCCAGCGGCCGAGCTGCGAGAAGACTTTCTCCTGCGCCTTCTCGCGGATCGAACAGGTGTTGACCAGGATCACGTCGGCCTGCGAGGCGTCCTCGGTCCGCACCATCCCGCGCTCGGCCGCGAGCACCTCCTCCATCTTGCGGGAGTCGTACTCGTTCATCTGGCAGCCGTGGGTCTGGATGAACAACTTTCCGGAAACAGGCTTGCCAGAGTCCGTCATTCCGGAACCAGGCTTCCCGGAGCCGGACTGGACGGGAGTGGGGGCAGGGATATCGGCCATCGAAAGGGTGCGGCGCGGTTAAACCCGCATTGTAGCTTCGCCAGCCGCCACGGACCCGCCCGCCGGCCCGAAGTGTGAACGCCGCGGCTTGGCAAGGGCGGCCCGCAGGGGCACACTGCCGCCCCATGAGTGCCGTTTCCCGCCCGGGGGCGCGCGGCGATGGGCGCCGGGGGCCTCGCCTCGATTTCCGTTTGCGTTGGCGGACGGCCGTCGCGTGCGCCTTTTTGTTGGCGTCGGCATGGGCCGGACCGGCGGCGGCCAGCGTGCTTTACCGCTGCGTGGGCGCGGGCGGCGAAACGGCCTACGTCAGCAGCACCGCGGGCTACCGGAACTGCGTGAAGCTCGGCCAGTGGCACACCACTTCCGCGCATCGCGTCGAGGCCAGCCAGCGCACCACGCACAAGAACAGCCAGCCCAGCGGCACCACGTTGCCGGGCCAGCCGCCGCGTTCGGTGAAGGCCAATCCCGCGGTGCTGAAGATCACGCCGCTGGGCGACGACGATGCGGTGCCGGCAACGGCGCAGGCCGACAAGCCCATCTGGCAACCGTTCCCCGTGGTGGCGCTGGATACGCTGGGCAGCTGGGTTCTGCCGCGCATGCTCGGCATCGACCTGGCCCCGACGCGGCCCGCACCGGCGCCGGCAGCGAGCACGCCCGCGCCGGCTGCCACCCCCCAGATCCCGTTGAAACTCGAAGCCGACAAGCCGGTGCCGCCGAAACGCGGCGCGGTGTACCGCGTGGTGCAGAAGAACGGCACCGTGCTGTACACCAACGTCGCATCGCTGGCGCAGGGCCACAACGCGAAGATGCTGTTCACCTACATCGTCGAATGCTACGCGTGCAACGTGCATTCGAAGATCGACTGGAACACCGTTCCGCTACAGCTCGCGGCGTATGGCGACGACATCCGCGCGGCCGCGAAGCTGAGCGGCGTCAACGCCGCGTTGTTGCGCGCGATCATCCACGCCGAGTCAGGATTCAATCCCCGTGCGTTGTCGTACAAGGGCGCACAGGGCCTGATGCAACTGATGCCGGGCACGGCGTTCGACCTGGGCGTCGGCGATGCCTTCGATCCCGCGCAGAACATCAGTGGCGGCGCACGCTACCTCGCGATGCTCCTGCACGATTTTCACGGCGACGTGAAGCTGGCGGCGGCCGCCTACAACGCGGGCGCGGGCGCGGTGACGAAGTACGGCGGGGTGCCGCCGTATGCCGAGACGCAGGTGTACGTGAAGCGCGTGGCGGTGCTGTACCAGCGCTACCGCGATGCGCTGGCTGCGCACGCCGCGCCCGCGCTTGCGACGATCAAGGCCGGCAGTTGATTGATCCCCCGCAGTCCCGGATGAAGTGAAACCATCTCCGGGTTGTGCGTGATGCCGCAGACCGGGACATTTGGCCGAGGCCACCCGGATTCCACTGCGTTTCATCCGGGCTACGTTCCTCGCGACGATCAAGGCCGGCAGTTGGTTGATCCCCCGCAGTCCCGGATGAAGTGGAATGAAATCCGGATTGTGCGTGATGCCGCAGACCGGAACATTTGGCCGAGGTCACCCGGATTCCACTGCGTTTCATCCGGGCTACGTTCCCGGGTTGCGGGCCGTTGCGGGAGTTCGATCAATCATCCATTTCGTCATTCCGGCGCAGGCCGGAATCCAGCATTTCTGCCGCAACGCGCCGAAGCGCAACGGCACTGGTTCCCGGCTTGCGTCGGACAACGGGCTAATCAGCGCTTGCGTAGATCCGACGTCAGCATCGGCGCGATCGTCTCGACCATCTGCGCCGTGAGCACGTGGTTGGCGGCGACGATGTTGCCGGATTCCGGCAGGCCGTCGCGGCCCATGAAATCGCAATAGCGCCCGCCCGCCTCGCGCACCAGCAGGCAGCCCGCGGCCATGTCCCAGATCTTCAGGCCTGTTTCGAAATAGCCGTCGAAACGTCCCACCGCGGTCCACGCGAGATCCAGCGCAGCCGAACCGGTGCGGCGGAAATCCTCCGCGCGTTTCAGCAGCTCCCGGGTCATGCCGAGTTGGGCGTCGAGATGGCGGCGCTCGCGATACGGGAAACCCGTGCACAGCATCGCGCCGTCCAGCGACTCGCGCTTGCCGATGCGGATGCGCCGATCGTTGAGGAACGCGCCATCGCCCTTGCTGGCGGTGAAGATCTCGTTGCGCACCGGGTCGAGGATCACCGCGTGCACCGGCTCGTTGCGGTCCAGCAGTGCAAGCGAAACCCCGAAATGCGGGATGCCGCGCAAATAGTTGTGCGTGCCGTCCAGCGGATCGACCGCCCAGGTGAAACGCGCGCCGGCCTTGCCGGAGGCGCCGGTTTCCTCGCCCAGGATCGCGTGGTCCGGATATGCGCGCTTCAGTTCGCGCACGATTTCACGCTCGGCCTGGCGATCGACCTCGGACACGAAATCGAGGTGATGCTTTTCGACCACGGCCAGACTGTCGAGGCGGTTCATGTAACGCAGGATCACGCTGCCCGCGGCGCGCGCGGCACGGATCGCAACGGTGACGATGGGTCGGGCCATGGCGAAGGGATATCCGGTATTTGAAAAAGAACGCGCCGCACGGGGCGGCGCCGCGTCATTTTAGCAGCGCCGCGCTAATCTTGCGGGATGAATCAATCCACCGCATCGATCCCGCCCGCGCCGCAAACCATCCGCTTCGTGATGGCGCGCACGTCGCATCCCGGCAACATCGGTTCGGCCGCGCGCGCGATCCGCACCATGGGCTTCTGGCGCATGGTGCTGGTGGCGCCGCAGCGCTATCCCGACCCGCAGGTCGCCGCGATGGCGGCCGGTGCGGACGATGTGCTGGCCAACATGGTGGTGGCCGGCAGCGTGCCGGAAGCGGTGGCCGATTGCATCCGCGTGTACGGCCTCTCGGCGCGCCGGCGTGGCGTCAACCTGCCGGAGCTCGACCCGCGCGCGGCGGTTGCCGAGATCGCGCCGTTGTTGCGGCAGGGCAACGAAGTCGCGCTGTTGTTCGGCAACGAACGCTCGGGCCTCGACAACGCGGAATTGTCGGTCTGCCACGCGATGATCCGCATTCCCAGCGTCGAGGAATTCTCGTCACTCAATCTTGCGCAGGCCGTGCAGTTGATGGCGTGGGAACTGCGGATGGCGATGCTGGACGGCGCTCCCGACGTGCCGCCCGACCACGACGCGCCGCCCGCCACCGCCGACCAGATGGAACGCTTCTTCGAGCACCTGTTCGAAACCCTGCACGTGATCGACTTCCACAAGGGCCGCTCGGCGAAGACCATCGAGCAGCGCCTGCGCCGCCTGTTCCATCGCGCGACGCCCGACTCGCGCGAACTGCGCATCCTGCACGGCGTGTTGGCCGACGCGGAGCGGATGGCGCAACTGGCGAAGGAGCGATCTTGATAGTGAAATGAACACACCAACTAACCGGCAACCGACACTCCGCTCGCCGGTTAGCTGTGCATATGCGCCACGATATTTTTTGTAACCTGCAACGCGATATCGTCACGCACTGGCAGCCTTGCGCCACTGTCTCGGAAGGAGCGTCCGTGGTCGAGCCTGGCCGAAGCCGAGGCGCCCGATGCGTGACCACCCCGAAGGCGAGATGCTGGAACTTGCGCGAACGCACAACGAAGCCGTACCCCGGACACTGCCGCAAGCCGGGCGCTCACGTGTTGCGCCGACGTCGACCGAAGCTGCTCTGGTGCTGGTGCGTGCCACGCGCTGCATGTTGCGACATGCCACCCCTGAAATGAAAACTGCGACACCGCCCTCTAACGCTTGAGCTCAGCGGCCGCGGTACGCGGTCCGCTGGAGCGAATAGTTAGCATCCAAGACGAAACACGGAGAATTCTCGGGGCGCCACGGCTCTATGCCCGGAAGGGCGCAACGAACCCTTATAGAGCTGAACTGATTGAACTCGGGAAACCCAAAGAGCGCCGTGATCGCAGTGCCGTTGAGCATGTAACACGTGTCCACCTCGGTGTGCTTCATGTTTGATAGCAGGCGCGTACGATACAGTGCGGGAACGTGAAACTTGCCAGCTGCGTCGGAAACGCCAACCACAGGTAGTGAGCTGCAACTTAGCGATGCTCCGCTCCTTGCTAAAGACCTCCGGACCTCAAGTCCCCGAAGTGGCTTGTCATGCAGGGTGGCAATTCCGTTAATTTCAGGGAGCACCAAGACCGGCGCTGTGATGTTTTGCCACAACCGCACAGTAGGGCCGACGAGTGCAGCGACAATGAGGACGCTGACTATCGACGCAGTGACTTTCACAACACGCGCAATGGAGATGGGTGGATTCAATGTGATGCTAACGCTTGAATTTAGCGGCGCGCGCAGCGCGTCCGCTGGAATGAGTAGTTAGGTGCCTTTGCCCAGAGCACCCGAAAAGTCCTTGCTGTACTGCGCGAGCGACTCGGTACAACGTGAAAGTATTTCTTGTTGCGCCACGGCAGGTGAAACATCGTACCGAAGCGAAATTGCCTTAGCGATGTGCTTGATTGTGTCCGCGAGCATGTCACCCCATGCCGCGGTTTCTTTGGCGCCGCCCTCCGCCTCGGAGTAGCAGCCGACGTTTAAGGACACTAAGAGGTCGCTGCGCGTTACCCAGATGCGCGCCATCTCTTGCGCTTCGGGGTCTTGGGCTGCTCCGTCTGGAGGTGGTAATTGGTCGCTCATGCACCTAACGCCCGAGGTAAGCGGCCGACGGCCCGCGCAGCGGGACGGCGGTCCGCTTGACCGAGTTGTTAGGTGCCAAGGCTACAGCTGTACGCCGAACCGCCCAAGCACCCAGACCAAACCAAAGTACAACCCGATTGTGACCACGCATGATGCGCCGAACGCCGGCCAAAACGCTACCCCGCCTTTGAGCAGCGCAGGCAGGATGAGAAACAACGGCAGCGACGCCAAGACCAGCCAGAAGATGCCGTGTGACAGCGACGCAACAGCCTGGACATTACCGGTGCTGCGATAGAGCCAAACGAATGCGAGCAACGATGTGAGCGGCAAGGAGGCCAACACTGCACCCCAAAGCGAGCTGCGCTTGCCAAGTTCCGAGACGGCCACAACAACGACCGCTGTGATAAGAACCTTGATGGCGTACTGCAGCATCAGTTCTTGGCACCTAACGCCCGAGGTAAGCGGCCGACGGCCCGCGTAGCGGGACGGCGGTCCGCTTGACCGAGATGTTAGACCCGCGGCTTACGCCGCTAGCGGAAGAAAAACTCATCGTGCTCAAGTACCTCACCGATACCTGCTTGGTTGTAGTAGCACTGCCCGCGATACTTGGCCATTCTGCCACTGTAGCTATACGTGATGTGTTCGGCGCCAAATGTGATGAGGACGTTCTGCTGCCCCGCCATGCACTTGACAGGCTTTGAAGCACGCAGGTGCGCCAAAACCGGACGCATGAAATACGCACAACCGCCACCACATTTGCGTGTTACGTATATAGATGCCTCGGCCTTCACCTGCTCTTCGTTGAAATCGTAATCCTCGGTGCGGAAGACAAAGTAGAAGCTGACCGAGGACTTATCCCGTAGCGCGCGATCAATGGTATGTGCCGCACTAGCCGGCGACTGTGCGGCCGCCAATACTGGCGTGAGCAAGAAACCGATGATGACCGCATACAACATCGATTCTTCTCCGCGGGTCTAACGCTTGAGTTAAGCGGCGCGCGGCTTTTCGCGCGTCCGCTTGGACGAATTGTTAGGCCACATCGCCGCGCGAACCCGAACGCGAACGAAGCGACCAGAAGAGTGCAACAACTGAAAGGGGCAAAGAAATAACCACGATAAGCACAACGGCAGTGAACGTGCCTCCCATGAGGCCCAACAATAGCGGCGCAGCAAGGCTATGTGAAAAAACTACGCAGCCCTCGACCGAATATGGATTCGGGTTGCACCCAGGGATAAGCCAGATGAGCAATTGGCTCGTAAGAGCCACAATGCAAGGCAGCATGAATGCCCAGATTGCCATCCTTGTAAGCAAACGCGGAGTAAGCATTTGTGGCCTAACGCTTGAAGTAACCGGCGCGAGCCCGCGTAGCGGGTGAGCGTCCGGTTGACTGAATAGTTAGGTTTTACCGCTACCGACCAAGAGCGCAAGTAGCGCCAACCTAGAGCCGACAGCGACAAAGCCAACCAAGAACGGAACAACCATAACCCAGAACACGCAATGCCAGTACTTGACCTGGTGGCGACGCCATGGGCGCGTGCCGTTGAAGAAGCACCAGAAAAATAGCGGAAGTGCGATGAATGTAAAGAACAGATTTGGGTGCCCCAATGAGTCGGATACGCCACCGCCGTAGAATAAGACGAACGGGAAAAGCCATGCTGGTGCGAAATTGCGCCAGTTAACTCTCGCGGCTCCCCAAAGACTTGCAGATTGAACCGATTCCATCTGTAAAGCCTAACGCTTGAATTTAGCGGCGCGCGCCCGCGTAGCGGGTGAGCGTCCGCTGGAATGACTAGTTGGGCTTCGTTGGCCCATCATTTAGAACACCAGACTGCTTTACATGCGCTGTAATCTTGGCGTTGTTCTTGCCTGTATAGAAGGTGCACAAGGCAATCTGCGATTCATCGTAATTCATCTCTTCCTTTATGACATCCATCAAATTCCCTCCTGAAATTTTTCCTTGTACGCGTTCCACCGATGCGTTACGCAGATCAGTGAACTTTCTCTTTGTATACTCTTTGGTGGAGTATGCCGTTGCCGATATAAAGTAATACGTGGCTTCTTTATGGTTAATGCTCGTATCGGCATCGCTGACAGCGCCAAGATCGTGGAGAATTTTTTTATCCACCACTTCATCCTCGTTGGCTGAAGCACATGCTACAAAGAAATCAGCAATCTCTGCATCGCTGGCCGCAGCGCCTGGCGCTGCCAAGATTCGAGGTGGCTGCGGTTGCGACGCTGATGCTGTGGATTGCGCATTTGCCGCGCCAGCAACGAGTGCACAACAGAGCAGGATAGTCATTGATTTCATGGTTGCCTGATTCCTTTAAGAAGCCCAACGCTTGAATTTAGCGGCGCCGGCGCCGCAACGTTTGTAAGAGCGCAAGCAATGGACCGGCGTCCGCTGGAATGAGTAGTTAGGCTTAATGGGCACCTT
>DASZTT010000124.1:0-10742 GCA_035547895.1 Rhodanobacteraceae bacterium
ATCGATTGACACCCCCCGATATACTTCGCCGATGCTCAGGATCTACCGCGACATCGAGGGCCCGTGCCTGGCCCCGGACGGCAGCGTGCTCGCGATCGGCGCGTTCGACGGGCTGCATCGCGGCCACGCCGCCTTGCTGGCAAAAGTGCGCGAACACGCGACCAGGCGCCGCCTGGTCGCGGCGGCAGTGAGCTTCGAGCCGCTGCCGCGCAGCTATTTTTCGCCCGTGCCGCTGAAGCGGCTGTCGTCCGTGCGCGAAAAACTGTGCGGTTTCGCCGAGGCAGGCATCGAAACGTTGCTGCTGCTGCGCTTCGACGCGGCGCTGGCGGCCATGCGCGCGGAAGATTTCGTGCGCGACGTGCTGGTCGCGCGGATGGGCGCGCGCGAAATCTGGGTGGGCGCCGATTTCCGCTTCGGCCACGACCGCGTGGGCGACGTCGCGCTGCTGGAAGCGATGCAGGGCGAAGGCGGTTACGAGGTACGCGTGCTGGACGCGATCACGAACGGCGACGGCGAGCGCGTCTCGGCGTCACGGGTGCGCGGCGCGCTGGTGTCGGGCGATTTCGCGCATGCGGCCGAGTTGCTCGGACGCCGCTTCACCATCGGCGGGCGCGTGGTGCGTGGCCAGCGCATGGGCCACAAGCTGGGCTACCCGACCGCCAACATCCGGCTGGGCAAGCGCGTGTCGCCCGTCTCCGGAATCTTCGCGGTGCGTGTGCACCTCGGCGACAAGTGGTGGCCGGGCGTCGCGAGTCTCGGCGTGCGTCCGACCATCGCGGGCGGTGGCGAACCACTGCTGGAAGCGCATCTGTTCGGTTTCGAGGGCGACCTGTACGGCCGGCGCATCGAAGTCGAATTCGTCGCCAAGCTGCGCGACGAGGAAAAATTCGCCGACCTGGATGCGCTGCGCGCGCAGATGGATCACGACGCCGCGGAGGCGCGGCGGATCCTGTCCGACACCACCACCGTTTCCGGAGCGTTCGCGTGAGCCGCGACTACAAGCACACCATCAACCTTCCGCAGACCGCGTTCGCGATGAAGGCCGACCTTGCAAAACGCGAGCCCGCGATGCTGGCCGACTGGGAAAGCGCGCAGCGCTACGTCGAGCTGCAGCAGCGCACCGGCCATCGCGAGCACGCCTATATTCTCCACGACGGCCCTCCTTACGCGAACGGCAAGATCCACCTGGGCCACGCTGTCAACAAGATCCTGAAGGACATCGTGGTGCGCTCGAAGCTGATGGCAGGCTTTCGCTCGCCGTACGTGCCGGGCTGGGATTGCCATGGCCTGCCGATCGAGATCGCGGTCGAGAAGAAGTACGGCAAGGTCGGCCACAAGATCGATGCGGAAGCGTTCCGCCAGCATTGCCGCGACTACGCCGCGCAGCAGATCGACCTGCAGCGCAAGGATTTCAAGCGCCTCGGCGTGCTGGGCGACTGGGAACATCCGTACCGCACGATGGATTTCAAGTACGAGGCCGACATCCTGCGCGCGCTCGCGGGGGTGTACGCCAACGGCCACGTCACGCGCGGTTTCAAGCCGGTGCATTGGTGCTTCGATTGCGGTTCGGCGCTGGCCGAAGCCGAGATCGAATATCAGGACAAGCAGTCGCCCGCCATCGACGTCGCGTACGACGCGCTCGATCCGGACGCGCTGGCCGCGAAGTTCGGCGTGACCATCGACGACGGCACGCTCGTTGCGGTGCCGATCTGGACGACGACGCCCTGGACACTGCCGGCCAGCATGGCGGTGACGTTGGGGCCAGAGTTCGATTACGTGCTGGTGGAAGGCCCGACGCGCGGCGGCAGGCGCGTGTTGCTGGTCGTCGCCGAAGCACTGGCGGAAAAAGCGCTGGCGCGCTACGGCGTCGGCGAGGTGAATATCCTCGGACGCGCGAAGGGCGCGTCGCTGGAGAATCTGCGCCTCGAACATCCCTTCTACGACCGCGAAATCCCGCTGATTCTCGGCGAGCATGTTTCGGCCGAGGACGGCACCGGCGCGGTGCACACTGCGCCCGGCCACGGCGCCGACGACTTTGCGGTCGGCCAGAAGTACGGCATCGTGGATGCGACGCCTTCCAACGTGCTGAACCCGGTGGGCGCCAACGGCGCGTACCTGCCGGGCACGCCGATTTTCGAAGGCCAGCACATCTGGAAAGCCAACGACGCGATCATCGATCTGCTGCGCGAGCGCGGGGTGCTGCTTGCCGCGCAAAAGATCACGCACAGCTACCCGCATTGCTGGCGTCACCACACGCCGATCGCGTTCCGCACCACGCCCCAGTGGTTCATCGCAATGGATGCGAAGGGCCTGCGCGCGAGCGCGCTGCACGCGATCCACAATGACGTGAAATTCCATCCTGCGTGGGGGGAAGAGCGCATCAACAACATGGTGGAAGGCCGGCCGGACTGGTGCATCAGCCGCCAGCGCACCTGGGGCGTGCCGATCGCGCTGGCCGTGCACAAGGTCACGGGCGAACCCCATCCGCGCAGTGCCGAATTGCTGGAGCAGGTGGCACGGCGTGTCGAGAAGGCCGGCGTGGATGGCTGGTACGCGCTCGACCTCGCCGAAATCCTCGGCGACGAAGCGAAGGATTACGAAAAGGTCCACGACATCCTCGACGTGTGGTTCGATTCCGGCGTCACCCATTTCTGCGTGCTCGACCAGCGTCCGGAACTACATCGCAACGAAGGCGACCAGGTGATGTACCTGGAAGGCTCCGATCAGCACCGTGGCTGGTTCCAGTCGTCACTGCTGACCAGTTGCGGAATGCATGGGCGCGCGCCGTTCGACGAAGTGCTGACGCACGGCTTCACTGTCGATGCGCAGGGCCGCAAGATGTCGAAGTCGCTCGGCAACGGCATCGAGCCGCAGGACGTGATGAACAAATACGGCGCCGACATCCTGCGCCTGTGGATCGCCTCGGCCGACTATCGCAACGAAATGGCGCTGTCGGATGAAATCCTGAAGCGCGTCGCCGACAGCTACCGCCGCATCCGCAACACCTGCCGGTTCCTGCTCGGCAATCTCGACGGGTTCGATCCGGCGCGCGACCTGCTGACGGTGGATCGTTGCCTGCTGCTCGACCAATGGGCGATCCGCAGTGCGCGCGACGTGCAGGATGCGGTGGTCGCGGCCTACGCGCGTTACGATTTTCCGGAAGTGGTGCAGCGCGTGCAGAACTTCTGCACCAACGAAATGGGCGCGCTGTACCTCGACATCACCAAGGATCGTCTTTACACCATGCCGACGGCGAGCCACGGCCGCCGCAGCGCGCAATCGGCGATGTTCCGCATCCTGGAAGCGATGGTGCGCTGGCTGGCACCGCTGCTGGCGTTCACGTCCGAGGAAATCTGGCAGGCGATGCCGCGGCAGATGCACATGCCCACCGAGATCCGTGGTGGCTTCACGGCGCGCGATGCCTCGGTCTTGTACGAGACCTGGTACCAGGGCCTGCGCGAAACCCAGAACAGTCCCGACCAGCGCCGCTGGTGGAGCGACCTGCTGGCGATCCGCGAAACCGCCGGTCGCGTGCTCGAGGGCATGCGCAAGGACGGCAGGATCGGTTCATCGCTCGACGCGAAGCTGACACTGCACGCCGACCCGGCGATCGTCGAACGCTACAAGCAGGTCGCGGACGAATTGCGTTTCTTCTTCATCGTGTCCGACCTGCGGCTCGACGTCGGCGAAGCACCCGCCGACGCGGTGCTGACCGAGCTCGAAGGCGCCAACGTGTGGGTCTCGGCCGAGGTGAGCGCGGCGCCCAAGTGCATCCGCTGCTGGCACCACCGCGACGACGTGGGCGCGAACGCCGCGCACCCGGAGTTATGCGGCCGTTGCGTCGAGAACGTCGAGGCGTTCGATGGCAAGGGCGCGGGTGAAGCGCGGCGCTGGTTCTGAGTAGTAAGCTGTAGCGGGGATTCCAACCTGGGGAAGCGACATGAAGCTTGCACTACGTGGCGTGGTGGGCGTTTTGCTGTGCGTGGTTGCCGCGATCGCATTTGCGGATCCGGTGTCGTTTGGCGATCTCGCCCGTCATGTGCGGTTCGACAGGGTCAAGATCTCACCTGATGGGACCCATATCGCCGCCACTACGGCACTGCCGGACGGGCAAAAAGTTCTGTCGCTGATGAATCTGGTGACGCACAAAGGGGTGAATATCACGCCACGCCAAGGCGACGACGTGCTGGATTTCTGGTGGGTGTCGGCGCAGTACGTGGTGTACGACGAAGCGCAGCACCTGGGTGGCTGGGATGTCCCGATTCCGACGGGCGAGCTGTTCAGCGTGGAAGCCGACGGCGGCAGCCCGACCATGCTGTATGGCTATCGAATGAGTACCATGCAGACGGGCAGCAACATCCAGCAGGTCACCGCAGAAAACGGTAGCGCGGAGTTCCTTTCACGCATCGATGGCGATCCCGACCACCTGCTGGTGAAGGTCACCAGCTGGGAGGCATCCGGCTCGGCCGGCGCGCTCTCTGCGGTCTACCGCATGGATGTCCGCGACGGCAACAAGGTGCGCGTCAGCGGCGCGCCCATGCGCGAAGCCGAGTTCCTCGCCGACCATCACGGGCACGTGCGCTTCGCGATGAGCGACGACCTAAAGGGCTATCGCGTGATCTACATGCGCCCGGCCGACGGCGGCGATTGGGAGTTGCTGAACAAGGCCAGTGACGATCGCGACTGGCCGCTGGCCTTCAGCGCCGACGACAAGACAGTCTGGTTCCAGTGTCCGGGCAATCCAGGATTCGGCATCTGCAAGTTCGACCCGGCCACGCGCACGATGACCGACGTTTGGAGCAATCCGCGCGTCGAAGCTACGGATCTTGCGCAAGGCTTGGCAGAGAACTCCGTTATTGGCGTGGAATTCAGTGACGGGCGCCCGGCAATCTCCGTGTTCGATGGCAATACGCCCGACGTTCGGGCATTGGCCGCGTTGATGCAGCAATACCCTGGCGAAGACGCGCAATTCGTGTCCGGCACCGACGACGGCAGCAAGGCGATTGCGCTAGTGCAGGCTGACGTCGATCCGGGCACGTTCTTTCTTTACGACCGCGCCACGGACAAGTTCACGCCGCTGCTGCAGCGCGCCAAGTGGATCGATCCCAACCAACTTGGACGCGCAATGCCGTTTACTTTTACCACGCGCGACGGGCTGAGCGAGCAGGTCTACGTTACGTATCCGCCCGGCAAGGACAATGCGAAAAAGCTGCCGATGGTGGTGTTCGTTCACGGCGGTCCATATGGCATCCGCGACTGGTGGGAATACGATCCCTACGTGCAGGCGATGGCCACGCGCGGTTACGCGGTGTTGCAGGTGAACTACCGTGGCTCCGGCGGTTACGGCTTCGATTTCGAAAGGGCCGGCTGGCTGCAGTGGGGCGGCAAGATGCAGGATGACGTCACCGACGCGACCCGTTGGGCCATTGCGCAAGGTATCGCCGATCCGCATCGCGTCTGTATCTACGGCGGCAGTTATGGCGGCTACGCGGCGCTGGAAGGCGCCGTGTCGGTGCCCGACCTGTACAAGTGCGCCATCGGTTACGTCGGCGTCTACAACCTGCCCGAGATGCTGTCGCGCAAGGATTCGGCGCAGACGCTCTACAGCGAGCGCTATTGGCAGCGCACCGTAGGCACCCACGAAACTACGCTGGCGCAACATTCGCCTGTTTACCAGCTGGACAACCTCAAGGCCAAGGTAATGCTGGTCGTGGGCGGGCGCGACACCATCGTGTTGCCATCGCAGGGCCAGGAGATGCACATGGCCTTGCTGAAGCGCAGGATTCCGCACGAATGGCTGTACAAGCCCGGAGAGTGGCACGGCTTTTACGACGAGAAGAACATCGCCGAGTTGTTCGAAAAGGTGGATGCGTTCCTTGACGCGAATATCGGGGCGGGAGCTGCGCACTAATCATCCCACTCGCCGATCCGCCCCATTCGTATCCGGTTGGCGAAAAGCGAGAACGCGAGTTTCGCGGCCAGGCCTTGCGAACGCTGTATCCACGGCGGCAGGTATTGCGGTGGCGCGACGGAGCCGTCCGCGAAGCATGGCCGCAAGGCAATCGCGTCGTCGAGGGCCAGTTTGCCCGAGAACAGGTGCTGCATCAGGTCCAGCCGCCGTCGCTTGAACGCCCAGCGGAAGAACGTGTGCACCGTGAGCAGGCCTGCGAGGTACACGTTGTCCTTGGTGAAGGCCGCGCCGCCGGTGACGGGCACGCCGCGGAAGACCCGTTGCGTGGAATAGAAGCTGTCGGCGACGTTCTGGCCGTGCGCACGGAACCAGCGGTACACCTCCACGAAATCCGCACCCGACAGCGCCATGTCGATGGCGAGGATGCGCAAGCTGATCCGTTGCAGGCGCGCGATATCGATGGAACCCGACATCAGTTCAGCGAACACCGCGAGGCCCTCCTGCGTCGCGGTCGCGCGGGGCGCGGTGCGTGCGAGTGATTTCAGCACCGGCTGCGCGCGCCCGTTGCGCGCGGTGAGCGTGTGCACGAAAGCCTCGTGCGCGAGCAGCTGCGAACGGTCGTATTCGGAAAAGCAGGTCGCTCCGCGCAGGCGGATGCGGGTGGCACCGGCCGCGGCTTTGGACGTCAATTCGGGATCGATCTCCACGCGCACCGTGCCGGTGCCGAAGCAGGCATCCACCTCGGCCTGCACTTCGTCGCGCAGCACTTCGGCGGGAATGCAGTATTCCGCCTCGGGCAGCGCACCGTTGCCGAGTTCCTCGGCGATTTCGAGGAACCAGCGTGCGGCGTCGAGATTGGTTTGCGTGCCGCCCGGCAATGCATCGCCGGGCCTGCCGTAGAGTTCGATGGACGGCGCGGTGACGCGGTGGGTGCCGACCGCCTCCAGCATGCGCGCCGCAGTCTGCCACGATTCAGCGCTGCGCCGGAGGTACGCACCCAGCGGGTGCGAGGCATCGGCTTTCGCTGCGATGGCGTCGAGTTGCGCACGCTGCACGGAAAGATCCGGCACGCGGTATTCGAAGCGCGGAACGATTTCGCGTCCATGCTGTAGGTCATCGAGAAAGCGCCGCTCCACCGCCGCCGGCCACGCCACGGTGTCGAGCACGCGGATGCCCCGAACCGCGTTTACCAGCCGCCTGTCCAGCGCAGCACAGCGACGCAGGGCGGCTGGCGCGGCGGCGTCCATGGCTGCGCTATTCGCGCTCCTGCCAGCTGCGGTGCCGCTGCGAGCGGATCGGTTCGTGGTTGCCGCGCAGGCGATCCTCGAAGCGGGTCGCCTGTTCCTCGCGCTGGTCGCGCAGTTTCAGGTAATGCCGCCAGCGTTCGTGGTCGAGTTCGCCCGCTTCCAGCGCCTCGCGCACCGCGCAGCCGGGCTCGTTGCCGTGGCCGCAGTCCGCGAAGCGGCATTGCTCGGTCAGCGCATCGATGTCGTCGAACAGTTCGAGGTCTTCATCGCCGGTCAGTTTCAGTTCGCGCATGCCCGGTGTGTCGATCAGGCATGCGCCGCCGGGCAATGGAAGCAGTGAACGGTGGGTGGTGGTGTGGCGGCCGCGATCGTCGCCGGCACGCGTGGCCGCGGTGGCCATGCGGTTCTCGCCCAGCAACGTGTTGGTCAACGTCGACTTGCCGGCTCCGGACGAACCCGCCAGCACGACGGTCGTCGCGGGTGCCAGGTATGGCTGGAGCGCCGCGGCACTCGCCGCATCCTTGCCGTTGATGGCGAGCGCGGGTGTGCCGGCTGGCAGGCGCTTGCGCAGTGCGTCGAGGGCCGCGTCGGCTTCCGCGTCATCGGCCATGTCGCGCTTGGTCAACACCACCACCGCGCGCGCGCCCGAGCCTTCGATGAGCGCCAGATAACGTTCGATGCGCGCAGGATTGAAATCGCCGTCGAGCCCGGTCAGCACGCACACCACGTCGATGTTGGTGGCGATGATCTGGCGTTGGTATTTTTCGCCCGCGGCCGCCCGCTCGAACACGCCGCGGCGCGGTAGCACCTCCACGATGTGCGGCGGCGTGCCGGTTTCGATGATCACGAAATCGCCGACCGCGGGCCGCTCGGCCGGATCGAGCTTGCGCTTCAGGAACTTCGGGGCCGGTTGCGCGTTGAACGCGTGCGCGCCGTCGTGCACTTCGTAACCGGCGCGGTGCTGGGCCGACACGCGGGCCAGCACGTGTCCGGGCGGGAGTGATGGAAGGGCGCCCTGCCAGCCGATGCGTTGCAGCGCCGGAGGGGATTGCGTGGGAGCGGTTGCCATGGCGGGGAATGCCCGTCGACGAGTCCAGTGGGTGTTTGCGGACGCCTGAATCGGCGCTAGCATGCCCGATCCCTCGATCGTTTGCAGCCATGCGCACATCCACCGTTCATCCCGGCTTTCATCTCGCACAGGTCCGCTACGAGATCCGCGGTGCGCTCGCGCGTCACGCCCGCGCCCTGGAAGCCGCCGGGCATCCGGTGCTGAAACTCAACATCGGCAATCCCGGCCGGTTCGGATTCCGCGCGCCCGCGCACCTGACCGCCGCGATCACCGAACACCTCGCCGACAGCGATGCGTATTGCCACGAGCAGGGCCTGGAATCCGCGCGCGAGGCGATCGTCGCGCAGCAGCGGCAACGTGGCGTCGAGGTGCCCGGCATCGAACGCGTGTTCATCGGCAACGGCGTCAGCGAGCTGATCGACCTTGCACTGCGCGCGCTGTTGAACGACGGCGACGAAGTGTTGCTGCCGGCGCCCGATTACCCGCTGTGGAGCGCCGCGACGATCCTCAACGCGGGCGCGCCGCGCTACTACACGTGCCCGGCATCGCGCGCGCATCTGCCCGATCCGGACGAGATCGAGGCACTGTGCAGCCCGCGTACGCGCGCGATCGTGCTGATCAACCCCAACAATCCGACCGGCGCGTGCTGGCCGCGCGAACTGCTGCAGCGGATCGTCGCGGTTGCGGAGCGGCACGGGTTGCTGTTGCTGTCCGACGAGATTTACGACGACATTCGTTATGCGGGAGCGGCGTTCACGCCGCTGGCGTTGCTCGCCGGCGGCTTGCCTTGCATGACGTTCGCCGGCTTGTCGAAGGTGCATCGCGCCTGCGGCTTCCGGATTGGATGGGCCACGTTGTCGGGGGATGCCGCGCGCGTCGAGGCATATCGCGATGCCCTGCAATTGCTGGCGGCGCTGCGCCTGTGCGCGAACGTGCCCGCGCAATGGACCATCGAACCGGCCCTGACGGGCCCGGACACCATCACGGGCCTCACCGGGCCGGGCGGACGTTTGTACGAGTCGCGCCGCGCGGCGCTGGAGTGCATCGCGCGCAGCGAATTTCTCGAGTGCGTCGCGCCGGACGGCGCGCTGTACGCCTTCCCGTCGGTGCGTGCCGGCGTGCTGCCGGACTTCGACGACAACGCCTTCGCGATGCGCCTGCTGGACGAGGAGCACGCGCTGGTGGTGCCGGGTTCCAGCTTCAACCTGCCCGCGAGCCGGCATTTCAGGATCACGTTGCTGCCGGAAGCCGCCGGGATCGCCGACGTGTTCGCGCGCATCGAGCGGGTGCTGGCGCGCATGGCGGAGCAGGAGCCCGCGATGCGGGTGGCTTGAGCATGCCGGCGACGTTCCTCGCGCTGGGCGATTCCTACACCATCGGCGAAGGCGTGGCGCCCGGCGAGCGCTGGCCCGTGCAGCTCGTCGCGCGGCTGCGCGAGGAAGGCATCGACATTGCCGATCCGCAAATCGTCGCGACGACCGGTTGGACCACCGACGAGCTTGCGGCCGCAATGGACGCGGCGATCTTCAAGCCGCCGTACGCATTGGTGAGCCTGCTGATCGGCGTCAACAATCAGTATCGCGGGCGGCCGCCGGACGAATACCGTGCGCAGTTCCGCGATCTGCTGCAACGCGCGATCCGGCTCGTCGGGGGCCATGCCGCACACGTGGTCGTGGTCTCGATTCCCGATTGGGGCGTCACGCCCTTCGCGGCGCGCGAAGGCCGCGAGGCCGCGCGCGTGGCGCGCGAGATCGATGCCTTCAATGCCGCCGCCAGCGTGGAAGCCGGCAGCGCCGGCGTGCATTGGGTCGATGTCACCACCCTCTCGCGCGCGCCCGGGTCGCGCGATGAACTCGTTGCCGACGGACTGCATCCCTCCGGCGCGCAGTACGCGCGTTGGATGGAAGCGATCCTGCCGGTGGCGCGAAGAGCGATGCAGGAAGATTGACGCGGACGCGCCGGTATCATGCGCGCTTTCGCGAACGCCACCGCAAGGAAACCCGCTTGAGCAACCTGCCCAAACCCAACGCGCTGGTGTGGCTGGCCGTGTCCGTGCTGGTGATCGCCTGCGACCAGGCCACGAAGAGCCTTGTCCGGCACGCGCTGATTCCGTACATGCCGCATGCGGTGATTCCGCACGTGCTCAACTGGACGCTGGCCTTCAACCGCGGCGCGGCTTTCAGCTTTCTGCAGGATGCGTCCGGATGGCAGACGTGGTTGTTCGGCATCCTCGCGGTGGTGGTGTGCATCGGCCTGATCGTCTGGCTGGCGCGCATCCCGCGTCGGGAGTGGCGCACCGCATTGCCGGTGGCGCTGATCATCGGCGGCGCGCTGGGCAATCTCATCGACCGCGTGATCCACGGCCAGGTCACCGACTTCATCCAGGTCTATTGGCACGCGTGGTCGTTCCCCGCCTTCAACGTCGCCGACTCGGCGATCACCGTGGGTGCGGTATTGCTGATCGCGTTTGGATTGTTCGGGAAGCCAACCAGACAATCATGAAATCCGGCTCGAC
>DASZTT010000125.1:0-32627 GCA_035547895.1 Rhodanobacteraceae bacterium
CGGCGCGTATTCCTGCACGTGCAGCCAGGTTTGCGCCGAGCCGTCGTGTCCGATCCCTGCCGAATCTTCCGGCCAGCCGCGATAGACGTCGATGGCGGCGGCGTATTCCGGAAGATCAGCGTCGTAGGCACGGAAGCAGGAGATGTTCGCGCGGGCCAATTCCTTGCGCAGGTTGCGCAGGTTCTTGCGGATGCGGTTGGCGACCATCTCCGCGCCGGGCGACAACGTTGTCGAAGCATTCGCGGCCGACGGCTCGCGCAGCTCGCACACGTCGAGGCGGCATTCGATCGCGCCGTTGAAAAGCACATACTGCTTGTCCGGTCGCAGACCGAGCGCGCGTTCCAGTTCCGGTTCGCTGGTCAGCACCGCCGCGCGCCAGCCGGCAAAACCCGTGCGCAGGCGTCCGCCCAACGCCTTGTACAACGCGGGCAGCGTCGCGAGATCGCCCATGCGTTCGCCGTAGGGCGGATTGGTGATCACCAGTCCCGTCGCGAATCCCGCGGGCGCCTGCAGGTGTTCGGCCGAATGCCTGTCGAGCATCACGAAACCGGCCACGCCCGCCGTCTGCAGGTTGTGCGTCGCGATCGCGATCATGCGCGGATCGCTGTCGCTGCCGAAGAAGCACGTGCGCAAACCGCGCAGGCCTTGCAGCGCGCGTTCCTGCGCCGCGTCGCGCAGGCCCTGCCAGAGCGCGTCGTCGTGGCCGCGCCAGCCGAGGAACCCGAAATAGTCGCGCTGCAGCGCCGGCGCGACCCCCGCCACCATCCACGCCGCTTCGATCAGCAAGGTGCCGGAACCGCACATCGGATCGACCAGCGCGCCGCCGCGCTCGTAGAGTTCCGGCCAGCCGCCGCGCAGCAGCATCGCGCAGGCCAGATTCTCCTTCAGCGGCGCCTCGCCCTGCTCGCGCCGCCAGCCGCGCCGGTGCAGTGGTTCGCCGGACAGGTCCAGCGACAACGTCGCCCGTCCCTTGTGCAGGCGCAGGTTCAGACGCACGTCCGGCCGGTCCGCCTGGATGGTCGGGCGGGTGCCGTCGCGCTCGCGGCATTGGTCCGCGACCGCATCCTTGACTTTCTGCGCCGCGAAACCGGAGTGCCTGATGGAACCGCTGCTGCCGGTGGCGTCGATGGCTAGCCTGGCGTCCGGAGCGATGTGTTGCGACCAGTCGACCGCCTGCACGCCCGCATAGAGCGCATCGGCATCCGCGGCATCGAATTCCGCGAGCGGCATCAGGATGCGGCTGGCGAGACGCGATTCGAGGCAGGCGCGATAGGCGCAGGCAAGCTCGCCCTCGAAACGCACGCCGGCCAGCGCCTCGTGCGCGTGCGCGCCCAACGCCGCCAGTTCGTCGCGCAGCAGGTATTCGAGGCCTTTCGGGCAGGTGGCGAAGAACGCGGCCATCGATCAATCCGCGAGCGCGCGCAGGAACAGCTCGAACTGCCGCTCGAGCACGGCGACGTGGTTGCCGAGGCGGTGGTCGTCGTCCAGCAGCAGCGCCGGCATGCCGCGTGCGCGCGCGAACGCCACCGCCGCCTCGACGGGACACAACTCGTCGCGATAGCCATGCACCAGCATGCCCGGCACGCCATCGGCGGCATGGAAGCGTTGCGGACAACCGGGAATGTCGATCGGCAGCGCGACCAGGAACAAGCCGTTGCACGGCGCGCGCAGCGACGCCAGCCCGGACACGAACGCCCCCATGCTGGAACCCGCCAGCACCAGCGGGTGCGACTGTCCCTGCATGGCCTCGACGAGGCGAGCGAGGCGCGGCGGCACGCAGCCGGCGTAGCCGAGCCGGTCTTCCTCCCGGAAATCGGGCCGGAAAGTACTCCAGCCGAGTGCCTCCGCGACACGCGCGAGCGCGCTGACCTTGGTGGCGTCGGGCCCGCTGTCGGAACCGTGGGAAAGAATGACGTGGCCGCGCATGGGCATCGCGATGATCCGTGGACGTGAAAGCGTAACAGGCCGCCACGCGTTCCCGCGCCGTTTTCGTGCAACACTCTGGCGATGGCGCTCTCACTCGCGATCCACGACCAATGGTTGCCCTATGCCGCGCAACTGCAGCAACGCACGCTCGCGGACGTCGACCTCGTGGTCATCCACTGCACGGAACTGCCGGACCTCGCGGCCGCGCGCGAGTATGGCGAACGCATCATGCACCCGAGCGGCACCGGCAACAGCGGGCATTATTACGTTGACCGCGATGGTGGCGTGTTCCGCTATGTCCCGGACGAGCGCGTCGCGCACCATGTGCGCGGGCACAACGAACACTCGGTGGGCATCGAGCTGGTCAACACCGGGCGCTATCCCGATTGGCTGGATTCGCGCCGGCAGGCCATGGCCGAACCGTATTCCGGGGCGCAGATCGATGCGCTGCTGGCATTGATCGCGCACCTGCGCGGCGCCTTGCCCAGGCTCCGTTCCATCGCCGGCCACGAAGACCTCGACACAGCCATGGTCACCGCCAGCGACGATCCCGCAAAGCAAGTCAGGCGCAAGCTCGATCCCGGTCCGCTGTTTCCCTGGCCACGCGTGATGGACGCGTGTGGCCTGCAACGGCTGCGCTAGACTGCAATCGACACCCGTCCTTCTTCGCCATGCCGGAGTTCGTCGTCCAGCCGCTGCTGCATTCGGCCACCGTCGCCGCGCACGACGTGCACTGCCGCGGCGAGTGCCGCCATCGCGGCGCCGAGGAATGTTCGCCCGCCACGCACCTGGTGTTCCCCTACCGCGGCCTGTTCATGCGCCACGTCGGCAGCACGCAGTCGGTGGCGGATGCCAATCACGTGCTGTTCCTCAATGGCGGCGAGGGTTACCAGGTCAGCCATCCGGCCTCCGGCGGCGATGCCTGCCTGTCGCTTTCGATTTCGCAACCCCTGCTCCAGGAACTCGCGCCCCCCGCACTGCTGCAGCGTCGCGATGCGCCGATGTTCCGCAACCAGTCGCTGCGCATCGACGAACGCGCGCAAGTGCTGGTGGCGCTGCTCCGCCACAGCCTGCGCAGCGGCGCCATCGAACCCCTGGAAGCCGAAAGCCTGGCGCTGACCCTGGTCTGCCGCAGCCTCGGCCCGCGCACCACCCATGCCGCCTCATCAACCCGTGCGCGCCAGCGTCTGGTCGACCGCGCCAAGCTGTTGTTGGCGAGTGATCTCACCCGCCGCTGGACGCTGGCCGAAATCGCCTCGGAAGTCGGCGGTTCGCCGGTCTATCTCACGCAGGCCTTCAAACAGGTCGAAGGCATGCCGCTGTACCGCTACCACCTCAGGCTGCGGCTGGCGCGCGCGCTGGATCTCGTCACCGATTGCGAAGACGTCGCCGCGCTCGCGCTGGACCTCGGCTTCTCCAGCCACAGCCACTTCAGCGCGGCCTTCCGCCAGGCGTACGGCCGCACACCGAGCGAATTCCGCGAGGCCACGCTGGCCCGAAAATCGTGAACGGCTAAATTTCCTGACAGCCGCCGGATGCGCACGATGGTTCCATGTGCCTGCCCGCTCCCGGGCATCACCGGAGAACCGTCATGGAAACGAAAGAAGCGACCTGCGCCGTCTGCGACTACCCGCTCGACGGCAACGCCATCAAGGTCACGATCGGCGGCCGCACCGTCGAAGTCTGTTGCGAGGAGTGCGCGCAGAAGCTGCGCGATGCGGAAGCACAGGCGTGAGCGAAATACTGCCGCGTTGCCTGCAATGAAATGGCGCCGGGAGCAACCCGGCGCCGTTTTTCCGATATGCCGGCCAGCCGGCCATCAAGGGCCGACGGCTTCCCGCGCGATCGACAAACCAAGGAGAAGACAATGGCGCACATCCATCGCGAAATACTCATCGAAGCTCCACCCGGACAGGTCTGGGCCGCGCTTTCGGACGTCGGCGCCCTGCATACCAGGCTCGTGCCGGGCTTCGTCACCGATTGCGTTTACGACGGCGAGGCACGGACCGTCACCTTCGGCAATGGCCAGGTCGTACGGGAGCGGATCATCGACGTGGATGACGGCAAGAAACGCGTGGCATGGACCTCCGAAGGAGGAACCCTGACGCACTACAGCGCGTCGGCGCAGCTATTCGCGGCGGGCCCGGATACATGCCGCGTCGTCTGGCTCGCCGACCTGCTGCCCCACGAAGCGGCTCCTGCCATCGCGTCAATGATCGAACAGGGACTGGCCGCCATGAAGCGCTACCTCGAGGCGATGCAGAAGGCACCGCTATAATTCCGCGTCTTTTTGCGCGCGCTACCTTCGCCATGACCCAACCGCACGTCGCCGAACTGGTCGAACTGCTGAAGCTCGAACGCCTGGAGGACAACCTGTTCCGCGGCCAGAGCCGCGACATCGGCACACGCTACGTGTTCGGCGGCCAGGTGCTGGGGCAGGCGTTGTCGGCGGCGCAGCAGACGGTCGATGCCGCGCGTCCCGCGCACTCCCTGCACGCGTACTTCCTGCGCGCGGGCGATGTCGAGGCGCCGATCGTCTACCACGTCGACCGCGCGCGCGACGGACACAGCTTTTCCGTGCGTCGCGTCGAGGCGATCCAGCACGGCCAACCGATCCTGAATTGTGCGGTGTCGTTCCAGGTGGTCGAGGACGGCTTCGAGCACCAGGCGACCATGCCCGAGGTGCCGAAACCCGACGATCTCGACCCGGCCCGATCGCTGCCGGAGGCCGAGCTCGCCAGGCTGCCGCCCAAGCTGCAACGCTGGCTGTCCACCAACGGACCGTTCGAATACCGCTTCGTGTGGCCGCGCGACGAATTGCATCCGGCCAAGCGTCCGCCCTACCAGCACATCTGGTTCCGGCTGGCGCAGAAGATCGACGCCACGCCCGCGCAGCATCGCGCGCTGCTGGCCTACGCTTCTGACTACCACTTGATCGGCACCGCGCTGCTGCCGCACGGCGTGTCCTACCTGACGCCCAATCTGCAGATGGCCAGCCTGGACCACGCCTTGTGGTTCCACCGGCCGTTCCGGGTCGACGACTGGCTGCTGTACGCATGCGAAAGTCCGACCGCGCAGGGCGCGCGCGGGCTGGTGCGCGGGCAGATGTTCGATCTGTCGGGCAAGCTGGTGGCGTCCACGGCGCAGGAAGGATTGCTCAGGTTGCGCAAGGGCTGATCGCGCCCGCGATCCCGCAGCCGCGTTTCCGCGAGGCACGCGCGGATCCTTCAGGAATTCCTAACGAATCCTTGCGTTGCAACCCTCCGCGGCTGTCGTAAACTTCAACCATGCGCCGCATTTATTCTTCCCCCCGCATCGAAAACGTCGAGCGCCTGGTTGCGGTGATGGCCGAGCACGGCATCGCCACCAAGGTGACCAACCGGCGCGCCTACGACAGCAAGAGCTACAAGCAGTTTTCGTACGCGCGCCCCGGCCACAGCGACGACTGGCCGGCGGTGTGGGTCAAGCACGCGAGCGACCACACCCGCGCGCGCCAGTTGATGCGCGAGATCGGCATCGAACCGGTGACGCGGTATGCCGAGGAACTCGCGGCATACCGCTTCCAGAAGAATGGCGCTCGCAGCCCCGCCGGCATCGCCGCGCGCGTGCGCACCGCGGTCCTCGTGGCCGTGGCCATCGCCGTCGCGATCTATGGAGCGAAACTGATTTCCGTCTGGTGATGCCGCGATGACCTTGCGCAGCGAACGCGTCCGCCTGTTCCAGACACTGCCGCACGCCTGCGGCTACTTCCCGGCACGCACCGCGCAAAACCTGGTGCTGGATCCGGCGGCACCGAACCTGTCCAAGCTGTATGCACTTTCGCTGGCACGCGGTTTTCGCCGTGCCGGCGGGCACGTCTACCACCCGCATTGTCCGCGCTGCCACGCCTGCGAGCCTTGCCGCATCGACGTCGCCGCATTTGCGCCCGACCGCAGCCTGCGCCGCTGCATGGCGCGCAACAGCGACCTCGAACTTTCCGAATGCGAACCCGGCCTGACCGACGAACGGCACGATCTCTACGCGCGCTACCTGCGCGCGCGCCATCCGGGCGGCGGCATGGACGACGCGAGCGACGAGGACTTTTCGCACTTCCTCGCGTCGCCCTGGAGCCCGACGGTGTTCCTCGAATTCCGCCTCGCCGGACAACTGGTGGCGGTGGCAGTGACCGACGTGTGCGACACCGGACTGTCGGCGGTGTACACGTTCTTCGAACCCGAATTGCCGCGGCGCGGGCTCGGCACGTATGCGATCCTGCGCCAGATCGAACTGACCCGCGCGCGCGGATTGCCGCACCTGTACCTCGGATACTGGATCGAGGGCCATCCGAAGATGGGCTACAAGGCGCGCTTCCGCGGCCTGCAGATTCTCGGCGCGGACGGCTGGCGCCTGCTCGGAGAACGGGCGCCGTCGTGAACGGCCGGCTGACCCTCGCGGCTGCGTTCGCGTTGATCGCATACGCGGTGCCCGCGTTCCCACGCATCCCCCCTCCTTCCACCGCGGCCGACCGGGCCACCGTGACGCGACTCGAGCAGCGCTGGCTGGCCGCGGTGTCGCCCGGCGGTGATCGCAGTGTGCTCGACGGCATCCTCGCCGATGACTACGTCGATGCCGATTGGCAGGGGCATCTGCGGAACAAGGCCGACCTGCTGGGCGGCACCACGGCGAAGGACGTGGCCGAACACGTCACGGGCATGCGCGTGCGCGTATGGGGTGACACCGCGGTCGCCACCGGCATCAACCACATGCATTCCGCCGCAAAGGGTTGGTCGGTCGACATCGCATTCACCGACGTCTTTTCGCGAATCGACGGCCGCTGGCGCGCGGTGTCGTCGCAGGAAACCTTGCGCAAATCCGCCGGGCAGGGCCACTGAAGCCTGGGCATCGAAACCGTGCGCGGGGCACGCGAGGTGCGCACACGAATCGGCATGCGTCCGTTAGAGTCGCGGTTCCTTCGCGAGAGCCGCCCATGTCCGATTCCCGTTACACGCCCTGGATCCGCCGCCTGCACTGGCTGGTGTTCGTGCTGGTCGCCTGCGCACTGGCGCTGATTTACCTGCGCGGCTGGCCGCCCCGTGGTTCCGCGCTGCGCGCCGACGCCAAGTGGGCGCACATGCAGTTCGGCATGGCAATCCTGCTGGTCATGCTGCCGCGCCTGCTGGTACGCAGCCGCGGCAGCGCACCGCCGATCGTGCCGAAGCCGCCGCTTTGGCAGACGGTTCTTGCAAAGACCGTGCACCTCGCGCTTTACGCGCTGCTGTTCGCGACGCCATTGCTCGGAATCGCCACCATGGCGTGGTCGGGGCAGCACTGGAATTTCCTGGGCATTCCGCTGCCCAGCGTGCCGGTGCCCGACCGCCACTTCTCGCATCAGCTAGAAGACATCCACGAAACCTGCGGCAACGTCTTGATGTATCTGGCTGCCGCCCACGCGCTGGCGGCGCTGGGGCACCACTTCTTCCAGCGCGACGACACCCTGAAGCGCATGCTGCCGCCGGCCCGCGACAGCGGTTGAGCGGAACCTCCACGTCCATCGTACCCGGCCCGCCTCGCGCGGGCCGGGTCGTTTCTGCTTGCGCGATAGATATCAAAATGATATCTTCGTGTCACTATTCGGGAGGACCCCCATGAACGAAACCAAGGCTTCCTCGTTGCCCGGCATTCCGCTCGCCGTGCTGTTCGTGCTGCTGCTGGCGGGCAGTGCCGCCCTGTTCTTCTATGGCGCCGCCAACCAGATGCCCGCCGCGCTGGCGACCGGCATCGTGGTGTTCGTGATCGTGGCGTTCCTGTGCAAGGGCTTTTTCCAGGTGCAGCCGAATCAGGGCATGGTGATGCTGCTGTTCGGCCGCTACGCCGGCACCGCGCGCGAAACCGGCCTGCGCTGGACCAACCCGTTCCTCACCAAGCGCGCGGTGAGCTTGCGCGTCCGCAACTTCGAATCGTCCAAGCTCAAGGTCAACGACGCCGACGGCAATCCCATCGAGATCGCCGCGGTGATCGTGTGGCAGGTCGTGGACACCGCCGAAGCCGTGTTCCAGGTGGACGACTACGAAAACTACGTGCACATCCAGAGCGAATCGGCGTTGCGCCAGATGGCGCAAAGCTATCCCTACGATTCGCACGAGGACGGTAAGCCCAGCTTGCGCAGCCACGGCGATGAAATCACCGCGCACATTCGCGATCAAATCCAGGAACGCCTCGGCAGGGCCGGCGTGCAGGTACTGGAAGCACGCATCAGCCATCTCGCCTACGCGCAGGAAATCGCGCAAGCGATGCTGCAGCGCCAGCAGGCCGGGGCGATCATCGCTGCGCGCACCAAAATCGTGGAAGGCGCGGTCAGCATGGTGCAGATGGCGCTCGAACAGTTGAGTTCGCAGCACATCGTGGAGCTCGACGAGGAACGCCGCGCCGCGATGGTTTCGAACCTGCTGGTGGTGCTGTGCGGCGAGCGCGGTACCCAGCCGGTGCTCAACACGGGCACGCTGTACCAGGGTTGATGCGTGAGCGCGGACAAATCCGACAAGAAGGCCTATCCGCTGCGCATCAGCGCAGCGGTGCTGGACGCGATGCAGCAATGGTCGAACGACGAGCTGCGCTCGCTCAACGCGCAGATCGAATACGTGCTGCGCGACGCGTTGCGCAAGGCCGGACGCATCAAGCCCGACGCAAAACCCTCCCGCTCCCATCCGGGCTGAAAGGAAAACCTCGACATGAACACCGAAACGCGCTGGACCTACAAGGTGGTCCGGTTCAAACCCTCGAACTTCTTCAAGCTGCGCAATCCAGACCCCGACGAAGTGGCCGAGCAGCTCAATCAGCTCGGTCGGGACGGCTGGGAACTGGTGCACGTGACCGAAGGCTACGGTGTACCCTTGCCCGTGTTTTATTTGAGGAAGGCGGGCTGAAATTTTCCCGAGGAGCCGTCCGTGCACCGCACACTGACCGCCGCGGCGCTGATCGCCGCCCTGCCCGTGCTTGCCTTCGGCGCCGGACAGTCGCCTGCCGCCAGCGAGAAGCCCCATCCATCGTCCAGCGCGCACGCAAATGCGTTGGCGGGACAGGCCAACGCGGCCCGGCTCGAAGCCTGCGATGACCGGTCGACTGAAATGCTCGATGCATTCGGGAAAGGCGACTTCAAGGCAGCCGCGTCGAACTTCGATTCCCGGATGCGCGCCAACCTCGACGCCAGGAAGCTGGGCACCCTATGGTCTTCGATGAATGCAAAGCTCGGTGCATTGCAATCGCGCGGATTCCCGCAAGCCGCGATGTATCAGGAGCTTTTCATCGTGGTGACGCCCCTGCACTTTGAAAAGGGAGGCGTGCGGGCGCAGGTCATCTGCGACATGGACAGCAAGATCGTCGGCTTCCATCTCCAGCCACTCGCACCGCCGCCCGCGAACTGATGCCGCACGCGGAATGACAGTCATCGGAGACCCGGGGGCATCGCCGTCACGCCGTTGCGGGAACGCGCGCGAACGCCGCGTGTTGCTGGAGCGCGCTTTTGCGCTCGGCGTGCCGCGCGACTACGGCCGCATCCGCAAACTGCGCATGCAGCGCGAACCGGCGCAGCTCGTCCCGATCGGCCAGGACATCCACGGCCGTACGCAGTGGCTGCAACCACGTGCCGCGCGGGCATTGGCGTGCCTGCGCGAAGCCGCCGCGGGCAAGGGAGTCGAGCTGCAAATCGTGTCGGCCTTTCGTTCGATCGAATACCAGCTCGGAATCGTGGAACGCAAGCTCGCGCGCGGACTGTCCATGGATGAGATCCTTCGCGTCAGCGCCGCACCGGGTTACAGCGAACACCACTCGGGGCGCTGCGTGGATTTCACGGCGCCGGGCATGGCACCGCTGGAAGAAGAATTCGAACGTTCGCCCGCATTCCGGTGGTTGCAGCGAAACGCGGCGCGGCACGGATTCACCCTCTCCTACCCGCGCGGCAATGTGCACGGGATCGCATACGAACCGTGGCACTGGTGCTGGCACGCGCCGCATCCGCGATAGCCGCGCACGGCTCTGGTATTGGCATGCGCGATCCCCATATCAATCGCAACTTCGCCGGCAAGGACAACGCATGCGATCACCGGTATTTGCAGCAGGCGCCCGCGTCGCCATGCATGCGAAGCGTTCCTGGGACCTGTTGCTGGATACACTCTCGCCGAAGCACAAGCTGCTGAAGGAATTGCGAGCGCGCTGGGGTGTGCCTGGAGAAAAGAACGGCTTTCTCGCGAGCCGTTATTTCGACCTGACCCGTGCCGGAGCCCCCGTCGCGCAAGTCGACGACAAGACATGGGCCGACCTCGAATTCCCCGAAATCTTCGCGCGCATCGACACGACCGTGACGCCGGTCGGCAGCCAGGTGCTGTTTGCGCAACTGCGACGCTACGTCGATGACACCGGCACGCTGGCCCGGCGCTGTGCAATTTACGCCGAGCTGGCGCGCAACCCGCGACTGCGCGAACGCCTTCAACTCCGGCTCGCTCCGCTGAACGATGAGTCGAACGCCGACATCGCCGAATTGCTGTTTGCCGATCGGCCGGCACGGCCGAACCACGCCGCGCTGATCAAGGCCTGGGGCCTAGGCTCGCTGGCGTTGCTCGTCCTCGTGGCGACGTTCGGCTGGCCCGCCTGGATCTGGCTGGCGGTGATCCCGATCAATGCCGCGATCATCTTCCGCGAACTGTGGTGGCGGGTGCGCGAGTCGGAGATGCTGAAGCATGCCGCGGCGTTGCTGGACGTGGCCGACAGGCTCGCAGCCATGGAAGCCCCGAACGGCTCGCTGCCGCAACTGGCGGGTTTGCGCAACGAGTCGGCATCGCGCAGGACAGTACGGCAGATTCTTTTCTGGTACGCGCTGATGAAGCTGCCGTTGCTCTCGGTCGTGTTTTCGATCCTGAACTTTGCCTTCCTGGTCGAACTGGTGATCCACGCCGGCACGATCGAACGCTTCTTCGCGAACCGGTCGAGGCTGCACGCCACGTTCGAGCTCACCGGTGAGATCGATGCTGCCATCGCGCTGGCATCATGCCTCCAGCAATACCGCCAGTACTGCCTGCCGCAGCTGGTGGACGAGCCCACGCTCGCGATTGCGGACGGCTGCCATCCGTTGCTGCCTGCCGGCATCACGAACTCCGTGCGGCTCGCAGGGCAATCGGCGTTGGTGACGGGATCGAACATGGCCGGCAAGACCACCTTCATCAAGATGCTCGCGTGCAACGCCATCTTCGCCCAGACCGTCGGCTTCTGTCTCGCGGCAGCGGCGACGATTCCGCGGGCGACGGTGATGGCCTCGATCCACGGCCGCCACTCGGTCGCGTCGGGCAAGAGCCACTATTTCACGGAAATCGAAACCATCGATGCCTTCGTCCGCGAAAGCATGCCGGGCAGTGGCCGCATCCTGGTGATCGACGAGCCCTTCAGCGGCACCAATACCGTCGAACGCATCGCCGTGGCACGCGCGGCACTGGAAGCACTGGAATCGCGGGCCATCGTGCTGGTCACCACGCACGACGTCGAGCTGCAGGCGCTGCTGGGCGACCGATACGCGCTGTACCACTTCCAGGAAAACCCGGACGTGGAAGGCTATTTCGACTACCGACTGCGATCAGGTCCAGCGACGGAACGCAACGCGATCCGCCTGCTCGAGCGGCTTGGCTTTCCACGCGAGATCACCGCCAACGCGCTGGCATATGCCGGCGTCAGCCCGGAACCAAATATGGCGAGCAAGTCGCCGGCGGCGCTCAGCTCTGCGAACGCTTGACCGGCTTCGCACCCGGCTTGGGCGGGTTCGCAGCCTCGACCACCCGCCACAGGTAGAACGCGGCGAGCGTGCGGTACGGCGCCCAGCGCTCGCCGAACTCGCGCAGCATGCGCGGCGGCGGCATTTCCTCGAAGCCGTGCACGATCTGCGCGCCCTTGCGCACGCCGAGGTCGTCGACGGGCAGCACGTCGGCGCGGCCGAGCCGGAACATCAGCAGCATTTCGACGGTCCAGCGGCCGATGCCGCGCACCTGCGTGAGGTGCTCGATCAGGGATTCGTCGGACATGCGGTCGAGTTGCGACGACGTGGGCACGATGCCGGCGTGGTACTTGGCCGCGAGATCGCGCAGCGCGGCGATCTTGTTGCGCGACACCCCGGCCGCGCGCAAGCCGGCATCGTCCACGCCATCGATGCCGCGCGCGCTGATCTTTCCGCCACGCGGCATGCGCTGGCGCACGCGTTCGGTGATGGTGGCGGCGGCCTTGCCCGACAACTGCTGGTAGAGGATCGAACGCGCTAGCGCATCGACCGGCTCGAAACGCGCACCGAAATCGTGTTCGAGCGGCCCGATCCGGCGCATCCATTTGCCCAGCTTGCGATCGCACTTCATCAAGTGCGCGGTGGCAACCTCGACATCGAACCCGCGCGGAATCCGCAACCCCTGCATACCTTTATCTCCCGTGCCCATGCCAGAAAGCGATGCCCAACACGATCCAGCCCGCGATGAAAGCCAGGCCGCCAACCGGCGTGATCGCACCGACCAGGTGCGGCGCGCCGGACGCAAGCGCATACAGGCTGCCGCAAAACAACGCGATGCCGATCGCGAACAGCAACGCCGCGAGGTTTGCGGCTTGCGAACGCCGCAGCAACGCGCAGGCGAGCAACGCCAGCGCATGCCAGAACTGGAACTGCACCGCGACATGCCAGACATCCAGCATCTGCGGCGACAATCGCGCATGCAGCGCATGCGCGCCGAGCGCGCCCAGTACCACCGCGCTCGCGCCTGCCACCGCAGCGGCCATCCCCGGCCAGCGCATCGTGCCGGCATCCGTCATCGCCAACGTCCCCCCGAGACACGCCGGCGCATCCGCCACAGCCCGTACAGCAGGCCCGCCAGCGCCACCAGGATCGGCATCAGCAGGATGTCGATGAACTTCAGTTGCATGGACAGGCTTTCGATGTCGGCATCGAGGCTGCGCTGCACGCCGCGCAACTCGCTGCGGATCTCGAGCTTGCGCTGGGTGAACTGCGCCACCGCCGCCTTTTGCGCCGAGGTGCGGCTGCTGCCCTGCGCGCCCTGCTTGAGCGCGTCCAGGCGTTTTTCGGTGTCCTCGAGTTCGGCCTGCAACTCGATCTGCTTGGCCTTGAACTTCTCGTCGGCCTGCCGGCGCAGCGTGTCCACGCGCGTGAAGCGCCGTTCGTTCACCGCGCGCCCGCGGATCGCGATGAGGTTGGAAGGACCGGCAAGATCATCGATCGCGTTGACGAAGAAATCGCCGTTATTGGCGAACGGGCTCATCAACGTCTGGCCTTCGGTCGAACTGGGCAGCACCCACAGCCGGTCCGACAACAAGTCGGTATCGCCGACCAGGATCACTTCGGGCTTGTTTGCGGGCGTCCCCGACGCGTCGTCCGCAAAGGCACGCGGCAACTCGCCCTGCAGGCGCACTGCGATTGCGTAGTGTTCGCCATCCGGGGCGTAACCTTTGTACAGCGACGACGGATCGCCGGCTTCACGGACACGCTCGGCCGGCACTACCATCGCCTCGGTGGTGCTCTGGATCAGCGGATCCAGTCGCACCTGCGCGCCCGGCAGCAGGCCAAAGTAACCGGTGGCCGCCAGGTCGATGACGCTCAACGCCTTGGTCATCGGATCACGCCGGTTCAATTCGTCGCCGGTCGAGCCGAGCACCGACGGATCCCGCACCGTCGCCCCCGTTACCGGCGATTGCACGCTGAGTGCGCGCGAGCGGTCCAGCAACACGCGGTTCGTGTCGAACGCCACGCCCCACGCCTGGAACAATGTGTGCAAATCGGACGACGTGCCGCCGTCCACTTCCGAATCGGGATCGACGAACGCAAGCAAACGGCCGCCGGCCTGCACGTAGCGATCGATCGCACGGAGGTCGGCGTGCGTCAGACCCGCCGGATGGATGAGGACCAGCACCGCTGCGTCGCCCGGCTTCAATGCCGCCAGCGTGTTGGTGCCCAGGCGCTGCACGTCGAACAAATGCTGCACCTGTTGCAGCGCAGTCCACGGCGGCGCGGCGTTGCCATCCGCGCCGACATCGCCCCAGATCGGCAGGCCGCTGTAGATCGCGACGCGCGGCTCATGGCGGGTGCTGAGATCGTGCAGCAGGCGCGCCACGTCGTATTCGAGGAACGGTTCCTTCGCCGGCAGGAAAAACGGAATGGCCGATGTGCGGCCGTCGCCGGCGTTGCGGCCGGCCAACCCGAAAAAGATCGATTCGCCCGTTCCCTCGCCGCGCACCGAAGTCAGGCCGGCTGCGGTCGCGCGATCCTCGTCTTCGGAAAACGGCAGCGGATCGACCTGGCTCAGGTGCACGCGGCCGTGCGAGCGCCGCACGACCTGTTCGAGCATGTGCAGCACGTGCTGGTGGTAGGCGCGCAGTTGCGGCAAGCTGTGGCTGGCGCGATCGGAGAAATACAGCGTCAGGTCGATCGGCTGTCTGAGATCGGCGATGATGTTGCGCGTGCCCGGCGACAGCGTGTACAGATGGTCGCGGGTGAGGTCGATGCGTTCGCCGCCGAAAAAGCGCGATGCGCCGAGCACCAGCAGCACGTATGCCACCGCGAGCAGCGGCAACAGCAGCCACAGGCGCCCGCGCCAGTGCAGCCTCATCCGCCGCGCCTCGCGTCGAGGATCAGCACGTTCGCGGCCAGCCAGAACACGATGGTCAGCACGAAGTACGCGATGTCACCGAAATCCAGCACGCCGCGCGCGATCGCCTGGAAGTGCGCGAGCAGGCTCAGGTTCGCCAGGCCGTCGGCGACGCGACCGGAACCGAGCGCGAGCAACGGTTGCTGTACCAGCGGATCGCCCGCCAGCAGGAACAGGAAGCACACCGCGAGCGCGAGGATGAAGGCGATCACCTGGCTGCGCGTCAGCACCGACAGGCATTCGCTGATCGCGAGGAACGCTCCGGCCATCAGGAAGCTGCCGATGTAACTCGCCAGGATCACGCCATTGTCGGGATGGCCGAGATAGTTGACGGTCAGCCACATCGGGAACGTCAACGCCAGCGCACTGCCGATGTACACCCATGCCGCGAGGAACTTCGCAACCACTGCCTGCCACGGCCGGATCGGCATCGTCAGCAGCAGTTCCAGCGTGCCGCTGCGGCGTTCTTCCGCCCACAGCCGCATGGCCAGCGCCGGCACCAGCACCAGGTACAGCCACGGGTGGAAGCGGAAGAACGGATCGAGGTCGGCCTGGCCGCGCTCGAAGAACGCGCCGAGGTAGAACGTGAACGCGCCCGCCGACAACAGGAAGATCACCACGAACAGCCACGCGACCGGCGTGATCAAGTAGCCGTGCAGTTCGCGCAGGAACACGCCGCGGAACGCCCTGCCGCGGCCGGCCCTGTCCACCGCGGCGGAAGCGCGCGCATTCATGCGGCCACCGGCGTTTCGGTGGACGCTTCATCCGTCACCTGGCGGAACACGTCCTCCAGACGGCCGCGTTCGAGCTGCAACTCCTCGACCCGCACGCGTTGTTCCTCAAGCAGCTTCACCACGATCTGAAAAATCTCGCTGCCGGCGCGCGGAAACACCGTGACGCGCGCATCCACCGGATCGACCTCCACGGTTTCCACCTCCGGCTGGCGAGCCAGCAGTTCGCGCGCGAGCGCACTGGCCGGCGCGCGGAAACTGACCGCGTGGTGGTAGCGCGAACGCTTCTCGAGTTCCGCGGGCGTACCTTCCACGCGCAGCCGGCCATGCGCGACGATGGCCACGCGGTTGCAGGCAGCGCGCACTTCGTCCAGCGCGTGGGTGGAAACGACGATGGCGCGGTCGCGCGCCATGCCGCGGATCAACGCGTGCACCTCGCGCTGCTGGTTGGGATCCAGTCCGTCGGTCGGCTCGTCCAGGATCAGCGCGGGTGGATCGTGCAACAACGCCTGTGCCAGGCACACGCGGCGGCGATAACCCTTGGACAACGTCTCGATGGTCTGGGCGAGCACCGGCTGCAACTGCAAACGCTCGACCATTTCGTCCATGCGGCGCGCGCCGGTGATGCCGGTCAAGCCACGCACGCGCGCGGCGAAATTCAGGAATTCGGCGACCGCAAGTTCGCCATAGCTCGGTGCGCCTTCCGGCAGGTACCCCAGCGCGCGGCGCGCCGCGACCGGATCGCGCACCACGTCGTGGCCACACACCACCGCGCGCCCCGAACTGGGCCGCAGGAAACCCGCGATCATCCGCATCGACGTGGTCTTGCCCGCGCCGTTCGGGCCCAGCAAGGCCAGCACCTGCCCCGGCGCCACTTTGAGGTTCAGGCCCGCCACCGCATCGAACCTGCCGTAGCGCTTGCCGAGGTTTTCGGTCTGGATCATCGCGTGCCGCAATCGCCGCATCGAGCGCGAACTTTAACAGCCGCCGACACGCGCATGCGAAGCGGCAAGCGGCCGGAGACGTTCGGCCGCACGCGGAATCACGCGTTGTCGGGGAATCAGGAAGCAAAAGGCCCGCACCTGGCGGGCCTTTTGCTTTGTTGCCGTGCGTCACCTCAACCGTGGTGACGCTTCTTCGCATGCTCGGGCTTCTTGCGCGCTTCCGGTTTCTTGGAAGTTTCCTTGGACGATGCGGGCGGCGCGGACGACCAGATGGACGGATCGAGCGCGGTGAACGCCTGGGTCCGTCCGGCCTGCTGGTCCGGTGTTTGTGCCGGCGCATCCTGCACAGGCAGGAACACGCGGTAGATCTGGTCATCGTCGCTCACGCTCGGCAGCGAAGCAAGCTGGTTGTAGGCCGGCGCAACCGCTTCGTTGAACTTGTAACCGTGCGTGCCGGCGTAGGCTTCGAGCGCCTTGACCATGAACTCCACGCCACTCTCGCCGGTCCACGAAGCGGCCAGCACTTCGGTGGCGGGCAGCATCGCAGCACGCACGTTCGCATCGATGACCACGCGGTTCTGCTTGTCCAGGCTGCCCGGCGCGGGGCCGTTCCCGGCCGCACCACCCGCCGACGAAGCGGAGGCCGGCGCACCGGCACTGGACGCCGAAGCCGCGCTGGAGGACGACGCCGGCTTCGCCGAAGCGGGCGGCGCAGCTTCCGTGCCGGTGGGCGGCGGCGGCAGCTTGGTCAGATCGACCGTCTTGCCATCGATGGTCAGCGTGGTGGTGTTGATCGGCACCGCCAGATCGAAGATGAAAGTGGTATCGCCCCACTCGGTACGGATGGTGGTGGTCGGGCCCGCAGCCTTCACGCCCAGCTTCGCCATCGCTGCCTGGATCTCCTTCATTGCCGCGGCCTTGGCGGTGTCTATGTCGTCCACGGTGCGCGGCGCCTTGGTCGAAACCAGCAACACCGGCGTAGGATCGGTGCGGTACAGGCCGGGGTTGACCTTGCTGTAGTCGACGTTGGCGATACCGGCCAGCATGTTCTGCAGCGAGCCGAGGCCGTACTGGATCACCGTGGAGGGATCGCCGTGGATCCACAACGAGGAATAGCGGTCGATGAGGTTCCAGCCGTAGTCCACGTCATACGACCAGGTCACCGTGCTGACGCGCTGGCTCTGCTTCGGCACAACCTCGAGCGTGAACACCTTGTTCTTGCCGTGCCAGTCGTTGGTCAGGTCCCAGGTGACGGTGCTCTTGTTGGTGATGTCGATGTTGCCCGACTTGTTGACCAGCGTGCCGTCACCGATGGCCTTGTCGCCTTGCCAGTTGAGGGTCGCACCGGGACCGTAGGCGGGACCGGACAGCGTGAACTTGACGCCGGGGTCCAGCGCCTTCAGGCCCGCGCCGGTGGAATCCTCGAAACGCCTGAAGTTGTTCAGGACGTCGTAAATGTGCTGCGGATTGTGGCTGATCTCGATCGAGCGCTGGATGTGCCCGTGGCTGGGCAGGAACACTCCCACGATCACGGCCAGGATGAAGACGATGATCAGGGCTACGACGAATTCGAGCACACGGGTCATGCCAGGAATCTCCGGACGGCTTGTTCACTTGGTCGACGCCCGCCCAGGAACCGGCAGGTGTCACGTCAATGGGAAACGTGAATCGCGGATGTTAGCGGCTTCGCCGCGTTCGCGCCATGCCCCGGAAGCAAGCCGCGGGGCCGCGTCCCTGAACGACTCGGCGGGTTTCGCGGCGGCCAGGCGGCGGGTTCAGACGATGCCCAGCTCCAGGGCCTTCAGCACCGCGCGCGTACGATCGCGCACGCCGAGCTTGGAAAGAATGTTGGAGACATGGTTCTTCACCGTGCCTTCCGCCACCTTCAGCGAGTTGGCGATTTCCTTGTTGCTGTAGCCGCCCGACATCAGGCGCAGGATTTCGGTTTCGCGATCGGTCAGCGGATCGGGCTGGCCGAGGCTGCTGAACTGGTTGTTGATGCGGTTGACGCCGGCCAGCAAGCGCTGCGTCACCACCGGCGCGATCAGCGAGCCACCGCCTGCGACGGTTTTCACCGCGTCGACCAATTGGTCCAGCGACACGTCCTTCAGCAGGTAGCCGCGCGCGCCGGCCTTCAGCCCCGCCAGCACCAACTGATCGTCGTCGAAAGTGGTGAGGATGATGGTCGGCGGTACCTTGCCGCGCGCGGAAAATTCGTTGAGCACCTCGAGCCCGCTTTTGCCGGGCATGCGCATGTCGAGCAAGACCACGTCGGGCTTGACCTCGGGAATCTTCTGCAACGCCGCGGCACCGTCGCTGCACTCGGCCACCACCTGGATCTCGGGCGACAGCTCCAGCAGCGAGCGTATGCCCTGACGCACCAGCGTCTGGTCGTCCACAAGACACACGGAAATCATCGTCTCTGCCCTCTCGAAAAAATCGGCGCCGGCCACCGGACGCCACCCCTCGGCACATGCGCGCCGCGAATCCGCCCCATGCTAGGTTGCGCGCTCCATCGGCAGCGACGCTTCCAGGATGAAGCCCTGGTTGCGCTGCGTCTCGATGGCCAGCTTGCCGCCCACTTCGGCCAGCCGCTCGCGCATGCCGTTCAAGCCGTTGCCCGGCTTGAACTCGATCGCGCCCCGGCCGTCGTCGCTGGCCTTCAACAGCAGCTTGCCGCCCTCGCCTTCCTCGAAGCGCAGCCACAGGTTGCGCGCGCGCGCATGCCGCACCGCATTGGTGATGATCTCCTGGGTGCAGCGCAGCAGCACCTGCGCACGACGCGAATCGGCGACCGCGAAGCGCGGCGGCAGTTCGAGGTGCACGTCCAGGCCCGGCACGCCTTCGGTGAGATCGCGCAGCGCATCGGTCAACTGGATGCCCTCGTCGTCGCGCAATTCGCTGACGACCTCGCGCACGTCGGCCAGCAACTGCTTGGCGGTGTTGCGGGCACGGGTGACGTGGTCGGAGGCGTCCTGGTTCACGACCAGGTGCCCTGCCACTTCGAGATTGAGGCTGAGCGCGGTGAGGTGATGGCCGACCAGATCGTGCAATTCGCGCGCGATGCGCATGCGCTCGGTCAGCCGGCTGGATTCCGCGAGCAGCGCGCGCGTGGCGCGCAGTTCGGAGTTCAGCCGCCGCTGTTCCTCGCGCGCATTGACCTGCTGGCGCGCGACCTCGGAAGCGATGAAAACGATCACCGACGAGCCGAGGTAGAGGCCGGACTGGATCACGGCGAAATCCAGCGTCACGTTCGGGAACATCGCATAGACGGGAATGATTGCCGCGTACTGCAGCATCAGCCACACGATGGCTACCGGCAGCGGCAGCAGCCACGGCAGCACCAGCGTGGCCACGGCCAGCAGCAAGGCGCCCAGTCCGCTGACGCTGAACCAGTTGATCGCGATGGCCGTGGCGGTCAGTACCAGCAATCCCGCCAGTTTCATGGTCAGGTGGCGCCGCGACGCGAGATTGCGCGTCAGCAACCAGTAGACCACCCCGAACACCACGTAACTGACGGCCCACAACAGCAGCATGTCGTGACTCTGCACATGCAGGGCGCGCGTGGCATGGATGGCCGTTTGCGTGTCGGCGCCGGCATCGATCCAGTTGCGCCGCACCAGCGGCACGCCCGCACTGGCGTACGTGATGAACCCCGCGTAGCGAAGCAGGGTGACGGGACTGACGGAAAGGCGTTGCACGCGCCGATCATAACCGAGCCGGGGCACGCCGGCCGCCCGCCGGGACCGGCTTCGCGACAGCGGCGGGTGGCGTGCGATAATGGCGGGATCATGGCGGTCGCAACGGCCAGCCGCAGTCCGGAACCAAGCTACACATCATGACGCTGACGCCGAACCTCACCCTGCGCGACGTGCGTGCGAGCGATCTCGCCGCCGTGATGGGGCTGAACAACACCGCCGGCCCCTCCATCCTGCCGATGGATGCGCCGCAACTGAACCATCTTTACCAGCATGCCGATTATTTTCGCGTCGCCGAAGTGGACGGACACCTCGCGGGCTTCCTGATCGCGCTGCAGCACACCGCCTCGCACGCCAGTTCGAATTTCCAGTGGTTCCGCGACCACTGCGAGCGCTTCGTGTACATCGACCGCGTGGTCATCGGCGACCTGCACCGCGGCCACGGGCTGGGCCGCACGTTCTATGCCGATGTGCAGAGCTATGCCGAGGTGCGGTCGCCCCACCTCGCCTGCGAGGTGTTCCTGGAACCGCGCGACGACGTCTCGGTGCTGTTCCACGGCGTGTTCGGTTTCCACGAAGCCGGCCAGCAGGTGATGCCCGAATCCGGCCGCCGCGTCAGCCTGCTGCTCAAGGAACTGGACTGCTATCCGTTCGTGTGCGATGCCTATCCCGACGGCCTGCCCGCATTGTCGTGGCTGACGCCACGCAACCTGCCTGAAGGCGAACCGCAGCTGCGCGCGGCGGGCCGGGCGTGAGCGCGCGGCCCTCCGGCGCCGGCGCCGAAATCCTGGAAGCCGCCGACCTGCGTTTCGGACAGGTCGGCATCGCCAACGTGCGTGTGCGCAGCAGCGATCCGGCCGCGCTGCGCGCCGCCATCGAAGTGCGCGTGCGCGAAGCGCCCGCGTTATTCGAGCGCGCGCCGGTGGTGGTGGATTTGTCATTCCTCTCGCCGCAACCGGGCGACGATGCCGTGCGCGCGCTGCTCGATGCCGTGCGCGGCGCGGGCATGCTGCCGGTGGGCCTTGCCTATGGCGACGATGCGACCGATGGACTGTCACGGCGCCTCGGCCTGCCGCTGATCGCGAAATTCCGCGCGCAATACGAACGCACCGAGCGCGCGGCCTCGAACGATGAAGCCGCGCCGCGCGTCGCGGCGAGCGCCCAACCGGCTCCGTCGGCGCCGGCCGGACCGGTCACCGCCTTGCAGCACCACCAGCCGGTGCGCACCGGCCAGCAGGTCTACGCGCAGGGCTGCGATCTCGTCGTGGTCGGCGCGGTGGCCAACGGCGCCGAAGTGCTGGCCGACGGCAACATCCACGTGTACGGCGCGCTGCGTGGGCGCGCCTTCGCCGGCGCACTCGGCGACAAGGGTGCGCGCATCTTCTGCGGCGAGTTCCGCGCCGAAATCGTTTCGATCGCGGGCCACTATCGCGTGTTCGAGGAACTGCCGAAGGAGTTCGCGGGCAAGGCCGTGCAGATCCGGCTGGAGCAGGACAAGTTGCAGATCACCCGCCTTTGAACGGCGGGGCTTTGACAAGGTGTTCAGGCGCCGCCGGAATAATCGCCTCGACGCGCCGCACCTTCATCCCACCACCGATACGAACAACGGAGCCATTCCCTTGACCGAAACCATCGTCATCACTTCCGGCAAGGGCGGCGTCGGCAAGACCACGACGTCCGCCTCGCTCGCGACCGGCCTTGCGCAGCGCGGCCACAAGACCGCGGTCATCGACTTCGACGTCGGCCTGCGCAACCTCGATCTCATCATGGGCTGCGAAAGGCGCGTGGTGTACGACTTCGTCAACGTGATCCAGAACGAGGCCACGTTGAAACAGGCGCTGATCCGCGACAAGCGCCACGACAACTTGTACGTGCTGGCAGCCTCGCAGACGCGCGACAAGGATGCGCTGACCCAGGAAGGCGTCGGCCGCGTGCTGGATGAATTGAAGCAGGACGGCTTCGACTACATCGTCTGCGATTCGCCGGCCGGCATCGAGAAAGGCGCGCATCTCGCGATGTATTTCTCCGATCGCGCCGTGGTGGTGGTGAATCCGGAAGTGTCGAGCGTGCGCGACTCCGATCGCATCCTCGGCCTGCTTTCCTCCAAGACCCAGCGCGCCGAAAAGGGCCAGGGCGGCGGCACGCAACACCTGTTGCTGACGCGCTACAACCCCGTGCGTGTCGAAGCCGGCGAAATGATGAGCGTCGGCGACGTCGAGGAAATCCTCGGGATCCCGGTGCTGGGGGTGATTCCGGAATCGGAAAACGTGCTGGCGGCGTCCAACTCCGGCGTGCCGGTGATCCACGATGCCGGCTCGATCGCGGGCCAGGCCTATGCCGACGCGGTAGCCCGGCTGCTGGGCGAAGACGTGGCAATGCGGTTCCTCGACGCGCCGAAGAAAGGCTTCTTCAAGCGCATGTTCGGAACCTGAGGAGGATGCGATGAGCCTGCTCGATTTCCTGCGGCCGCGCCCCAAGAACACCGCCAACATCGCGCGTGAACGCCTGCGCATCATCGTCGCGCAGGAACGCGCCACCCGCGGCGGTCCGGATTACCTGCCGCTGCTGCGCAACGAACTGCTGGAAGTGATCCGCAAGTACGTGCACGTCGGCGCCGAGGCGGTGCAGATCAACGTGGAACGCAGCAACGACGGCGAAGTGCTGGAGCTTTCGGTGGCGCTGCCGGAAACGGGAGCGGCAACCGGCACCGGCGGCTGACGCCCGGACCCGGAAAAGCGCAGCTGTCTTTCGCCATTCCGGGGCCCCTTGGCGAATTCATCGCGAACGGAACCCGGAATCCATTTTGCTCTATCGCTACCGAGTCAACTGGAAAATGGATTACTCGCGCCATCCATGGCGCTCGCCCTTGCGGGCCGCCTGCGGCGTTCGCGTTTGCAATCCTGCAAACGCAGTCCCGCTTGCGCGGGAATGACGACTTGGAGCCAAGCATGGCGGACCTTGAATCCAGCGAAGTCCTGCGTCTCGCCGACATCGGCTTTGAAGCACCCGCTGCGCAGCTCGCACGGCACGGGCTCGAACTGGTGCGGGTGCAAGACGATCAACCCATCCCCGGCAGCTTCTGGGGCGAACCCGAAGCCGGCGTGATTGCATCGAAGGTGTACGCGCGCGCCGACACGCCGGTGCATTCCCTACTGCACGAAGCCTGTCACCTGCTGGTCGTCGATCCCGCGAAACGCGCGTCGATCCATACCGACTCCAGCGACTCGCTGGAAGAAGAAGACGCGACCTGTTATCTGCAGATCCTGCTGGCCGACGCCCTGCCCGGCTTCGGCCGCGAACGCGCGTTGGCCGACATGGATGCGTGGGGTTATTCGTTCCGTCTCGGGTCGGCGCGCGCATGGTTCGAACGCGACGCCGAAGACGCGCGGGCATTCCTTGAAGCGCGCGGATTGCTGCCAGCTCCGGATTGACCGCGGGCCGCAAAGCCCGGCTACCATACGCCGACATGCAAGGGAGATGGCATGCCTCCCCGAACCGCCGGCAAACCGGCTGATGATGCCTACGCCACCGGGATTCCGGCGCGCAGGTGTTGCATTCCGAAATGCGGCGCGCGCGGTTCCCGACCACGTCTCAACGGAGTCGGACGCTCGACATGCTGATCTACGCCCTGCTCGCCACCGGTTGCGGTGCCTTCCTCGGCGCATGCCTGCG
The DNA here is from genome assembly GCA_035547895.1 of Rhodanobacteraceae bacterium. Taxonomy (GTDB): domain Bacteria; phylum Pseudomonadota; class Gammaproteobacteria; order Xanthomonadales; family Rhodanobacteraceae; genus 66-474. The sequence continues at coordinate 23,628 of DASZTT010000125.1, forward strand.
CTACCTGTTCGGGCTCTGGTTCAACCCGATCTTCCCCACCGTGCCGCTGGGCACGCTGGCCGCGAACCTGCTGGGCGGCTTGTTGATGGGCCTGATCCTCGGCGCGTTCGCGCAGTTCCAGTCGCTGTCGCCCGAAACGCGCGTGTTCATCACCACCGGCTTCCTGGGCGGGCTGACCACCTTCTCGACGTTTTCCGGTGAAACCATCACGCTGCTGTTGCGCGGCCAGTACGGCTGGACCTTCGGAATCATCGGCCTACACGTCATCGGCACGCTCGCGATGACACTCTTGGGGTTCGCACTGATGCAGGGCCTGCTGAGGCATTTCGCATGAACGACTCCATCCTCACCCAAGGGGTGTACCTGCGCTTCTTCGTGCATGAAAACCGCCGCCACGGCGGCGTGCTGCTGTACGACTGGCTGCTGGCGGAAGCGAAGAAACTCGGGCTTTCCGGCGGCACGGCCTTCCGCTCGATCGCGGGTTACGGCCGCCACGGCGTCACCCACGAAGCGCATTTTCTCGAACTTGCCGGGCAGGAAACGGTGCGCGTGGATTTCGTCGTGACGCACGACGCCGCCGAAAAGATGCTTGCCCGCGTGCGCGAGGAAGACCTGCAGATGTTCTATGCAGTGCTGCCTGCCGAATTCGGTGTGCTGGGCGGCGCCAAGTGAACGCAATCGCGGCGCGGCAACGCCACAAGGTCGCGCTGGGCTTCGTCGTGCTGATCGGCGTGGTCAGCCTGTTTGCCGACATGACCTACGAAGGCTCGCGCTCGATCTGGGGTCCGTTCCTCGGCACGCTGGGTGCGACCGGCGCGATCGTGGGGCTGGTTGCGGGCGGCGGGGAAGTGCTCGGCTATTTGTTGCGCCTGTTCACCGGCGCGCTGGCCGACAGGACGCAGCGCTACTGGACGATCACCATCGTCGGCTACGCGATCAACCTGCTGGCGGTGCCGGCGCTGGCGCTCGCGGGCAACTGGCCGGTTGCGGCAGGACTGGTGCTTCTGGAGCGCAGCGGCAAGGCACTGCGCACGCCGGCGCGCGACGCGATGTTGTCGTATGCCGCGAAAGACATGGGCGGTGCGGGCTGGGCGTTCGGCCTGCACGAGGCGCTGGATTCCACCGGCGCGGTGCTGGGCCCGCTGATCGCGGCACTGGTGTTGTTCCTGCACGGCGGCTACCGGCATGCCTTCGCGTGGCTGCTGCTGCCGGCGCTGGGTGCATTGGTGACGCTAGCGATCGCACGCATGAAGTTTCCGCAACCGCAGGAGCTCGATCCGCGCCCGGCCCCGGAGCTCGCGGACGCGCGTGCACTCCGCGACCTGAAAGTGTTCCTCGTCGCGACCGCGCTGATTGCGGCGGGCTATTCCGACTTCGCGCTGGTTGCGTTCCATCTCGCGCGCGATCATGTGGTCGCGAGCGACGTCGTGCCCACGCTGTACGCGGTCGCGAGCCTGGCCGGCGGGCTCACTGCACTCGCGATGGGCAAATTGTTCGACAAACAGGGGTTGTCGGTTTTGCTGTGGTCGACGCTGGTGCCCGCGCTGTATGCGCCGCTGGTGTTCCTTGGCGGCCCATGGGCGGCGCTCGTCGGCATGGCGTTGTGGGGCGTCGGCTTCGGCGCGCACGATTCGCTGTTCCGCGCCGCGGTCGCGCAGCGCATCCCGCGCGAACGCCGCGCCACGGTCATGGGCGTGTTCAACGCCATCTATGGCACCGCATGGTTCGCGGGCAGCGTGCTGCTCGGCGTGTTGTACGATGTCAATCCGCTCTACACGGTGATCGCCGCACTGGTGTTGCAGCTCGTGGCGTGTCCGCTCTTGTGGAGCCTCAGGTCTTCGCCAAGGAGCGTGTGATGAACGATCTAGCGACCAACACCGAACCCGCGCATTTGTCGCGCCACGACCTCGCGCTGCGCGACAAGGCGCAACGGCTGCTGGAACATGCCGACGTGCGCATCGACGGTGATCGGCCCTGGGACCTGCAAGTGCACGACCCGCGCGTGTTCGCCCGTGCCTTTGCGCACGGTTCGCTGGGCCTCGGCGAGGCCTACATGGACGGCTGGTGGGACACGCCGTCGCTCGACCAGTTCTTCTACCACGTGCTGGGTGCGCACCTGGACGAACACCTGCGCGACTTCGATGCGTTGCGCGCGCACCTGCGTGCGCGCTTCCTCAACATGCAGCGCGGCCGCAAGGCGTTCAAGATCGGCAAGGCCCATTACGACATCGGCAACGATCTGTTCGCGAAGATGCTGGGCAAGCGGCTGGTGTATTCCTGCGGCTACTGGGCCGACGCGAACAACCTCGACGACGCCGAAGAAGCCAAGCTCGACCTGGTCTGTCGCAAGCTGCAACTGAAGCCCGGCATGAATATCCTCGACATCGGCTGCGGCTGGGGCGAGGCGCTGAAATACGCGGCCGAGAAATACGGCGTGTCGGGCGTCGGCGTGACCGTGTCCGAACAGCAGGCGCGGTTCGCGCGCGAATTGTGCAAGGGCCTGCCCATCGAAATCCGCCTGCAGGACTACCGCGATGTCGAGGAGAAATTCGACGCGGTGTACTCGATCGGCATGTTCGAACACGTCGGCTGGAAGAACTACCGCACCTATTTCGAGGTATGCCGGCGTTGCCTGAAGGATGACGGGCTTTCCGTGCTGCATTGCATCGGCGTCAATTCCACGCCCTCGCGGCCCGATCCGTGGATCGAGAAATACATCTTCCCGAACTCGATGGTGCCGGCCGCCTCGCAAGTCGCACCTGCGCTGGAAAACCTGTTCGTGGTCGAGGACTGGCACAACTTCGGTGCCGACTACGACAAGACCCTGATGGCCTGGCTGGCCAATTTCGATGCGGCGTGGCCGGAATTGTCCGCGGGCAATCCCCGCTACGACGAACGCTTCCGCCGGATGTGGCGTTATTACCTGTCGAGTTCCGCCGCGACCTTCCGCACCCGCCGCGACCAGTTGTGGCAACTCACGCTGTCGCCGCGTGGCGTGCCGGGCGGCTACCGCGTGCCGCGCTGAGCGCGATCCACTGCCCGCGCTCGCCGCTCGACCCGACCAGGACGGCAACGCCGGCGACGGCCAGCGTCATGGGGAACCTTGTACTGCGCCGCCCGCCATCGGGCGACGGAAGGCGCGCTTCAACGCACCGGAGAGGCGGTTGCCGCCGGCGCGCCCGACGATCATGGTGTAGTTGTCGCGTGGGTCGCGCGCTTCGATGAGTGCGAGGCAGGCCGCTGCAAATTGCCAGGGCTCGCGGGAATTCCGTGCGATCTCCGCGAGATCGCGTGGCTCGAGTACGCCGTAGGCGCCATCGGTGGCCAGAACCAGCCAGTCGCCCGCGCCTGGCCTGCGGCGGATTTCCTGTATCGCCGGCTCGCCCGGAATGCCGAGCGCGCTCTCCAGGATGTTCTTGCGCGGATAACTCGCAAGGCCGGCCCGCGAGAGCCGTCCTTCGTTGAAAAGACGCTGCGCCTCGGAATGATCCTCGGTCAACTGCTCGACGCCGTCACGTCCGATCAGGTAGAGCCGGGAATCCCCGCAGTGCGCGGCCACCAGCTCCTCACCGCGCAGGGCCGCCACGACGAGGGTGGTCGCCATCGAACGGTCCTCGATGCTTCGCTGCTGCAACGCCAGCAGGCCACGATGGCTCTCCCGCACCAGTCCGACGAGCTCCGCCGCGCCGATGTCCGGCCGCTGCGCGTGCGTCTGCATGAAATCCACGACGTAACCGGACGCGTGGGCGCCGCCGCCCATCCCCCCGAGCCCGTCGGCGATCGCCGCAAAAAACGTGTCGCCCGCCCACCAGAAGGCGTAGCTGTCTTCGTTCGCCTGGCGCGCGCCGATTTTCGAGAATGCCGCGGCGTCACCGGTCACGATCGTTCTCCCGACCACGTTCCACGGACGCAGCCGACGCCGTCGGTGCGCCACGTGGACGCGGACGTTTCGAGGAACCATTCGGTGGAATGCGGCTGCGATTGCAGGCCACTGCGAGTTGCGCGACAGCCATGGCGATTTGCGGAAACATGGTTTGACGGACGATCGTAGCCCAACGCGTGCAATGAGGCGCGCATCCCGCGACAATTCCCCGATTCGAACCCTGCCCCGATCCGGATCACGGATAGCCATGACATCGTTGCAAGCCAATTTCGAACAGATCCCGCTGCGCGAGTACGCCGAACGCGCCTACCTCGATTACTCCATGTACGTGGTACTGGACCGTGCGCTGCCTTTCATCGGCGACGGCCTGAAACCCGTGCAGCGCCGCATCGTGTACGCGATGAGCGAACTGGGTCTCGCCGCCACCGCGAAGCCGAAGAAATCCGCACGCACCGTCGGCGACGTGATCGGCAAGTTCCATCCACACGGCGACACGTCGGTGTACGAGGCGATGGTGCTGATGGCGCAATCGTTCTCGTACCGCTATCCGTTGATCGATGGCCAGGGCAATTTCGGTTCGTCGGACGATCCCAAGTCGTTCGCGGCGATGCGCTACACCGAGTCGCGCCTCACCCCGATCGCTGAACTGCTGCTCAGCGAATTGCCGATGGGCACGGTGGACTGGGTGCCCAACTTCGACGGCACGCTCAGGGAACCGTCCTGGTTGCCGGCGCGCATGCCGCACGTGCTGCTGAACGGTTCCACCGGCATCGCGGTCGGCATGGCCACCGACATCCCGCCGCACAACCTGCGCGAAGTCGCCTCCGCGTGCATCCATCTGCTGGACGAACCTTCCGCGAGCGTCGCGGACCTGTGCGAGCACATCAAGGCGCCCGATTTTCCGACCGCCGCGGAAATCATCACGCCGCGCAGCGAACTCACGGCCATGTACGCGACGGGCAACGGCTCGGTGCGTTGCCGTGCGGTGTACACCGAAGAGCGCGGCAACATCGTGCTGACCGCGCTGCCGCACCAGGTCTCGCCCGCCAAGGTGATCGAGCAGATCGCAGCGCAAATGCGCGCCAAGAAACTGCCGATGCTGGAGGACCTCCGCGACGAATCCGACCACGAGAATCCGGTGCGGCTGGTGCTGATCCCACGCTCGAACCGCGTGGACACGGACGCGATGATGCAGCATCTGTTCGCCACCACCGATCTCGAAAAGAGTTTCCGCGTCAACCTCAACATGATCGGGCTGGACGGCCGGCCGCAGGTCAAGACGCTGAAGCAGGTCCTGGAGGAATGGCTGCGCTTCCGGTCCGACACCGTGACCAAACGTCTGCAGCATCGCCTCGAACGGGTCGAGCGCCGCCTGCACCTGCTGGAAGGCTTGCGCATCGCCTTCCTCAACCTGGACGAGGTGATCCGGATCGTCCGCCACGAGGACGAACCCAGGCCCGCATTGATCAAGCGCTTCAAATTGTCGGAAGAACAGGCCGACTACATCCTCGAAACCAGACTGCGGCAACTCGCGCGGCTCGAAGAAATGAAGCTCAACGCCGAGCGCGACGAACTGGAAGAGGAGCGCGCGAAGATCGAGGTGACGCTGAATTCGAAGGCGCGCCTGAAGACCCTGATCAAGCAGGAGCTGAAAGCCGACGCCGAAAAATACGGCGATGCGCGCCGCTCGCCGCTGGTCGAACGCGCCGTGGCGCAGGCGCTGGACGAGAGCGAGCTGGTGGTTTCTGAACCCGTCACCGTGGTGCTGAGCGAAAAGGGCTGGGCGCGCGCGGCCAAGGGCCACGATGTCGACGCCGCGGAACTTTCCTACCGCGAAGGCGACCGGTACCTCGCCAGCGTGCGCGGCAAGAGTTCGCAGCAGGCGGTGTTCATCGACTCGACCGGGCGCAGTTATTCGACCGCCGCGCACACCCTGCCCTCGGCGCGCGGCAACGGCGAACCGCTGACCGGCCGCTTCACGCCGGCGGCCGGCGCGCGTTTCGACGCCGTCGCGATCGGCGACAACGCAACGAAGTTGATCCTCGCGACCGATGCCGGCCATGGCTTCCTGACGCGCTTCGAAGGCTTGCTCGCCAACAAGAAGGCCGGCAAGCAGGTCATCAACATGGATGAGAATGCGCGCGTGCTCGCACCCGCCTATGTCAACGATCCCGCACGCGACCGGATCGTCGCGGTCACCACCGAAGGGCACCTCCTGATGTTTTCGGTCGCCGATTTGCCGGAGCTCGACCGTGGCCGCGGCAACAAGCTGATCGAGATTCCGAAAGCCAGACTGCAGTCGGGCGAAGAACGCGTGGCCGGGATCGCGGTGGTCGCGGAAGGCACCGGCGAAGTCACGCTGTACGCGGGCCAGCGCAAGCTGATCCTGAAATGGGCCGACCTCGTGGAATACGGCGGCAGCCGCGCGCAACGCGGTGGTTTGCTGCCGCGTGGACTGCGGCGGGTGGACCGGATCGAGACCACCGGCTGACCACGCACATCCAGGCAGGGAACTCGCGCCGAGTTGTGCACTCCAATCGTGTGCACACATGCTTGCCCCGTGCGTTCGAAAAGAGCACCGACCGGAGTTTCGCCATGAATGCCATCCGCAACACCGCGTTGCTCGCCGCCTGCGTGATGGCCGGCGTGGCATCGGCCCAGACGGCGAAGCCTCCGCTGAATTTGCAACTGCCGCCCAGCGACATGCCGGTCGCCGCGAGCAGTGCGGCGAGCCACTCGACGGGCCACCCCGCCACCGACCGCTACGGCAATCCGGTCAGCCCGCCGGGCGTGTACTACGGCGATACCAGCGGACGTCCCGCCAATGCCGACGCTCGCGGCGCGACGCAGCGCTGCGACGATGCCACCTACGACCAACCGCAGATGCACGGCAGCGCCAGCATGGGCGTGATGGCCGGCAATCACGTGAGCGGCAACTATCAGGCCGCCGCCATCGACATGACCAAGAACCTGGGCGACTGCGAGCATCCCTCCGGCAGCGTCGGTCTGTCGATTCGCGTGGGCCAGAGCCGGTTCGGCGGCCACCACTGGTAATCCCGCACGCATCGACGCAAGACATCGCGCGCATCGCCGCGCTAAGCTTCGCCACCGTGCCGGCACCGCCGGCATGGCACGAATGAAGCGAGACCATGCACGGCGAATACAAGATGCCCGGCGGCAAGCTGGTGGTGGCGGACCTCGAAGTACGCAACGGCAAGCTGACCCGCGTCCGGATCAGCGGTGATTTTTTCCTTGAACCCGATTCCGCGCTCACCCTGATCGACGTGGCGCTGGAAGGCCTGCCTGCCGACGCCGGCAACGTGCGCCACGCCGAAGTGCTGGAAGCGGCGCTCGGGCCGGGCGTGCGCATGTATGGCGTCTCGCCGGAGGCCATCGCGGTGGCGGTGCAGCGCGCGCTGGAGTCGCCGGCGTGATCCGCACGGACTGGAGTGACTACAAATGGCGGCTGGTGCACACGGCGCCGCAACCGCCCGCATTGCACATGGCGCTGGACGAAGTGCTGACCGACGAAGTCGCGGCGCGCCGGCGGCCACCGACCTTGCGGGTGTGGGAATGGTCGGCATCCTGCGTGGTGATCGGACGCTTCCAGTCGCTGCGCAATGAAGTGGATGCCGCGGCCGCGGAACGGCACGGCATCGAAGTCGTGCGCCGCATCAGCGGCGGTGGCGCGATGTTCATCGAGCCCGGCAACACCATCACCTATTCGCTGTACGCGCCGGAATCGCTGGTCGCCGACATGAGTTTCCAGGAATCCTACGAATTCATGGATGCCTGGGTGATCGATGCGCTGCAGGGGCTCGGCATCGATGCCTGGTACCAGCCGCTCAACGACATCACCTCGCCGGCCGGCAAGATCGCGGGTGCGGCACAGACCCGACGTGGCGGCGCGGTACTGCACCACGTCACCATGGCCTACGACATCGACACCAGCAAGATGCTCGAGATATTGCGGATCGGACGCGAAAAGCTGTCCGACAAGGCGACACAGAGCGCCGCCAAGCGCGTCGATCCGCTGCGCAGCCAGACGGGCCTGCCGCGCGCGGAAATCATCGAACGGATGATCGCCACCTTCCGCAGGCTGCACGGACTCGGGTTCGGCAAACTGGAAGAAGCGGAACTCGAGCGCGCGCAAGCGCTGGCCCTGTCCAAGTTCTCGACGGAGGCCTGGACGGGCATCGTTCCATAAGCGAGCGATCTTCCCCGACCGTCGCTTCGCATGACCGTCGAATCGCCTGCGTCCTCCAGGATCGTGGGAGACCACCTCGGCGGTTGAAGCCCATGGCAACGAGCTCCATGGCCCGGTTTCCCAACGGCCGCCCCGGCGCTTGGCGGACGCCGCCACATCCCTGCACAATGCCGCGACCTTCGAGGAGCACCCATGCGCTGGTTCCGCCGCATCGCCCTTGCACTGATCGTGATCGTCGTCATCGTGCTGGCGATCGGCTGGCGACTGCTGGCCGGCAGCCGTCCGCAGGCCAACGGCAGCGTCACGCTCAAGGGATTGTCGGCACCGGTGACCATCGTGCGCGATGCCGATGGCATTCCCACCATCACCGCGCAAAGCCGTCGCGACCTCGCCTTCGCGCTGGGTTACGTGCACGGCCAGGAACGTTTCTTCCAGATGGATTTGCAGCGCCGCGTGGCCGCGGGCGAACTGGCCGCGCTGGTCGGTCCGAAAGCCCTGCCCGTCGACGAAAACCATCGGCGGCATCGCTTCCGTGCGCTGGCGGAGCGCGAGCTGGCGCTGTTGAACGCGAACCAGCGCCAATTCATGGCCGCCTACACGGCCGGCGTCAACACCGGACTGGCGCATCTTTCCGTGCGTCCCTGGCAATACCTTCTGCTCGGCCAGAAGCCGCAGCCGTGGACCGATGCCGACACCATCCTGACCATCGATGCGATGTTCTTCGACCTCAACCAGGACGGCGCCAACACGCGCGAATTGAACATTGCACGCATGCGCGCGGTGCTGCCGAAGACACTGGCGGATTTCCTGCTGGCCCCGTCGCCGCACTGGGAAGCTCCGATGCAGGGCGCGCCGACGGAGCCCGTGCCGTTGCCAAGCGCATCCGTGCTGGACCTGCGCCATTCGGCGC
>DASZTT010000126.1:0-24070 GCA_035547895.1 Rhodanobacteraceae bacterium
GGTTGATAGGCGCGGTGTGGAAGTGCAGCAATGCATTGAGCTAACGCGTACTAATGATCCGTGCGGCTTGACCATATAACCCCAAGACGCTTCGCCGCCTCGACGAAACATCGAGACTCGGACGGAGCAAGACACAGTCACATCCCGACCCCATGCTGATGACGCGCAAGCGCGCGCATCGCACCGATTCCCTGGCGGCCATAGCGGTGTGGTCCCACCCGATCCCATCCCGAACTCGGAAGTGAAACGCACCAGCGCCGATGGTAGTTTGGCATTCGCCATGCAAGAGTAGGACACTGCCAGGGGCTTCAAACGAAAACCCCCGTCGAAAGACGGGGGTTTTTTGTTGCCTCTTTGCCGGGGCGGCTCGATCAGGGTACGGCGTACCAGCCAACGATGATCGAGTTCAATGGCGCCGCGTTGCTCTCGAAATTCGAGCCGGGGCAGGTCATGGCGTCAGGTTTTTGCACGCGAGCGGCCAATGCATCCTGAAACCCATTCCGCCCGGTGAGTGCAATCGCAGGCCGGCAAAATCGCGGCCCTTCAAGTTCCGCAATCGCTGCCGAGCGGACGATCAGATGACGCGGCGCACCGCTGCCGCGAATTGCGGGAATCGGGCAAGAATCCTGCGCCTGATGCCTTCGGCGTCGAGTCCGGCTTCCGCCAGCAATTGCTCGCGCGACGCGTGCTCGAGAAATGCATCCGGCAGCCCGAGTTGCGCGACCGGGATTTCCAGGCCCCTCAACGCCAGCAACTCGAGCACGCCGGATCCCGCTCCACCCGCGATTGCGTTGTCTTCCAGCGTGACCAATGCGTCGTGGCTGCGCGCCAGCTCAAGGATCAATGCTTCATCCAGCGGTTTCACGAAACGCATGTTGACGACGGTGGCCCCGAGTTCCGCGCCGACTGCTTCAGTGGGCGCCAGCGTGCAGCCGAAGGCGAGCAGGGCAATACCGCGTCCATGTCGCCGGATTTCGGCCTTGCCGATCGGCAAGCCCGTCAGTTCCGGCTCGATGACGGCACCAGGACCGCCGCCGCGGGGGTAGCGGATGGCGGCTGGACCGTCGTGGCGAAAACCCGTCGTGAGCAACTGCCGGCACTCGTTTTCGTCGGCGGGCGCCATTACGACCACGTTGGGGATGCAGCGCAGGTACGAAAGATCGAAGCTGCCCGCGTGCGTGGGCCCGTCCGGACCGACGACGCCGGCGCGGTCGATCGCGAAGGTGACGTCGAGATTCTGCAGCGCCACGTCGTGGATCAGCTGGTCATACGCGCGTTGCAGGAAGGTCGAATAGATCGCGACGACGGGCTTCATGCCTTCGCACGCAAGGCCGGCCGCCAGCGTCACCGCATGCTGCTCGGCGATCGCGACATCGAAGTAGCGGTCGGGGAATTCCTGCGAGAAGCGCACCATGCCCGAGCCTTCGCGCATCGCGGGCGTGATCGCCACGAGCCGCTGATCGACCGCCGCCATGTCGCACAGCCAGTCGCCGAACACTTCGCTGAAGGTGGCAGCCTTTGCCGGAGTCTGCGCAACCCCATGCGCGGGATCGAACTTGCCGACCGCGTGGTATTCGATCTGCGCGCGTTCGGCCGGCGCATAGCCCTTGCCCTTGGTGGTAACGACGTGCAGCAGTTGCGGGCCGCGCCTGTCCTTCACCTCGCGCAATGCCGCCAGCAACTGCGGCAAGTCATGGCCGTCCACCGGCCCCGAGTATGCAAAACCCAGTTCCTCGAACAACGCTTCCGGGTGTGGCCCGGATTCGCCGGCCTCGCCCGCGCGCAAGCGTGCGAGCGTGCGGTCGAGCCCACCCACGTTCTCGCTGATCGACATGCCGTTGTCGTTCAGCACCACCAGCGCGTCGGGCGCGATGCCGCCCGCGTGGTTCAAGGCTTCGTACGCCATGCCGCCGGTGATCGCGCCGTCGCCGATCACCGCGACGACCTTGCGATGGTCGCCGCGACGTTGCAGCGCGATCGCCATCCCGAGCGCGGCGGAAATGGACGTGGACGCGTGACCGACGCCGAAGGTGTCGTACCCGCTTTCGGCACGGCGCAGGAACGGCGCGAGGCCGTGCTTCTTCTTGATCGTCGTGATCGCGTCACGGCGGCCGGTGAGGATCTTGTGCGGATAGCCCTGGTGCCCAACGTCCCACACGATGCGGTCGCGCGGCGTGTCGTACAGATAGTGCAGCGCGATGGTCAGCTCGACCACGCCCAACCCCGCACCGAAGTGGCCGCCGACGCTGGCCACCGACTCGATCAGGTAGGCGCGCAATTCATCGGCGACGCGCGACAGCTCGGCTTCCGGAACGAGCTTCAGATCGTCCGGCGAGTCGATGCGGGCGAGCAGGGGATAGCGGGTGGCGTCGATCATCCGCGCATTGTCGCGCAGCACGAAGATTCACGCTCGCGCGCCGCGACTACGACGCCTTCGCCTTGTCGCCAACCTGCGTACGGCCGCCAAAACGCCGCAACGTCTGCCGGAACCGGATCTGCCGCGTCGCATCGCGCATCTCGTGGATGCGCCGGCTGTTGGCCGCCATCACGTCGCTGCGGGTAAGGATGCCGACCATGCGGTTGGGGTTGTCGCGTGCGACCACGATCAGGCGGCCGACGTTTTCGGCAACCATCAGGTCGGTGGCGTCGCGCAAGGTGTGCTCCTCGAATACCACGATCGGCCCCCGTTTCAGCATGTCGCCGATGCGCGTCAAGCCCGGCTTGTCCGGATCGAGCAGGTCGCGGCGCGTGATCACGCCGCGCACGCGGCCGGCATCGTCGATCACGGGGTAGCCCTGGTGCTGCGCGCGCACGCGGCCGGAGTTCATCCATTTCCGCACTTCGCCCAGTTCGTCCGAAGTCTTGAGCGAACGCACGTCGCGGGTACAGGCCTTGCCGACCTGCACCTGCTCCAGGAAATCGGCCGAGTATTCGCTGGGCACCCGCACGCCGCGCCGCGCGATCTTTTCGGTCATGATGGTGTTGCGCATCATCAGCGCCGAGATCAGGTACGCGGCGGTGCAGCCGCCCAGCAGCGGCAGCAGGCCCGCGGGTTGCCGGGTGGTTTCGAACGCGAACACGATGGACGTGAGCAACGCGCGCGAGGAGCCTGCGAACATCGCGGCCATGCCGACCAGCGCAGCGATGCGCAAGTCGATGCCGAAGCCCGGCCATGCGTGCCCGAACCCCAGCCCGATCAGTGCACCCAGCGCGCCGCCGATCATGAAGAGCGGCGCCAGCGTGCCGCCCGAAGTGCCGCTGCCCAGCGCGATCACCCAGGAAATGAATTTCAAAATGCACAGCGACAGCAGCACCTTCAGGCCGAAACTTCCCGACACCAGCCCGTCGATGTTGTCGTAGCCGACGCCCAGCGTGTGCGGCGCGAAGTAGCCGACCAGGCCCGCGGCGAGTCCGCCGAGCGCAGGCCACCACATCCAGTGCACCGGGATTTTCTCGAACAGATCCTCGACGGCGTACACGGACTTGGTGACCCACACGCTGGCGTAGCCGACCAGCGCGCCCAGCACGATGTAGCTCGCGAGCGCCCAGCCGTCGGGTTCGGCGACCAGCGGCATCGCGAACACCGCGCCCGGTCCGAACGTCGCGTAGCGCACGCCCGTCGCGGTGACGCAGGCCAGCGCCACGGGGATCAGCGAGCTCGAGCGCAACTCGAACAGCAGCAATTCGATCGCCATCACCACCGAGGCCACCGGCGCGCCGAACACCGCTGCCATGCCGGCCGCGGCGCCCGCGGCCAGCAGCACTTTGCGTTCCTGCGCCGTGACGCTGAGGAACTGGCCGATCAGCGAACCCAGCGCGCCGCCGGTCGAGATGATCGGTCCCTCGGCGCCGAACGGTCCGCCGGTGCCGATCGCCAACGCGCTCGACAGCGGCTTCAGCCAGGTGACGCGCGCCGGAATGTTGGACTCGTGTTCCAGGATGCGTTCCATCGCTTCCGGAATGCCATGGCCCTGGATCGCGCGCGAACCCCAGCGCGCCATGATGCCGGCGAGCAGGCCGCCGATCGCGGGGATCACGATGACCCAAAGGCCGAGGTGATTGTGCGCGGGCGACAGCACCCCGGTGTGTTTGGGCGCGAGCGGGCCGATCACGTCCGACACGCGGCCGTAGAAGAAGATGTCGGTGAACAGGTTGATCAGCAACAGCAGGATTTGCGCGACGCCCGCCGCGAACGCGCCCAGCACGATGGCCATCGCGCTGATCAGCACGACGCGCTTCGACACCAGCGTCGATTCGCGCGGCATCGCGGCCGCGTCCAGCGAAGCGCCCAGCGCCGGCGCAACCGGCAACGCATCGGTGCTGCCGGTGGTGCGGACGCTGGCATGGTCGGCGTTCGCGCGCGTTTCGTCGGCGCGCGTGGCGGGCGTGTCTTGCTGGGTCATGTGCGAGGCGTGGTCAACGGCTGCTGCAGCGCATCATAACCGGCGCGTCCTTTTCGCCCAAGCGCGCGGCGGGTGACGTTCGTCGGCGGGCCGGTTTTGCGGGCGAAGAAACGCAGCGCTCACGCCGCCGGGCGGCGATCCCGCGGCAGGTGATGGACGAGGAATTCCATCTGGTCGGCCAGGATGCTGCGGTTGGACAGGATCAGGTGCTCCACCCAACTCGGCTTGTAGGGCACCGCCAGCAACGGCATGCCCGCCTGCTGCGGCGAACGGCCGCCCTTTTTCAGGTTGCATGCAAGGCAGGCCGAAACCACGTTTTCCCAGGTGTCGTGGCCGCCGCGCGACAACGGCATCACGTGATCGCGGGTGAGCTCCCCGCGCGTGCAGCGGCGCCCGCAATACAGGCACAGGTAACGGTCGCGCGCGAACAGCGCGGCGTTGCTGAGCGCGGGCGAAGGGTCCACCGCCCCGCTGTGGCAATGGCCGCGGCTTGCCACGATCGGATGCAGGCGCAGGATGCTCTGGTCGCCGCTGTCGCGGCGGAAGCCGCCGTGCAGCGTGAGGCAGGGTTCGCCCAGCGTCCAGGCGACGGCTTCACGCACGTACAGGCACGCCGCGTCCTGCCAACTGATCCAGTCGAGGATCCGCCCGCCCGCGTCCAGCGACAGCACCCGCGTGCTGTGCAGGTCGGCGACGGCGCAGGCCGGGCGTTCGATGGAACTGGCTGTGTGCGAGTCCATGGCCCGCGCAGCATAGAACAAATTCGCGGAGGGGCGTTAGCGCCTACTCTTACCCCGCCCCTGGACGATAAGTCATCGTGGAATTTGAAATCAGGGCCGCCGAGTATAGGTCTTGCGGCTGCAAAGGGCGCTGCTGCAGGTTCGCCCGTTTGCCGTGCCTGCTGTTGATCGAATATCTGCACCTGTTACAAGGTTGTGACACGCTGGTGGCGAATGTACCGGATGGCAGGAGTTCCCGCAGGCGCGAATACACCGCGTATCGCGGATGGCCCGGATCACTGAATCCGCGGAGTTCATTGGATACGGAAATCGCATCTGCCCGAAGTCTCGGACGGGATGAGCTTGCGCCGCTGCGGGATCTGCTGGCGCAGGCATAGGCGAACGACGGCGTGCGCCGGCAGTTGATTCGCGGGCGGGCAGCCCCGATCTTGGGCGGGTTCTGGCAAACGGGATCGTCATGAAGACTCATGCGGATTTGTTGGTGATCGGTGCCGGCTCGGGTGGTTTGGCGACCGCGATTCGCGCGGCGCGTCACGGTGCCAGGGTGACGCTGTTCGAGCCGAACGAATTGGGCGGCACCTGCGTCAACCGCGGCTGCGTGCCCAAGAAGGCGATGTGGTGGGCAGCGGAACTGGCCGATGCGCAACGGTTGGCGAAGGACGTCGGTTTCGACGTGCAACCCGGCGCGCTGGATTGGGCCACGTTCGTGGGCCATCGCGAGGCCTACGTGTTGCGTTCGCGTACTTCGTATGCGAACCGCCTGCACGAGCTCGGCATCGAGCACGTGCCCGCGACGGCGCATTTCATCGATGCGCATACGCTGCGCGCCGGCGATACGGATTACCACGCGCCGCACATCGTGATTGCGACCGGCTCGCGTCCGCGTCCGTATCACCTGCCGGGCGGCGAGTTCACCAGCGACTCCGATGGCTTCTTCAAGCTGAGCGAGCGCCCGCAGCGCGTCGGCGTCATCGGTGGCGGCTACATCGGCGTCGAACTGGCCGGCGTGCTGCGCGCGCTGGGTTCGGAGGTCGAGCTGTTCACGCGCAACGGCTTGTTGTCGCGCTTCGATGCCGACCTCGGCAATGCGCTTGGCGAAATGATGCAGGCCGAAGGCATCGTGCATCACGAAGGTTGCGCGGCCAAGGGCGTCAGCCGCGACAAGGGCGCACTGTGGATGGACTGCACGGACCACGAACGGCATGGCCCGTACGACTGCGTCATCAGCGCGATCGGACGCCTGCCGAACGTCGAATCGCTGCAACTGGATGCGGCGGGCGTGAAGCTGGGCAGGATCAACGAGATCGTCACGGACGACTACGAAAACACCTCGGCCGAAGGCGTGTACGCGATCGGCGACGTCAACGGCAAGCCCGCGCTGACGCCGGTCGCGGTCGCGGCGGGGCGGCGGCTCGCGGATCGGCTGTTCGGCGGCAAGCCGGACTCGCATCTCGATTATTCGTGCATTGCGAGCGTGGTGTTTTCGCATCCGCCCATCGGCAGCGTCGGTTTGTCGGAGGAGGAGGCGCGCCAGCAACACGGCGATGCGGTGACAATCCACAAGACGCGTTTCTCGCCGATGCTGTGGTCGCTGGCCGGACGCGAAGGCAAGACCATGATGAAACTGGTTTGCGTGGGCGACGACGAGCGCGTCGTCGGCGTGCACGGCATCGGCCCCGGCATGGACGAGATGCTGCAGGGTTTCGCGGTCGCGGTGAAGATGGGCGCGACCTATGCGGATTTCCTGAAGACCGTCGCGATCCATCCGACATCGTCCGAGGAATTCGTGACGATGGGGTGAGGTGAAGCGACGTCGCTCCGGTTTTCGTGATGCCCGGCAGGTTGTAATTCCACTTCGTCATGCCGGCGCAACAGGGCATGGCTCGTCGTGCCGGCGCAGGTGGACATTGATCGTCAAGCCGGCACAGGTAGATATTGCTTGTCATGTCGGCTCAGACCGCAATCCTGTTTTTCGTCATGCCGGCGAAGGCCGGCATCCAGGGATTTTCGTGTTGAAGGGCGGTACTTGAAAAGCATGGGTCCCGGCCTTCGCCGGGACGACGGAGTGGGGGCTGTCGTCATGCCGGTACAGGTAGATATTGCTCGTCGTACCGGCGCAAGCCGCAGTCCTCATTTTCGCCATGCCGGCGAAGGCCGGCATCCAGGGCTTTTCGTGTCGCGTGGTGACATTCGAAGAGCGTGGGTCCCGGCCTTCGCCGGCGACGGGGTAGGCAGGACTAAGCCTTCGCCGGGACGACGAAGCAGGCAGGACTAAGCCTTCGCCGGGATGACGGAGCAGGCAGGGGCCTAGGCCTGCGCCAGGACGACGGGTGGATACTTTCGGCATGGCTGTGCTGTCCATCCTCGGCCTGCACCTCGCGATCATTGCGTTCAACGTCGCGGGCTGCGTGCTGGTGCCGGTCGGGGCGTGGCGCGGCTGGCGCTGGGTGCGCGCATTCTGGTTTCGCCTGGCGCACCTGCTCAGCCTGGCCGTGGTCGCGTTGCAGGCGTTGCTTGGACGCGCGTGCTTCGTGACGATCTGGCAAGGCGACGTGTCCGGCAACTCGCACGCGCAGCCCTTGATCGCGGACTGGATCAACCGATTGATCTATTGGCCATTGCCGCTGTCGGTGTTCGCGGCCGCGTACGTCGTGGTGTTCGCGTACGTGATCGCGTTGTGGGTTTGCGTGCGGCCACGCGTGCCGTGGCGCCGGGATGCGAATCAGCGCCGCGCGTAACGCGCGCGCTTTTCCTGCACGCGAGGCCGGCGCGTGAGATTGAGGCGTGGACGCAGTCAGGCCGCGAAACGTCGGCCGCGGTACTTTGCAGCGCAACGCCAATGACACGATCCTGCGAGACCAATCTTTACGGGAAACGCCGTCGCCGCTGTAGAGTGTACGGATCAGTATTTTCAGGACAGCAAATCATGGGTGCAGTTGCGGCCGATGACTTTGAAACCGCGGCGGACGTCGAACGGCTCGCGGCGTGGCTGGCCGCGCGTTCCCGCGTGACGGTGATCACCGGCGCGGGCGTGAGCACCGAATCCGGCATCCCCGATTACCGCGACGGCGACGGCAACTGGAAGCGTTCGCCGCCGGTGCAATACCGCGACTTCGTGGAAAGCGAAGCCGTGCGCAAGCGGTACTGGGCGCGCAGTTTCGCCGGCTGGCCGATGTTTGCCGCCGCGCGTCCGAGCGCGGCGCACGTTGCGCTCGCACGCCTGGAATCGACGGGTCGCATCGCGCAGATCGTCACCCAGAATGTCGATCGCCTGCACCAGCGAGCGGGCAGCCGCAACGTGATCGACCTGCATGGCCGGCTCGACGTGGTGCGTTGCCTCGCGCTCGACCATCGTTTCGATCGTGACGAATTCCAGATGCACCTGCGCGACGCGAACCCGGATTGGGACGTATCGCCCGCGCGGATCGCGCCGGACGGCGACGCCGACCTCGAAGGCATCGACTTCGGCACGTTCAACGTGCCCGCGTGCGAAATCTGCGGCGGCATGCTGAAGCCGGACGTGGTGTTCTACGGCGAACCGGTGCCGCGCGAAACCACCGCGGCGGCGCTGGCCGCGGTCGAATCCGCCGATGGCGTGCTGGTGGCCGGCTCGTCGCTGATGGTGTGGTCGAGCTTCCGGCTGGTGCGCGCGGCCGTCGCGCAAGGCAGCGAAGTCGTCGCGGTCAATCGCGGCCGCACGCGCGGCGATGATCTGTTCGCGTTCAAGCTGGATCGCGAGTGCGGTGCGACGTTGCAGGGCGTGCTCGAAACCTTGCCCTGAACTCACGCATGCCGTGAGCCGCGGCCGGCGTTGCGGTAGATTGCGGATGACTCTTGTCGCGAGGAGGCATCATGCACGCCCTTCATTTCAGCAATTTCCTGAGCTTCAGCATGTCGCCGCTGGAGATACTCATCCGCGGCACGATCATGTACTGGTGCCTGTTCCTGCTGCTGCGCTTCCTGTTGCGGCGCGACACCGGCTCGGCCGGCATCTCCGGCATCCTGTTCGTGGTGCTGCTGGGCGACGCGGCGCAGAACGCGATGATCGGCAGCGGCAATACCGTCGCAGACGGCGGCCTGCTGATCGCCACGCTGGCCGGGTGGAATTTGCTGCTCGACTGGCTCGGCATCCATTTCAAGCTGATCGCGCGGCTGACCGAGGCGCCACCGATCCTGCTGGTCCGCAACGGCCGCGTCATCGACCGCAACATGCGGCGCGAACTGGTGACGCGCGAAGAAATCGAAGCGGGGCTGCGCAACAAGGGCCTGGACTCGTTCGATCGCGTCAAGGCGATGTACATGGAAGGCGACGGTTCTTTCAGCATCATCAAGAACAAGGGCTAGCCGGCGCCGCCGGTCGCGCCGGCCAGACGCGGCGGGGCAGAAGGCGCACTCGTCGCGGAGTGCGCGGTTGTCCCTGGTCCGAACACGCCCTTCGGTTGCGAGGGGCGCTGTGTCTTACGATGCGGACGCGCTGGCCGCTTCTTCTTCCTTGAAGTCGGCGATCGGCACGCACGAGCAGAACACGTGCTTGTCGCCGTACACGTTGTCCACGCGCGCGACCGGCGGCCAGTACTTCGCGTGCTTCAGCGAGGCGAGCGGGTAGGCCGCGAGTTCGCGCGGGTAGGCGTGCGTCCATTCGCTGGCGGAAACCGCGGCGGCGGTGTGCGGCGCGTGCTTCAACGGATTGTCTTCGAGGTCGAGGCGGCCGTCTTCGATCGCGCGGATTTCCTCGCGGATCTGGATCATCGCGTCGATGAAGCGGTCGAGTTCGTGCAGCGATTCCGATTCGGTCGGTTCGACCATCAGGGTGCCGGCCACCGGGAATGACAGGGTCGGTGCGTGGAAGCCGAAATCGACCAGGCGCTTGGCGATGTCCTCGGCGCTGACGCCGCTGGTTTTCTCCAGCGGGCGGATGTCTAGGATGCATTCGTGTGCGACCAGGCCGTTGCGCCCGGTGTAAAGCGTCGGGTAATGCGCGGCCAGGCGCTTCGAAAGGTAATTGGCGTTGAGCAGCGCGGCCTGCGTGGCCTTCAGGATTCCTTCGCGGCCCATCATCGTGATGTACATCCACGAGATCGGCAGGATCGACGCGCTGCCGAAGGTCGCGGCGGAAACCATGCCGCCGTTGCGTGAACCCGAACCCTCACCCCGGCCCTCTCCCGAAGGGAGAGGGAGAAAAGCGCGCGGCAGATAAGGCGCGAGGTGCGACTTCACCGCGCAGGGCCCCACACCCGGACCGCCGCCGCCGTGCGGGATGCAGAAGGTCTTGTGCAGGTTGAGGTGCGACACGTCCGAACCCCAGCGGCCCGGGCGCGCGACGCCGCACAGCGCGTTCAAGTTGGCGCCATCGGTGTAAACCTGTCCGCCATGCTGGTGCACGATTTCGCAGATCTTCGCGATCTCTTCCTCGAACACGCCGTGCGTGGACGGGTAGGTCAGCATGATCGCGGCCAGCCGATCGGCGTATTTCTCGGCCTTGGCGCGGATGTCCTCGACGTCGACGTTGCCGTTGGCGTCGCACTTGGTCACGACCACTGTCATCCCGCACATCTGCGCGGAAGCCGGATTGGTGCCGTGCGCGGATTCCGGGATCAGGCACACGTCGCGCTGCGGCTGGCCATTGGCATGGTGGTACGCGCGGATCGCAAGCAGCCCGGCGTATTCGCCCTGCGCGCCGGCGTTGGGCTGCAGGCTCACCGCGTCGTAGCCGGTGATGGCGATCAACTGCGCTTCCAGGCTGTCGATCAATTCGCGATAGCCGCGCCACTGTTCGGCCGGTGCCAGCGGATGGATGTTGGAAAACTCGGGCCAGGTGATCGGGATCATCTCGGCCGTCGCGTTCAATTTCATCGTGCACGAACCCAGCGGGATCATGCTGCGGTCGAGCGCGAGATCCTTGTCGGCAAGCTGGCGGAGATACCGCAGCATTTCGTGTTCGCTGCGATAGCTGTTGAACACCGGATGCGTGAGGAACGCGGACGTGCGCAGCAGCGACGCCGGCAGCGCATCGGCGGTTTCGTGGTCCAGCGCGTCGATGTCGTCGATGCGCGCGCCGAACAGCGACGCCAGTTGCACCACGTCGTCGCGCGTGGTGGTTTCGTCCAGCGCGATCGCCAGCGACTGGTTGTCGATGCGGCGCAGGTTGATGTGCGCGGCGTTCGCCATTGCGTGGATGGTGTGGGCATCGCAGCCGGTGACGTGCAGCGTGTCGAAGAAGTCGCCGCCGACCTCGATGCCGGCCTTGCGCAACGCCGCGGCAAGGATCGTGGCCAGCCGGTGGGTGCGGCGCGCGATGCGCACCAGGCCTTCCGGACCGTGGTACACCGCGTACATCGCCGCCATCACCGCCAGCAGCACCTGCGCGGTGCAGATGTTGGAGGTCGCCTTCTCGCGGCGGATGTGTTGTTCGCGCGTCTGCAGGGTCAAGCGGTAGGCGTTGTTGCCCTGCGCATCCTTCGACACGCCGATCAGGCGTCCCGGCATGGAACGCTTGAAGGCGTCGCGGCAGGCCATGAACGCCGCGTGCGGACCGCCGAAGCCGAACGGCACGCCGAACCGCTGCGAGTTGCCGACCACGATGTCGGCGCCCCATTCACCCGGCGGCGTGATCAGGGTGAGCGCGAGCAGGTCGGTTGCGACCGCGACCAGCGCGCCTTTTGCGTGCAGCGCGTCGCAAAGTGCCTTGTAATCGCGGATCGTGCCGAAGGTGTCGGGATATTGCAGCAAGGCACCGAAGCAATCGATGTTGGCTGCATCGGATTCATCGTCGATGCGAAGCTCGATGCCCAGCGGTTCGGCGCGGGTCTTCAGCACTTCGATCGTCTGCGGATGCACGTGCTTCGACACGAAGAACACGTTGGATTTCGCCTTCGACGAGCGCTTGGCGAGTGTCATCGCCTCGGCCGCCGCGGTCGCTTCGTCCAGCAGCGAGGCGTTGGCGATTTCCATGCCGGTCAGGTCCGCGCACATGGTCTGGAAGTTGATCAGCGCTTCCATGCGTCCCTGCGAAATCTCGGCCTGGTACGGCGTGTAGGCCGTGTACCACGCCGGGTTCTCGAGGATGTTGCGCAGGATGACGAGCGGCGTGTGGGTGCCGTAATAGCCCTGGCCGATGAAGCTCCTGAAGACTTCGTTCTTGTCGGCGATCGCGCGGATCTTGGCCAGCGCTTCGGTTTCGGTCAGCGCGGGCGGCAGCGCCAGCGGATTCTTCTGGCGAATCGCGGCGGGCACGATCGCGTCGACCAGTGCGTCGAGCGAGTCGTAACCGACCGCCTTCAGCATGTGCGCGATTTCGTGGTCGTCCGGCCCGACGTGGCGCGAGATGAAGGCGTCGTGCTGCTCGAGGTCGTGCAGGGAAGGGCTGTGCTGGGTCATGGCGGAAATCCGGGTTTGGAGCGGGCGCCAACGACGCTACGCTCGAAGCGGCTGTTGTGGGAAGTCAGGCCAGGGATGGCCGTGGTGGAGTTGGTGGACAGAGAACGGTATGTCTGTGCATGGAGCGGCAACGACGCGGCGATCATGGACGATCGCACGAATATGCCCCTCTGTCCTTTGGCCTGAGAGTTTGGAAGCGAGGGTCCATCGACCCAGCTTCTTGCCCCTTCGGCGCCGGTTCTTCCGATGCATCGGAAGCCGGTCTCTCCAGAGTTTTGGATGTGGTGGTATGGGGCCTGAGCGATTACGGGCGTTGCGCCTTCGGCAGCGGGCATGCCGCTTCTTCCACCACTCGGCAATTATACAGGTAGCCACGCCGGCAATCGTTTAGCATGGCGCGGGTTGATTCAGCCTTGCCGATCCGCCATGAGCATTCCTTTCCGGCTCCGCCAACTCGACCATGTGGTGCTGCGCGTGCGCGATGTGGCGGCCATGCGGCGTTTCTATTGCGACGTGCTCGGCTGCACGCCGGAGCTGGACCAGCCAAACCTCGGCCTGTTCCAGTTGCGTGCCGGTGCGTCGCTGATCGACCTGGTGGACGTCAACGGCAAACTGGGGCGCACGGGTGGTGCGGCGCCGGGTGCGGAAGGCCGCAACGTCGACCATGTCTGCCTCAGCGTCGAAGGCTACGACGAAGCCGCGATCACGGCGCATCTCCAGGCCCATGGTGTCCGCGTGGGCGAAACCGGTTCGCGTTACGGCGCGGAAGGCGAGGGACCCTCGCTCTATCTGTTCGACCCGGAGGGCAACATGCTGGAACTGAAGGGGCCCGCGAGGCCGGGATCGCGGGTCGGCGGCACCTGATTCCCACAGGAGAAGACTCCCATGCCTTGCCTGATGGTTCTGCTCGCGCTGTGCATCCCGCGCGTGGTGATCGTGTTGCTGTGGCTGTTCACGCAATGGTTCAGCGGAATTTTCCAGCTTGCGCTGTGGCCGGTGCTGGGCTTCATTTTCCTGCCGACGACCTTGCTCTGGTACACCGCGGTGCAGCACTGGTTCCACGGCCAGTGGTCGCTGATCCCGATCATCGGGATCGTGATCGCGCTGCTGATCGACCTCTCGCCGGCCGGCGGGCGGCGTCGCGCGTACGCCCGTTGAGCCTTCCCCGACTTTCGGCAGGGGTGCGCCGCGGAGGTTGGGGCTAGGATCGACGGGTTGCGTTCGAGCGTTCCAGGCCGGGAGGCAGCCATGTCGTCGATTCGTGGTTTCGCGTGCGCGCTGCTGGTGGCGCTTGCCGGGTTCGTCGGCTGTGCGCAGGCGCGCCAGTTGACCGATGCGGATTACGCGCGCGCGGTGAAGTTCCTGGCGCAGAACACCGATCCGCTGGTCGACCACGACGTGCAGCGGGTGAAGTGGCTGGACGCGACGCATTTCTGGTACCGCGACCACGACGCGTCGGGCGACCACATCCTCGAAATGGATGCGGCCACCGGCAAGATCGCCCCGGCCTTCGACCAGGCGAAGCTCGCTGCGGCACTGGGCAAGGCGCGCGGCAAGTCGATGGATGCGAAAAAGTGGCCGGAGCGCGGCTTCGATTTTCGCGTGCTGCCGGGTGGCGACCTGGACGTGCAGTTCGATGACCACTGGTATCGCTGCGACCTGTCCGCCGCGGGCGTGTGCACCGCGCGCGACAAGCTGTTGAAGACCGGCAGCGAACCCGGCGTGGTGTCGCCCGACGGCAAACTGGAAGCCTTCGTGCGTGACTGGAACCTGTGGGTGCGCGATCTCGCGACCGGCAAGGAAACGCAGCTCACCACCGACGGCGTCAAGGATTACGGCTACGCGACGCAGAACGCGGGCTGGATCCACGGCGACGGCGCGATCGTGCGCTGGTCGCTGGATTCGAAAAAGATCGCCACTTACCGGCAGGACCAGCGCGGCGTCGGCGAGATGTACACCGTCGACACGCGGGTCGGCCATCCGAAACTGGACGCGTGGAAATATCCGCTGCCGGGCGACGACAAGGTCTTCATGATCGAGCCGGTGGTGATCGACATCGCCACGAAAAAGCTGGTGCGGCTGAAGATGGCGCCGGAACAGCGCCTCTCGACGTTGTGCGACACGCTGGCCTGCGATAACGGCGAACCCTATGCGTGGAGCGACGTGAAGTGGGCGCCGGACGGCAGGACGCTGGCGCTGGTCGAAACCTCGCGCGACCGCCAGCACGAAACCTTCCGTGTCGCCGATGCCGGGACCGGCGCGGTGCGCGACGCGTTCGAATTCACCGCCAGGGATTACTACGAAAGCGGCCACGGCCGGGTGAACTGGCAATACCTTCCGCAGTCGGATCAGGCGATCTGGCCGTCCGAACAGAACGACTGGAACAATCTGTATCTCTATGACCTCAAGACCGGCAAGCAGCTTCGCCCGGTCACGAGCGGCGAGGGCAACGTCGCTGAGGTGCTGCACCTCGACCGCGCCACGCACACGCTGTGGTTCGTGGGCACCGGCCGCACGCCGGGCGTGAACCCGTATTACAGGCAGTTCTTCAAGGTCGACATCGACAGCGGCAAGGCCACGCTGCTGACCCCGGAAGATGCCGACCACACCATCGAGATGTCGCCCGATGGCAAGTATTTCGTGGACTCGTATTCCACGCCGACCGTGCCGCCGGTGACGGTGTTGCGCGATGCGAATGACGGGCACGTCGTCGCGACCGTCGCGAAAGCGGACATTTCACGGTTGAAGGCTGCCGGCTGGGTGCCGCCGACGCCGATCACGGTGAAGGCGCGCGACGGCAAGACCACCCTGTACGGCATGATGTTCAAGCCGACCAACTTCGACCCGCACAAGAAATATCCGATCGTCGACTACATCTATCCCGGTCCGCAGACGGGTTCGGTGCGCGGGCGCAGTTTCCTGCCGTCGCGCGGCGACAACCAGGCGCTGGCCGAACTCGGATTCATCGTGGTGGCGATCGACGGCATGGGCACGCCGTGGCGGTCGCGCACCTTCCACCACTACTGGTACGGGAGGATGGGCGACAACACGCTGCCCGACCAGGTCGCCGGCATCAGGGAGCTGGCCAAGCGGTATCCCTGGATCGACATTGCGCGCGTCGGCATCTGGGGCCATTCCGGCGGCGGCAACGCGACCGCGGATGCAATGTTCCGCTACCCGGATTTCTTCAAGGTCGGCTGGTCCGAAAGCGGCAACCACGACAACCGCAATTACGAAAACGACTGGGGCGAGAAATACCAGGGCCTGCTGACGACCCGCAAGGACGGCACCACCAATTACGACAACCAGGCCAACCAGTTGCTGGCGAAGGACCTGAAAGGCCGGCTGATGCTGGTGCACGGTTCGATCGACGACAACGTGCCGACCGGCGAGACCTACCTCGTGGTCGATGCGCTGATCAAGGCCAACAAGGACTTCGACATGCTGATCCTGCCGAACCAGCACCATGGTTACGGCAAGGACACGCCCTATGTGATGCGCCGCCGCTGGGATTACTTCGTGCAATACCTCGCGGGCGACACGCCGCCGCACGAGTTCAGGATGCCGGCGCCGGATACCGGAAAGTAGTCCGGATCGACTCGGGGTGCGCCATGAAGTCCATGGCGCTGCCTCGATCGGCGCGGACGCATCGAGTTGCGGCGCCTGCACCACTCGCGCGGCGTTCTTGTTTTTGTTGGATGTAACGATATAACATTGCGTGCCCGCTACCACTCGACACCGCGGATCGGTGCGGCCGATCCGCCAAGAGAACCGCCCTCGATGAATCCGCTGCTGCCATCGCCCTGCTTGCGCGCGTTGCGGGTCGCGTTGACCGCGGCATCGCTGGCGCTGGCCGGTTGCGTGGTCGGACCGAACTTCAAGCCGCCGGCGCCGCCGTACGTTTCCGGCTACACCGCGCATGCGCCCACGACCACCGCCGCCGCGCCGGGCGTGGCCGGCGGCGGCGCGCAGGCCTTCGAGCAGGGCGGCGACATTCCCGGGGACTGGTGGACGCTGTTCCGCTCGCCGGAACTGGACGCGCTGATCACGCGTGCGCTGAAAAACAACCACGACCTCAAGGCCGCGCAGGCGGCACTGCGCGCCGCGCACGAAGACGTGCTGGCGCAGCGCGGTTCGTTCTTCCCCAGCGTGTCGGCCGGTTTCAACGCCAGCCGCCAGAAGGATCCTTCGGCTGCGCTGGCGCCGGTGCCGAGCAACAACGCCTATCTGTACAGCCTGTTCACGCCGCAGCTTTCGATCTCCTACACACCGGATCTCTTCGGCGGCAACCGGCGCACGCGCGAGTCACTGCAGGCGCAGGAACAAGCCGCGCGCTTCCAGATGGTCGCCGCGTGGACCACACTGACTTCGAACGTGGTGGTGACGGCGGTGCAGGAAGCGTCGTTGCGCGAGCAGGTGGATGCGACGCGCGAGCTGATCGCGCTGGAGCAACGCAGCCTGGCGATCCTGCAACTGCGTTTCCGGAAAGGCGACGCCAGCAAGCTCGACGTGGCCGCGCAGCAGTCGCAGCTCGCGCAAACCGAATCCGGCTTGCCGGCGCTGGTGAAGCAGCTGGCCGCGGCGCGGCATGCGCTGGCGGTGCTGGTCGGCGCGTTTCCGGATCAGGCGCCGGCGCAGACGTTCGCGCTCTCCGATTTGCATCTTCCCGAAACGCTGCCCGTCAGCCTGCCGTCGAGGCTGGTCGCTCAGCGCCCCGACGTGCGCCAGGCGCGCGCCAACCTGCACGCCGCGAGCGCCGCGGTCGGCATCGCGGCGGCCGAACGCCTGCCGCAAATCCAGCTCACCGCCGATGCCGGCAGCACCGCGCTCGCGATCTCGAAGGTGTTCGGATCGGGCACCGGATTCTGGGGCGTTGCCGCCTCGCTGACCGCGCCGATTTTCGAAGGCGGCCAGCTGATGCACCAGGAACGCGCCGCGAAAGCGGCCTACGTCGAAGCCGCCGAGCAATATCGCGGCACCGTGCTGAGCGCCTTCCAGAACGTCGCCGACACGCTGGTCGCGCTCGATGAGGATGCGAAAGGGCTGCAGTCCGCGGCCAAAGCCGAACAGGCCGCGAAGACCACGCTGGATCTTTCACAACTGCAACTCAGGCACGGCTACATCGGCACCTTCGAATTGCTGGCGGCGCAACAGTCGTACCAGCAGGCGCGCATCGCGCTGGTCTCGGCCGAAGCCAATCGTTTTGCCGACACCGCGGCGCTGTACCAGGCGCTGGGCGGAGGCTGGTGGCATCACTCCGAATTGGGCAAGCAATGAACACGAACAACAAAGCGATGTTCGCGACTGAACCCCTCTCCCGCCGGGAGAGGGGCAGGGGTGAGGGTACGAATACGCAGAACATTCGTCATGGCGCCGAACCCTCACCCGCCCTTCGGGCACCCTCTCCCGGAGGGAGAGGGGCAAAGCTGCGACCCTTGGAACGCGCGCGCTTCCTGTCGCTCGCGCAAGCCGTAACCGTGCTTGGAATCATCGCCCTGATCGCAGCGAGCCTGTCCGCGTGCTCCGGCAAACCCGCGCAGCCGGAATCATCGACCACGCCACACAACGTCACCCTGACCAGGGAACAGCAAGCCGGCATCCACGTCGTCACCGTCGCGCCGACCCAATACCACACCACGATCACCACGACCGCCGTGGTGGATTTCGATCGCAACCATGCGACCGACATCGTCGCGCCGTTTTCCGGCGCGGTGACGAAGGTGCTGGTGACGCAAGGCCAGCACGTCACGAAGGGGCAAGCGCTAGCGGAAGTGGCGTCGCCCGATTTCGCCACGGCCGCGGGTGCGTATCGGCAGACGGTGCTTGCCGCGAAAGCGGCCGATGCGGTGGCATCGAACGATCGCGACCTGTTCGCGCACCAGGCGATTTCCGAACGCGAGAACGCGCAGGCGCAAGCCGACGCGGCAACCGCCGATGCCAACCGCGCCGCCGCGCTGCAGACGCTGGTGGCATTGCACATGGACCCGCAAACCATCGCGGCGATCCGCGACGGCAAACCCGCCGCCGGCGGGCAAGGCGTGATCCGCGCGCCGATCACCGGCACGCTCGTCACGAAATCCATCGCGCCGGGGCAGACACTGGCCGCGGGCACGACGCCGTGTTTCACCGTCGCCGACACCACCACGATGTGGGTGATGGCCAACGTCTTCGGTGGTGACGCCGCGGAAGTGCGGGTGGGCGATCCGGCCACGGTGGTGACGGGCGACGGCGGCAAGCCGATCGCGGGTACCGTCACCAATGTCGGCGCGGTGGTCGATCCGGACACGCGTTCGGTCGCGGCGCGCGTGCGCGTGGACAACGCCGGCGGAGCGCTGAAGAAGCAGATGTACGTGACCGTGCACATCCGTTCGCACGACACGCACGAAGGATTGCTGGTCCCGGTTTCCGCGGTGCTGCGCGACGACGAAAACCTGCCGTTCGTCTACGTGGTCGAATCCGATGGCAGCTATGCGCGCCGCGCGATCTCGCTCGGCGCGCGCGTCGGCGACCGCTACGTGGTGCCGGAAGGGCTGCGCCCGGGCGACAAGGTGGTCGCGGACGGCAGCATCTTCCTGCAGTTCATCCAAAGCCAATGAGCGCCCGGCTTCCGCCCGACGAAGCGGCGCGCAAGGCGTCGCTCATCAACCGCATCGTGGCGTTCGCGCTGGAACAGCGCATGCTGGTCGTGCTGCTGTCGCTGGGCATGGCGGCGGCCGGCGTGTGGGCCTACAAGGTCCTGCCGATGGATGCGTATCCCAACCTGTCGCCGCCGATGGTGGACATCGTCGCGCAGTGGCCGGGCCATTCGGCGGAAGAGGTCGAACAGCAGATCACGGTGCCGATGGAACTCGGCATGAACGCGATCCCGGGCCTCGTCACCAAGCGTTCGATCTCGTTGTACGGATTGTCCGACGTCACGCTGACCTTCAGCGATGACACCGACCACTACTTCGCGCGTCAGCGCGTGTACAACCGCTTGCCCGGCATCGACCTGCCGGATGGAATCAAGCCCGAGATCGGGCCGATGTCGCCGCCGTCGGGGCTGGTCTATCGCTACGTGCTGCAGAGTTCCGATCGCTCGCCGATGGAGCTCAAGACGCTCGATGACTGGGTGGTCGCGCCGCAGTACCGCTCGGTGCCGGGCGTGGCCGACGATTCGGGTTTCGGCGGCGGCACCATGCAGTACCAGGTGTTGCTGGATCCGGTGAAGATCGCCGGGCTCGGCTTGAGCGTTTCGCAGGTCGAGGCTTCGCTCGCCGCCAACAACAGCAATGCCGGCGGCGGCTTCTATCAGCAGGGCGGGCAGTTCTTCTACGTGCGTGGCCTCGGACGCATCAAGACGCCGGAAGACATCCGCAACATCGTGCTGGCGGTGCACGACGGCACGCCAGTGCTGGTGAAGGACGTTGCCAGGGTGAAGATCGGCATCGCGCCGCGGCTCGGCGAATTCGGTTACATGAACCAGGACGACGCAGTCGAAGGCGTGATCCTGGCGCTGACCGGTTCGAAGACCGAGGACGTCCTGAAACGGGTCGAAGCCAAGACCAGGGAGTTGAATGAAACGATCCTGCCCAAGGACGTCAAGGTCCATCCGTTCTACGACCTCACCGACCTGATCAACCAGACCAAGGGCGTGGTGATGCACAACCTCACCCTGGGGCTGGTGCTGGTGATCGTGGTGCTGGTGTTCTTCCTGTACGACGTGCGTGCGGGGCTGATCGTCGCGGTGACGGTGCCGCTGGCGCTGCTGTTCGCGTTCCTGTGCCTCGATCTCAAGAATGCGTCGGCCAACCTGCTGTCGATCGGCGCGGTGGATTTCGGCATCCTCGTCGACGGCGCGATCTTCATGGTGGAGAACATCTTCCGCGAACTCGCATCGAGGCGCGGCACCGAGTACGACATCAAGCAGGCGATCCTCACTGCCGCCGCCGAAATCGACCGTCCGCTGGTGTACGCGGTCGCGGTGATCGTCGCGAGCTTCCTGCCGATCTATTTCCTCACCGGACCGTCCGGCACGCTGTTCAAGCCGATGGCCGACACCATGATCTTCGCGCTGGTCGGATCGCTCATCGTCACGCTGACGCTGTTGCCGGTCTTGTGCGGCCTGTTCATGCGCCATGGCGTGCGCGAGCGCCGCAATGCGATCTACGAGAAGTTCAGGGCCTGGTACGTGCGCGTGCTGGAACGCACCCAACGTTCCGCGTGGCCGGTCACCGCGGCGTGCGCCGTCCTACTGGCGCTGACCTTGCTGATGATGCAGGGCATCGGCGCCGAGTTCATGCCGAACCTGGACGAAGGTTCGCTGTGGGTGCGCGCCACGATGCCGTACACGATTTCGTTCGACAAGGCCTCGGAAATTTCGCCCGAGATCCGCAAGGTGCTGATGTCGTTCCCGGTGGTCACCACGGTGACCAGTGAACTCGGCCGCCCCGACGACGGCACCGACTCGACCGGATTCTTCAACGACGAGTTTTTCGTCGGCCTGAAGCCGTATTCGCAATGGGACGGCAAGTACCGCGACAAGCAGGCGCTGATCGAGGCCATCGACAAGAAGCTCGAAAGATTCCCCGGCATCCAGTTCAACTTCACCCAGCCCGCGGAAGATGCGGTGGATGAAGCCGAGACGGGGCTCAAGAGCGCGCTTGCGGTGAAGCTGTACGGGCCGAGCCTGCAGGTGCTGCAGAAGGAGGGCAAGGCAATCAAGGCGGTGATGGAAAAGGTGCGCGGCATCACCGACATCACGCTGGTGCACGAACTCGGCCAGCCGAACCTCGCGATCGACATCGATCGCGCGAAGATCGCGCGCTACGGCCTCAACGTCGACGACATCAACAATCTCATCAACGCGGCGATCGGTGGCGACGTCGCCAGCGAAGTGGTGCAGGGCGACAAGCAGTTCGATCTGGTCGTGCGCCTGCAGCAGCGTTTCCGCGACAACCCGGAGGAAATCGGCGACATCCCGGTGCCGACACCCGGCGGCCAGCAGGTTCCGCTGAAGGAGCTGGCCAGCATCAGGGTCGAGAACGGCGCGTCGTTCATCTATCGCGAAAACAATTCGCGCTACATCGGCGTGCAGTTTTCGGTGACGGGACGCGATCTCGCCGGCGCCGTGGACGACGCGATCGCGCAGGTCGCGAAGAACGTGAAGCTGCCGCAAGGCTACCGCCTGGAGTGGGGCGGCGAGTACCAGGAGTACACCGCTTCGCGCGCGCAGATGCGCCTGATCCTGCCGCTGACGGTGCTGGTGATATTTGGCCTGCTGTTCGTGCTGTACGGGAATTTCAAGTTCCCGCTGATCACGGTGGTCGGCGTGCTGCTGTCGGCGCCCGTCGGTGCGGTGTTCGCGATGTGGGTCACCGGCACGCCGTTTTCGGTGTCGTCCGGCATCGGCTTCATCGTGCTGTTCGGCGTGTCGGTGCTGACGGGCGTGGTGTACATCTCCTGCGCCAACGAACTGCGCCTCGGCGGCATGGACATGCTGGAAGCCGCGCATGAAGCCGCCGTGCTGCGCCTGCGTCCGATCCTGATGACCGCGCTGGTGGCGGCGCTGGGCCTGTTGCCGGCCGCGATCGCGCACGGCGTCGGCACCGACTCGCAGCGCCCGTTCGCGCTGGTGATCGTGGCCGGCATGATGTCGCGCCTTGCGATCGGCATCTTCCTGATGCCGGCGCTGTACCGGCTGGTCGCGCGCGACGGAGACCGTTTGCAGGTGTGACGGCGGGCCGTATTGCCGCCCCATCCCGTGCCTATAATGGCCGGCGCGACAAGGGAGCCGCGACGCGCGCGCGGGTTGGCGACGGGAGGCATCGATGCGATCGGAACGGTCCGGCCAACGTGTCGCTGCACGCAACCTGTGTGCTCGCCGGACCTTCGCCCGCGTGTGGCTGCTCGCGCTGACGTTGTGCAGCGGCGCGGCGTGCGCACAGGGATCGCTGCAGGATCTCGGCAAGCTCTCGCTGCAGGATCTCGGCAGGATCGTCGTTACCTCCGTGGCCAAGCGTCCGGAGTCGCTGGGCAACGCACCGGCGGCGGTTTACGTGATCACCCGCGACGAGATCATCCGGTCCGGTGCGCAGTCGCTGCCGGAGATGCTGAGGCTCGCGCCGAACCTGCAGGTTTTCCAGACCAGTCCCAGCACGTGGGTGGTCACCGCCCGCGGCTTCGCCGGTTCGCCCGGCGCCGAAAACATGTCGAACAAGCTGCTGGTGCTGATCGATGGCCGGTCCGTGTACAACCCGCTGTTCTCCGGCATGTACTGGGAAATGCAGGACGTGCTGCCGGAAGACATCGACCGCATCGAGGTCATCAGCGGTCCCGGTGCCGCATTGTGGGGCGCCAACGCGGTCAATGGCGTCATCAACATCATCACGCGTCCCTCGTCGGAAACCCGGAGCGCGCTGGTGGATGTCGGTGCGGGCAACCAGTATTCGAGCCTTGCGCTGCAATACGGCGGCGCGATAGGTCCCGACGCCAGTTACCGCATCTACGGCAAGACGCTTTATGGCCAATCGTTCGATGCCCCGGATGGAAGTGACGCGCGGGACGGCTGGTCGAAACAGCAGGCGGGCTTTCGCGTCGACTGGGCGCCCGGTGGCGACCGGGTGACCTTCGAAGGAGACCTGTTCAACGGCCGCCAGCACCAGGGCAGCAGCCCGGACCAGTTGATCTCGGGCGGCGACCTGCAGTCGTCATGGCGGCGGACGTTCGCCGACGATTCCTCGCTGCAGGTGCTCGCCTGGTACGACCGCGTGCACAAGATGGCGGATCCGCACGACGGCGGCTTCACCATCGACACGTTCGACGTCGAATTGCAGCACGACTTCAGCCTGGGTTCCTGGAATCGCGTGGTTTGGGGCGCCGGTGAGCGCCGCAGCCGCTTCCAGATCGTGAATGCGATATCGCCGGCGGAGACGTTCGCGTTCTTCCCGGCGCAGTTCGACCTCAACGTATCGAACATTTTCGTGCAGGACCAGATGACGCCGGGGCAGCACTTTGCGCTGACGCTGGGCATCAAACTGGAAAACGATCCGTATTCCGGCTCCACGCCGATGCCGAGCGTGCGTGCAGCCTGGACCTTCGACAACCATGCGACCTTGTGGGTCGCGGCGTCGCGCGCCATCCGCGCACCCACCCCGCTGGATACCAGCGTGGACCAGAAAATCGGCCTGATCGATTTCCTGAAGGGAAATCCCGACTTCGCCCCGGAAAAACTCACGGCCTACGAAATCGGCTACCGCCAGCAAGTCTCTTCGCGGGCTTCATTTTCCGTGTCGGTATTCGACGACCACTACGACGACCTGAAGACCGTCGAGCTGGCGCCGCTGACCGGTTTCCCGCTGTTCTTCGGCAACCGCATGCAGGGCAGCGTTTACGGGATGGAGGCGTGGGCGAGTTACCAGCCACTCGATTGGTGGCGGCTGAGCGCCGGCGTGTACCTGCAGCATCGCAGTCTTCGATTCGACGCCGACTCCGACAGCCCGCTGGGTTTGTGGCAAGCAGGGGACGACCCGTCACACCAGGCCTTCATCCGTTCTTCCATGAACCTCGGTA
>DASZTT010000127.1:0-3001 GCA_035547895.1 Rhodanobacteraceae bacterium
GCCGGTAGTGCGCCTGGACGACGAAACGGCCCGGCGGCGGGGGAGGTTCGCTGCGGATCAGGATTTCGGCGGCCATGAAGCCGGGCAATGCCAGCATTTCGTCCGCATGGCCGCCCAGCCAGGCCAGGTACTCGTCGCGCAGGTCGGGATCCATTATTTCCAGCTCGACCACGTAGACGATCATGCGCTGGTCAGGCTCAGCAGCATGACGAACACGAACCCGATCACCAGCAGGATCGCGTAGCAGAACCCGAGGCTCCAGTATTTCAGGTTGGTCATGAACCAGCCTTGCCGATACACGCGCTTCTGCATCAGCCACAGGTACACGAAAACCCAGATCCACGCCGCCGTGTCGAGGAGGTCGAACGGCACGGCCAACCATCCCGCGTGCGGCTGTAGCAGGTGGCGCAGTACGCCGAGTGCCAGCAGCACCAGCATGGACAGCATCAGGAATGCGTGGCTGTGCATCGCCACGATCAGGTGTTCCATGTAGAGCCGCTTCTTGAAGATGTAGAAGACCTTCAGCATCAGCGCGAACACCGGCAGCAGCACGAACAACACCGTGGGCGCGGCAGAAAACATGCCGAGCATGAACTTGTGCGCGGCATCGTTGCGTGCCTCGAACGAGCCGGTATTCATGAGGTACAGTTGGTGCTGCGCGTTGCCGATCAGATCATTCAGCCAGTCATTGACCGGACCTGGCAACGCGCGGATGCGCAACGGCTTGGTATCGTGATTCCAGATCACGCCCCAACCCAGATCGAGATTGCCGTTTGCGAACCGGCTGTCGTCCGGCGACGCCGACGTCGACGGAGCGGTGCTGATGGATACGCCCGATATCTTGGGTGTGGTCACCCGCACGTAGTGGCCGAAGCCTGTCCGCACCATGATCTGTGCGGAGAAGAATGCGATGATCGCAAGGAAGAACACCAGCCGGAACGGCGTGACGTAGCGCGCACGTCTGCCCGCGAAATAATCCAGCGTCAGTTTGCCTGGCTGCACGTACAATGGCCCGATCGTGCGGAACAGGCGCTCGTCGACATTGAGTACGCTGTCGGCGATATCGGAGAGCACGCTGCCGAAATGACGCACCATGCCGGTGGTCGGCTGGCCGCAGGCATAGCAGTACTTGCCGAACAGCGGCGCACCGCAGTTGTCGCAGTTGCCTTCCGCCGGTGGCGGCGGCACGGAGGTTGCGGGTTGGATGGTGGTTTCGTGTGACATCGGATTTTCCGCAATGCCCCAGATTTTAGCCTTGGACCGCGCCCGTTTTGCGCGCGAGACGCGCGCCACGATCAAACTCGCGCTGCCGCTGATTGCCGGCCAGTTGTCCTCCGTCGGCATGAGCGCGGTGGACGTTGCGCTGGCCGGCCACTACAACGCGCATACCCTGGCCGCGGTCGCGGTGGGTGCGAACGTGTGGGTGCTGGGACTCGTCAGTGCGGTAGGCGTGATGATGGCACTGTCGCCGTCGGTGGCGCAGCTGGATGGCGCCAACCGTCGAGGTGAAATCGGCCCGCTGTTCCGGCAGGCGCTGTGGCTGGCGGCCGGGCTGTCGATCGTGCTGTGGTTCGGCGCGCGCCATTCAGGACCGCTGCTGCACTGGATCGGCGTCGATCCCGCGTTGCTGGCCGACGTGCAGGCGTTCCTGCACGCGCTGAGCTGGGGCGCGCCGGGGTTGTGCGGCTACTTCGCGTTGCGCGGGCTGTGCGAAGGTTCGAGCTGGACGCGCCCGACCATGCTGTTCGGATTGTTCGGGCTGGCGGTGCTGGTGCCGCTGGACTGGATCATGATTTATGGCAAGTTCGGCTTTCCGGCGATGGGCGCGGAAGGCAGCGGCATCGCCAACGCGCTGGCGCTGTGGCTGCAGTTGCTGGCGTTCATGGCTTACCTGAGATTCGGCAAGCGTTTCCGCGCTCTCGATCTGTTCGCGCGCATGGAACGCCCCGACTGGCACGCCATTCGGCATCTGCTGTGGATCGGCGTCCCGATGGCGGTGACGCTGTTGATGGAGGCCGGCTTGTTCGTGATCTCGGCGCTGCTGATCAGCAGGTTGGGCACCGTCGCGATCGACGGACACCAGATCGCGATCAACGTGGCTTCGGTCACCTTCATGGTTCCGCTCGGCCTCGCACTGGCCGTGACGGTGCGCGTGGGCAACGCGGCGGGGCGCGGCGACCCGCACGCGGTGCGTTACGCGGGCGGCTGCGGCGTCGCGCTGACGCTCGCGACCCAGACGGTTTCGGCGACGCTGATGTTCACGATCCCGCACGCCATCGCGCACGTCTATTCGGGCGATCCGCGCGTGATCGCGCTGGCCGCGCAGCTGTTGATCCTGGCGGGCATCTTCCAGTTTTCCGATGGGGTGCAGGTCGTGTCGAACGGCGCGCTGCGCGGCTTGAAGGACACCCGCATGCCGATGCTGATCACCGCGTTCGCGTACTGGGGCGTCGGCATGCCGATCGGCGCATGGCTGGCGTTCGGCGCCGGCCATGGCGTACGCGGCATGTGGATGGGCCTGATCGCGGGACTGACCGCGGCGGCAGTGTTGCTGCTGGCGCGCTGGATCGCGCAGACGCGCGGGGAAAAATGGCGCAGGTTTGCCGTCTCGGCACGGGTGGTCGAACCCCTGGCGTGACGGCTCGCGCCGTCACGGCTACGCTTGTCGGAACCCATTCGCATCCCGGGAATCGCACGCATGAACAACCCACCACGCAGCGGTTTCGCGGCTTTCGCGCGGGCGCTGGGGCGCGGCATCAACATCACGCGGCTGGTGATCATCAACGTGATCTTCTTCGGGATCCTGTTGCTGATCCTGGGGCTGGCGTTCCGCGGTGCGCCGAAGGTGGGACCGGATACCGTGCTGCTGCTGCAACCGGAAGGCATGCTGGTCGAGCAATACAGCGTCGATCCGGCCGCGCGTGCACTGGCGCGCGCATCGGGCGGGACCACCGGCCAGGTCCAGGTGCGCGACCTCGTTGCCGCGATCGACCATGCCGCG
>DASZTT010000128.1:0-10908 GCA_035547895.1 Rhodanobacteraceae bacterium
TCGCGGTTTCGACGGGCTGCGGACGATAGACCGCCTGCGCGTACCACTTCAGCCATACCGAGGGATCGATGGTCTCGTTGATGCCGCCGCCGATCACACGCTGGAACGGTTGCTTGAAAATCTTGTAGATGCCGTACATGAATTGCGCATACGAATCGTTGGGCACGTCGAGTTCGGCGCCCGCTGCCGGCACGAAATCCTCGCTGAAGGCGAGGCCCGCGCCCCTGGCCTTGGCCTGCATCCACGCGAGCGTGATTTCCGGCAAGGTGTCGGGACTGTGCCCGGCGCCGTCGGTTTTCTCGCCGCCGCCGATGTCCGAATGCGCGCCCGCGAACCAGCGCTGCTCCACCTCGATCTGTTCCGGCTTCCACGCGGTCGGCGCTTCGCCCGGCGCCAGCGTTTGTTTCGGGCGGGTCCACTTGGTCGGCTTGAAATCGGCGCGGTGTTCGTCCAGCGCCAGCGCCTGATACGCGTATTGCACGATCTTGCTCAGGTCGGTGTCGTGGAAGGCATAGCGCTTGCGCGAGAACGGAAACCACGAGGCCACGCCGGGAATGCCCAGCGAGCCCACGGTATCCCACACGCCGATGAAGCGGATCGTCACCTCGCGCACGCCATGCCTGGCGCGCCACGCGGCGGTCGGATCGGCGCCGTTCACCAGCACGCCGGGCTTGTCGTCGTTGCGGTAATAGTCGTAAGCCTCGCCGACCGCCGCGTCGGTCACGCCGTTCTTCGCATCGGGCACCAGCAGGCCGCATTTGCGGATCATGCCGCCGAGGCTGCGCGCGGTGTACGCGCCGCGGCTGAAGCCGAACAGCCAGATTTCATCGCCGTCGCGCCACTGCTCGGACAACCATTTGTAGCCTTCCTCGACGTTGCCGGAAAGGCCGAGCCCGAACGCGCCGCCGAGCAGGTGTTCGATGCCGGGTTTCACGCCGACGCCCGGCACGTACTTGCAGATCTGTTCGGCGCCCGCGGAATCGGCGGGAGCGATCAGCTTCCAGAATCGCTCGACATTGGTGCGCGTCTGCACCTTGTTCCAGGTTCCATCGAACAGTGCGATGAGTCTGTGTGGCATGGCTCACTCCCGAAGCGCAACGAAGTCCGGTAGCCCATGAGTGCAGCGCAATCCGGGAACGCCATGACGCATCCCGGTTTGCGGCGCGATGCGCCTTCATCCGGGCTGCGCGCGCTCACGCGCTGCGGCGCTGCGCCTTCGCTTCGTCCGACCGCGCGAATTCGAGCTGGCGCAGGTATTCGGTGTCGACGCCGGTCACGTAGTTGCCCGAGAAGCACGAATCATCGAAGTGCTTCAGGTGCTCGTTGCCTTCCGCAACGGCGTCGATGAGATCTTCGAGATCCTGGTAGACCAGCCAGTCGGCGCCGATGGTGTCGCGGATTTCCTCGATGCTGCGGCCGTGCGCGACCAGTTCCGCCGGCGCCGGCATGTCGATGCCGTACACGTTCGGATAGCGCACGGGCGGCGCGGCCGAAGCGAAATACACCTTGTTGGCGCCGGCTTCGCGTGCCATCTGCACGATCTGGCGCGAGGTCGTGCCGCGCACGATCGAGTCGTCCACCAGCAGCACGTTCTTGTTGCGGAATTCCAGCGGAATCGGGTTGAGCTTGCGGCGCACCGAACGCACGCGCTGGCCCTGCCCCGGCATGATGAAGGTGCGGCCGATGTAGCGGTTCTTGACGAAGCCCTCGCGGAACGGCACGCCAAGTTCCGCGGCCAGCGTGGAACCGGCGGTGCGCGACGTGTCGGGGATCGGGATCACCGCGTCGATGTCGTGGTCGGGGCGTTCGCGCAGGATCTTCGCGGCGAGTTTTTCGCCCATCCGCAAACGCGCCTTGTACACCGACACGTCCTCGATCATCGAATCGGGCCGCGCGAGATAGACGTATTCGAAAATGCACGGCGCGTGCACCGCGCCTTCCGCGCAGCGTCGCGCGGAAAGTTTGCCGTCGAGGCTGATGAACACCGCCTCGCCCGGCGCCACGTCGCGCACGCGCTTGAAACCAAGGATGTCGAACGCGACCGACTCGGACGCCAGCGCGTATTCCTTGCCTTCCGGCGTATCGCGCTCGCCGAGTACCAGCGGGCGGATGCCGTGCGGGTCGCGGAATGCGAGCAAGCCGTAGCCCAGGATCAGCGCGACGCAGGCGTAGCCGCCCTTGGCGCGCGCGTGCACCGCCGCGACCGCCTTGAACAGCTCGTCCGGCGTCAGCGCGTGGCGCTCCTGGATCTGCAGCTCGTGCGCCAGGATGTTGAGCAGGATTTCCGAATCGGAATCGGTGTTGATGTGGCGGCGGTCGTTCTCGAACATCTCGCGCCGCAGCGATTCGGTGTTGATGAGGTTGCCGTTGTGCGCGAAGGCGATGCCGTACGGAGAATTCACGTAGAACGGCTGCGCCTCTTCGGAATTTTCCGCGCCCGCCGTGGGGTACCGGCAGTGGCCGATGCCCGCGCGGCCGCGCAGTTCCTGCATGTCGCGCGCCGAAAACACGTCGCGCACCAGGCCCGGCCCGCGCCGCATGTGCAACTTCTTGCCGTCGTAGGTCGCGATGCCCGCGGCGTCCTGGCCGCGATGCTGCAAAACCGTCAGGGCGTCATACAACGCCGTGGCGACTTCGCTCTTGCCGACGATGCCGATGATTCCACACATGGACCGTTACACCTTGGAGAGCCCGACCATTTTGCTTCGCACCATCCACGTCTTGCTTCCACATCCTCCATCAAGTCCGCACGAAGCAAAGGCGCGGACTTTATCGCCCCTGAAACGAGGGGCCGAGGAGCAGCTTCGTGCGCCGTTCGCCGGGTTTGCCGAATCTGCCGGCCAGCGGGGCGCTATTGTCCCACATCAGCACGGGTCGGACCGTGCCCGCTGTCATGGCCCGACGTGCTTGCCGAGGCCGGTGCGGGCGCACCCGGATGCGTCAACTGCCGCGCCGCCTGCTCGACCGTGGATATGGGGATGGAATGCACCGCGGGCAAGGACTTGCCCCCCAGTTCCATGTAATGGGTGACCTCGGCCGGCAGCACCCCGGCCAGCCAGGCGGCGCCGTTCTGGAACGCCGGCAGCAAGGTGGATTGCCGGTACCACGCAGCTTCGCGCGGTACCGGCGTGAACCCGAGCATCAGCACCACGAAAGTCACCAGCAGCAGTCCGCGCGCCAGGCCAAATGCCATGCCGAGGAAGCTGTCGCCGAGGCGCAAGCCGCTCCACGCGATCATGCGGCGTACCGCCCAGGTGATCAGGCCGCCGATGATCAGCACGCCGACGAAACAGGTGATGGAACCGGCGACGATGCGCTCCGCCGGTTCGTGCAGCCATGCGCCGTAGATCCCGCCCACCTGCGCGCCGAACACGGCGGCAATCCAGAACGCCGCGATCCAGCGCGCCAGCGACAGCACCTCGCCGACCAGGCCGCGCACCAGGCCGATCAGCACCGATACCAGCAGAACTGCGAGGATGGCAATGTCGGCTACGTTCATATTCGTGCGATCGCCACTGACCGCTGCATCAAGGCGGCGGATCGAAAGTGGGAACCTTTCGCGCCTGCAAACACCAGAACGGCCATTCCTGGCCCGACTTCCCACAACAGCTGCCCCGCATGGAAGATCCACGAGCAGCGACCATGGAGGATCGCACTGCTTTCTCCAAAGTCAGGCCATGGATGGCCGGGTTGATGTTCCGTACTGCAAAGAACCTTCCAGTCTGCGGTCGCGTTGGCTGGGCAGCGATCCAGGACGATCGCACTAATCCTGCGTGACGATGTTGCCCTTCACGTTGAACTTCTGCGCGATTTCGGCGCGGGTCGATTCGGCGACGTTGCGCGACGCGAACGGACCGGCGCGGACTCGCCACAGCTTGCCCTTGGCGGTGCTGATGCTGTCGACATAGCCGTCGATGCCCTGCCCGCGCAGGCGATCACGCATCCTGTTCGCGGACGCTTCGTCGCTGTACGCCGCCAGTTGCACCGCCCACGCGCCCGGCTGGCTGGCGGCGATCGCAGACGCCGGCGCATCGGTGGTCCGGTTGACGACACTGGAATCGATGCTCATCGCCACCTTCTCGAAATCCTTCAGCTTCAGGCGCGCGGCTTCGGCTTCTGCGCGGCTGTGGAACGGTCCCACACGCACCCGCATCACCGATTTACCCTGGTATGTTTCCGGCGTGGCAAGCGCGGTGAAGCCGTGCTGCTTCGCGTTCGCGACCAGCTTGTTCGCGCTGGCGTGATTGGCATAAACCCCGAGATTGACCGTGTACAGCGCGCCGGCTGCCGCGCCGGGGCCGCCGGCAATCGGTTCGGCTTTGGCAGGCGCCGAGGTTGCGGGCACGGAAGGTGCCGGTGCCTTGGCGACCGCTGCCGGTTCGGGTTTCGGTGGCGCGGAGGCCGGCGCGCTGGCCGCGGGCTGCGTGGTCGCCTCGATCGGCAAGCCGGAACTCAGCGGCTGCAGGGTCGTGGCAGCGTGACTTTCGAGATTGAGGGTCGCGACATGATCGGGATCGTTGATCGCCGCGGCCGTACTGGAACCCGCGCTCGCGCTGTTCGGCCCGACCTGCAGCACGCGCGTCTGCAATTCGCCGCTCGGTTCCGGCACCGCCTTGATGCTGGCCGACTGCGAACCGGATCTGGAACCCGGCAGCAGCATCGGCACGAAGATCACCGCCAGTGCGATCAGCACCACCGCGCCGAGCAGACGTTTTTTCAAACCTGGATCCATAGGGCGACACCATGCGGCGAATCGGGGGTGCACGAACCAGCGTTCGCGTTGAGCTGCGCGCGCCAGCGCGTCAGCTCGAACGCGATATCGAAGCACGATCGGAATTATATGCGCGCAGCACCGGCGCCACGACATGAAAACTCCCGCACGCGATGATGCGGTCGGTCGCTGCAGCTTCGGCACGGGCCGCGGCCAATGCAACGGAAACGTTGGGGTACTCGGCACACAGCGGATCAGGCAACGCTGCCCGGACGCGTGCCGCAACTTGCGCGGCAGTTGCGCCGCGCGGCGATTCGTCTTCCAGTCCCGCCAGGTACCAGCGCGCGATGCGCGGACCGAGCGCCGCCGCCACGCCTTCGATGTCCTTGTCCGCGAGGGCGCCAAACACCGCGCGCGTCGCACCCTGTACCGGATGCCGATCCAGCCAGCGCGCGAGTTCGCGCGCGGCCTGCGGGTTGTGGCCGACATCGACGACGAGGTCGGGATCGCTCGCCAGGTGTTGCAGCCGTCCCGGCAGCAGCGGCGCGGATTGTCCGGGGCACTGGTCCTTCTCCAGCGCACGCGCGTCCCAGCGCACCCGATCGCCCAGCGCGTACAGCGCCGCGATCGCGGTGGCCGCGTTGTGGTACTGGAAGGCGCCATCCAGCGCGAGTTCGCCGGTCAACAGGATCTGCGTGCCGCGCTCTTCCTCGCGCGCCACGTAACGCGACTGGTCCGGATCACGATGCCACCACCGCAAGGCGTCGATCTGCGGTTCCCATCCGAAGTCGCGGCCCAGCGTTTCCGGATGCGCACCGATGCCGCGGGCGTGGTCCAGCAGCGACTGCGGCGGATTGGTTTCGCCCACGATCGCGGGTTTGCCCGCCCGGAAGATGCCCGCCTTTTCGCGTCCGATCGATTCGCGGTCGGACCCGAGGTATTCCATGTGGTCGAGATCCACCGTCACCACGATCGCGCAATCGGCGTCGACGATGTTGACCGCGTCCAGCCGGCCACCCAGCCCGACCTCCAGCAGCGCGACATCCAGTTCCGCACGCGCGAACACATCGAGGGCCGCCAGCGTGCCGAATTCGAAATACGTCAGCGTTATGGGTTGCCCTGAATCGGCGCCACGCGCCGCTTCGACGCGCTCGAACGCCGCCACCAGCGCGGCATCGTCCGCTTCCGCCGCATCCACGCGCAAGCGCTCGTTGTAGCGCAGGATGTGCGGCGAGGTGTAGGCACCCACGCGCATGCCGCCCGCACGCAACATCGCTTCCAGGAACGCAATCGTCGAGCCCTTGCCATTGGTGCCGCCGACCGTGATCGCCAACGGTGCCGGCCGCGGCGCACCCATGCGCTGCCAGACCTCGCGCACGCGCTCGAGACCCATGTCGATGCCGCGCGCATGGATTTGCTGCTGGTAATCCAGCCACTCGGCGAGCGTTTTCACGGCGGGCAACGCCCGGGTTGATTTTGAATGTTTTTATCTGTCTTCCGCGTGCGCACAGCCACAAGGCGCGCGGAAAACGACATGCACGTCATCCGTTCGTCATTGCATGAAACATCGGCATGCAAGCCCATGCGGTACACATCATCGAGCGAACGACGCAAAGCGTCACGCCACCTTCGCGCGGTGCGTCAGGATCGCCAGCAGGTCGGCGATGCGGTCGCGCAGTTCGCGGCGGTCGCAGATCATGTCGATCGCGCCGTGTTCGAGCAGGAACTCCGAACGCTGGAAGCCCTCGGGCAAGGTCTCGCGGACCGTCTGTTCGATCACGCGCGGTCCGGCGAAACCGATCAGTGCTTTGGGTTCGGCGATATGGATGTCACCCAGCATCGCGAGGCTGGCCGACACGCCGCCCGTGGTCGGATGCGTCAGCACCACGATGTACGGCAGCCCGGCCGCGCGCAGGCGCCCGAGCGCGGCGGATGTCTTGGCCATTTGCAGCAGCGACTGCAGGCCTTCCTGCATGCGCGCACCGCCGGTGGCGGTGAAGCAGATGAACGGCGTCTTGTCGCGCAGCGCGGCTTCGGCGGCACGCGTGATCTTCTCGCCGACCACCGAACCCATCGAGCCGCCCATGTAGGAGAACTCGAACGCGCACGCCACCACCGGCATGCCCTTGAGGCCGCCCTCGATGGCCACCAGCGCGTCTTTTTCGCCGCTGCTGTTTTGCGCGGCGAGGATGCGGTCGCGGTAGCGTTTGGAATCCTTGAACCTCAGCGCGTCGACCGGGCCCATGCCTGCGTCGAGTTCATGCCCGCCCTCGTCGAGGAACGCGGCGAGCCGCGCACGCGCGCCGATCGGATGATGGTGGCCGCACTTCGGGCACACCATCAGGTTGCGCTCGAGTTCGGGCCGGTACAGCCCGATGCCGCAACCGGAGCACTTCTCCCACACGCCTTCCGGCACCTTGCCGCGGCCGGCGGTGCCTTCGGTGCGGATTTTCGGCGTGGTCAATTTCTGCAGCCAGGACACGAGGGATTCCCCGCTGGATCACGACCGCCAAGGATACACCGCAAGGCCCATCAACGCCCGTCCAGCGCCGCACGGATGGGTGCAAGGAAGGCCGCGGCGCGCCGGCATGCCTCCGCTGCCGTGCCCGCCTCGGCCAGCGTCCCGACCAGCGCCGAACCGATCACGGCCGCATCGGCGAAGGCCGCGACCGCCTTCGCGCTGGCCGCGTCCTTGATGCCGAAACCGACCGCCACCGGTACCCGCGCCCGTTCGCGGATCGTACCGACGCGTTGCGCGATCTCGGCCGTCGACAACTTCGCCGCGCCGGTGATGCCGGCGAACGACACGTAATACAGGTAGCCCTCGGCCATGTCGATGGCGCGCGCCAAGCGCGTATCCGACGTCGTGGGCGCGGTGAGCAGGATGCGTTGCAGACCTGCGTCGCGCAGTGGTTGCAGAGTCGCGTCTTCCTCGATTGGACAATCGACGACCAGCACGCCGTCCACGCCGGCGTCCGCCGCTTCGCGCGCGAAGCGTTCGATGCCGTGGATCTCGATGGGATTCAGGTAACCCATCAACACGATCGGCGTGTCCGCATCGCGTTCGCGGAATGCGCGCACCCAGCCCAGGATGTCCGCGATGCCGACGTGGTTGCGCAGCGCGCGCTCGTCGGCATGCTGGATCACCGGCCCGTCTGCCATCGGATCGGAAAACGGCACGCCGAGCTCGATCAGGTCCGCGCCACCCTCCACCAAGGCATGCATCAGCGCGACGGTCGCGCCGGGGATCGGGTCGCCGGCCGTGACGAAGGGAATCAGCGCCGCGCGCTTTTGCTCTCGCAATGCCGCAAATCGCGCCTCGATGCGGCCGCTCATAACTCGATGTGCTCGCGCTGCGCGATCGTATGCACGTCCTTGTCGCCACGACCGGACAGGTTGCAGAGGATCAGTTTGTCCTTCGGCAATCCACGCGCCAGCTTGACCGCCTGCGCGACCGCATGGCTCGACTCCAGCGCCGGCAGGATGCCTTCGGTTTCGCACAACAAGTGAAATGCTTCCAGGGCCTCGTCATCGGTCACGCCGACGTATTCCGCGCGACCGGTATCCTTCAGGAACGCGTGTTCGGGCCCGACGCCGGGATAGTCGAGCCCCGCCGACACGGAATGCGTCTCGGTGATCTGGCCGTCGTCGTCGCACAACACGTAGGTGCGGTTGCCGTGCAGCACACCCGGGCGGCCTGCAGCGAGCGAGGCCGCGTGATGGCCGCTCGTGATGCCTTCGCCCGCGGCTTCCGCACCGACGATGCGCACACTGCGGTCGTTGAGGAACGCGTGGAACAGGCCGAGTGCGTTCGATCCGCCGCCCACGCAGGCGGTGAGCACGTCGGGCAGGCGCCCGAAGTGTTCCAGCATCTGCGCGCGCGCCTCG
Organism: Rhodanobacteraceae bacterium; assembly: GCA_035547895.1. Lineage (GTDB taxonomy): Bacteria > Pseudomonadota > Gammaproteobacteria > Xanthomonadales > Rhodanobacteraceae > 66-474. The sequence goes on from DASZTT010000128.1 coordinate 8,600, forward strand.
CGCCCGACCACGGCATTGAAGTCGCGCACCATCATGGGGTACGGATGCGGCCCCGCGACCGTGCCGATGATGTAGAAGGTGTCGGCGACATTGGTCACCCAGTCGCGCAGTGCTTCGTTCAGCGCATCCTTCAGGGTTTGCGAACCGGATGTCACCGGCACCACCTCGGCGCCCAGCAATTTCATCCGGTACACGTTGATCTTCTGGCGCTCGATGTCCACCGCGCCCATGTACACGACGCACTTCATCCCGAAGCGCGCGCACACGGTGGCGGTGGCGACGCCGTGCTGGCCCGCGCCGGTCTCGGCGATGATGCGGCGCTTGCCCATCGCGCGCGCCACCAGCGCCTGGCCGATGGTGTTGTTGATCTTGTGTGCGCCGGTGTGGTTCAGGTCTTCCCGCTTCAGCAGGATCTGCGCGCCGCCGATGCGCCCCGACAAACGCTTCGCGTGATAGATCGGCGACGGCCGGCCGACGTAGTGCTTCAGGTCGTCGGCGAATTCCTTCTGGAATGCAGGATCGTCGCGCAGGCGCGTGTACGCCGCGGTCAACTCCTCCAGCGGCGCGATCAGCGTCTCCGCAACGAAGGTGCCGCCGTAGGGACCGAAGCGCCCATGTTCGTCGGGATAAGCGTGGTAGTCGGAGATCTGCATGATCAATTCAATCCAAAGCCTGTTCAAGAAATCCGCGAAGCGCGCGAATGATAAAACGCCCCCGTTGCATCCGTTCACGCTTCCGCGGATGTTCGCTTCAAAGATTCTGGCGCGCGCCCTGCTTCAACTGTTCGACGGTCTCGGCCGTGAGCGGACCGAGCACGCCGCGGCGCTGTTCGGGGATGTGCGCGGCGGGATCGATGTCGCCGAACACGTAGTAGTCCATGAGGTTGCGCCATGCCGCGCGCTGCTCGGGCGGCAACGCGCGGAACGCAAGCAGGCAGTGGTAGAGCGCGGCGCGCGCATGGCCGCTGACATAACCCGGCACGTCCACCGCGTTCCACCAGTAATTCACCAGCGCGTTCAATTGTTCCAGCGATTCGACGTGGTGCCACCACAGCGGCGGAATGTAGATCGCATCGCCCTCGTCCAGTTCGGCGGCCTGCGCTGCCGCCAGTGCGAGCCTGAGGCGCGGATACCGCGGATCATCGGGGCGGTCGAGCCGGGCCATGCTGATCGCGGCGCCGGTGGGTGCCCAATCGAGCGGACCGACGTACAGGTTCGGCAACTGGTCGGGCGGAAACAGCGTGAAGCGGCGCGTGCCGCACACCACGCAGGCGATGTTCTGCTGCGAGTCGAAGTGCGTCGGCGTGACGGTGCGGTTGCCCATCCACAGGCGCGGTTCGATCCGTGCATCGAGGAACGGCAGCCGGTGGTCGGCCAACAGCGCCGGCAGGCACTCGCGCAGCGGCACGCTCTGGACCACCAGCCCCGGCGCATGCGCGCGCTGACTGTAGGCCGCCAGCCGTTGCAGGCCGAGTGTCAGCGGCACCTTGAAATGCTGGTAGTTGAAATCGGAAAAATCCGGCGTGTAGCCGATGATCCCGTCCGCGTCGGGCGCGATCAGCAGCGTGGTCACGTCGGCGCCGTTGTCCAGTTCCGCCAGCCGCTGCGCGAACGCGGTGTCTGACTGCAGCGCAAGTTTCACGAGCGGCCACTCGCGCACGAGGCCGCGGATCACCAGCGGTTTGCCCTGCGCGACCGCGGCGGCGAGGTCGAAGTCGCGCGCGTTGGACTCCGGGATGGGCGCGGCTGGCGGTACGCCGGCGGCGTTCATGGCCGTTCCGCATCGGCGGCGCGTACGGCCGCGAAGAACGCGCGCATCTTCGCGGCATCCTTGATTCCCGGAGCCGATTCGATACCGCTGGCGAGATCCACCGCCCACGGCCGCACCATGCGGATCGCTTCGCCCACGTTGCCGGCATTCAAGCCACCGGCCAGCAGAATGGGGCGGCCGAAGTCGCGCGGAATGCGCGACCAGTCGAAGGTTTTGCCGCGCCCGCCCTGCTGGCCGGGCGGGTGTCCGTCCAGCACGAAACCCGATGCGCGGGAGTGCGTCGCGGCGACCGCACGCACGTCGACATTGCCATCCATGCCGATCGCCTTGATGTAGCGCATGCCGAACGATTCGCAGAACGCGGCGTCCTCCGAACCATGGAACTGCACGAGATCCGGCCGCACGCCGTCGATGCATGCGCGCACGCGCTCGGCGGAAAGATCGTGCGACAGCACCACCGCATCCACGAACGCGGGCAGCGCACCGCGGATGGTGCGCGCGTTCTCGATCGAAACGCAGCGTGGGCTGGTCGGGGTCAT
>DASZTT010000129.1:0-37038 GCA_035547895.1 Rhodanobacteraceae bacterium
TGAGCGCATGCGCCCGCGCAATCTCGACGAGATCGTGGGCCAGCGCCGGCTGGTGGCTCCGGACCGCGCCCTGCGCCGCGCGCTGGAGGCAGGCCGGCTGCATTCCATGGTGCTGTGGGGGCCGCCAGGCTGCGGCAAGACCACGCTGGCGCTGTTGGTCGCGCAGTATGCCGACGCGCATTTCCAGGTGATCTCGGCGGTGCTGTCGGGCCTTGCCGACGTGCGCAAGGCGCTCGCCGAGGCCGAGGCGCTGTACGCGCAGGGCCGGCGCAGCGTGCTGTTCGTGGACGAGGTGCACCGCTTCAACAAGGCGCAGCAGGATGCATTCCTGCCGCACATCGAGCGCGGCGTGATCGTGTTCGTGGGTGCGACGACCGAAAATCCATCGTTCGAATTGAACTCCGCGCTGCTGTCACGCTGCCGCGTGCACGTGATGGACGCGGTCGGCGCCGACGCCATCGTGGTCGCCTTGAAACGCGCACTGGCCGACGACGCGCGCGGACTCGGCGCGTTGCGTCTGCAAGTCGATGACGAAGCGTTGTCGCTGATGGCGAAGGCCGCCGACGGCGACGTCCGGCGCGCGCTGACGTTCCTGGAAATCGCGGCGGAACTCGCCCACGACCACCGCATCGGCGAATCCACCTTGCAGCAGGTGCTGGCCGATCGCACGCGCCGCTTCGACAAGGCCGGTGAGCAGTTCTACGACCAGATCTCGGCGCTACACAAGTCGGTGCGTTCGTCCGATCCGGATGCCGCGCTGTACTGGCTGGTCCGGATGCTGGATGGCGGCTGCGAACCGCTGTACCTCGCACGACGCATGGTGCGGATGGCCGTCGAGGACATCGGGCTCGCCGATCCGCGCGCGTGGCAACTCACGTTGCACGCGTGGGACACCTACGAGCGGCTGGGGTCGCCCGAAGGCGAACTCGCGCTGGCCGAAGCCGCGCTCTATCTTGCGATGGCGCCCAAGAGCAATGCCGCTTACGTTGCATATGGCACCGCCCGCGCCAGCGTGCGCGAAACGGGAACCCTGGAAGTGCCGATGCACCTTCGCAATGCGCCGACGAAACTGATGAAGGGCCTCGGCTACGGCAAGGGCTACCAGTACGACCCAGACGTCGAAGGCGGCGTCGCGCTCGACCAGCAATGCCTGCCCGATGCGCTTGCCGGCACCGAGTTCTACGCTCCCACCGCAAACGGCATCGAGGCGAGGATCAGGGAGAAGCTGGACGCGTTGCGTGCGGCGAGGGCACAAGCCCGTCGCCGCTGAACGCCGACCCGCGCCCGCGGCTCATCCCACCTTCGCGTGTTGCGAATACAGCGCGTGCCAGCCGCCGTCCTTGTAGACGAAGATGTCGGACGAGCGAACGCGTCCGGTTGTTGGATCGGAGAATGAAAGGATCGCAATGTCGCCGTGCATCACGACCGATTTGCGAATCGGGTGGGCCTTGATCCAGGCGTCGACTTTCCTGCGCATTTCATCCGAGCCGCGGTTCTTCTGCGCGTGCGCCAGCAGCGCCGGCTTGTCCAGCACCTTGCCGTCGGCGCTGATCGAGCGATAGTCCGGCATCAGCATGGCGTCCAGCCACACGGTGTCGCCGCTCACTTCCGCATCCGTCCAGTGGTTGTCCACGGCGATTACGGCAGAGTCCGTGCGGGCAGCTTCGTCTGCGGACGGGCTTGCCGATCGCGCGGCAGCGGGATTGCCGGCAGCAGCGACGAGAACCGCGCACAGCGATGCGATGGCCATCGGGAAACGCAATGGGTGTGACATATCACCTCCGTTGAAGGGCGTTGGCGCCGTTCGCGCCAATCTGCGTGGCGTCCGGATGAGCGTTCCATGACTTTGTGACGAACGGCGCCGTGGCGTGGATCAACGATCGCGAATCCGTGACGGAAGGACGGCCGCTCCGGTGCCGTGCGTCGCGTGCCGCAGCGGGGGCTTTTCCTCGGCAGATGGCGCATGCACACTGCGCCCGTCATGTCTGATTCCGCCACCTCTTCGCGCATCAAGCCATGGGTCCTGGCCTTCGGTTTCTGGACACTGCTCGGCCTTTCGTACGCATTGAGCGCGGGCTTGTCCGACCTCAGCGAAGGCCAGGCAGCAAACTGGGGCCGGCTCGTGACGTGGTATCTCGCCAGTTTCTGGCTATGGATGCTGCTGGTGCCGCTGATCGCAAGGCTCGGGCGGCAAACCGCCGGCCAGGGCTGGCGGCGTTTCTGCCTCGTGCACGTACCCGCCAGCATCGTGATGGCGCTGGCGCAAGTCCTGATCCGGGTAGGCGTGTTCTGGATCATCTGGCGCTCGCACATCACGACGGTCCACTCATTCGGCGCGTACCTGCAACACGAATTCGTGTTCAATTTCTATTTCGCCCAGTTGACCTATTGGGTGATCCTGGCGGTTCTGCGCGGCATGGATTCCCGGCGCCACCTGCGCGACGAGCGCTTGCGCAACGCGCAACTGGAGACGCAACTCGTGCAATCGCAATTGCACGCGATGCGCATGCAGTTGCAGCCGCATTTCCTGTTCAACACCCTGAATGCGATCTCGGCGCTGGCGCTGGCGGAGCCCCTCCGCGCGCGCAGGATGATCGCGCGCCTGAGCGACCTGCTTCGGCTGACGCTGGAGGAACGCCATTCGCCGCTGGTGCCGCTGTCGCATGAGCTGGAGATCGTGCGCTGCTATCTGGAAATCCAGCGCGAACGGTTCCGCGACCGTCTGCAGACACGGCTCGAGGTGGCCGATGATGCGTTGCAGGCCTTCGTGCCGGGCATGATCCTGCAACCGCTGGTTGAAAATGCGTTGCGGCATGGCTTGCTCGACAAGGCCACGCCAGGAAACCTTTTGATTCGCGCGCGCCGCGAGGGCGCGTACCTGCATGTTTCCGTCGAGGACGACGGACTCGGCATGCCCGACGACATCGTCGACGGCGTCGGACTCGGCACCACGCGCGAGCGCCTGCGGATGCAGTTCGAGGACGCGGCGGCGCTGGAATTGCAGGCGCGTGGAGGCGGCGGAACACGCGTGGTATTGCGCATGCCGTTCCGTGCGGCCACCGCGGCGCGTGCGGCGTGAACGTGCCGACGATCCGCGCGCTGCTGGTGGACGATGAAGTGCTGGCGCGCCTCGCGCTGCGTCAGGCGCTGGAATCGCATCCCGACGTCGTGGTGGTCGGTGAATGCGGCAACGCAGCTGAGGCCATGCAGGCCGCCGAAGCGCTCAAGCCTGACCTGATGTTCCTGGACATCCGCATGCCGGGTCTCGATGGCTTCAAGCTTCTGCACGAATTGCAGCCGGGTGCACCGCCGATGGTGGTGTTCGCGACGGCCTACGGCCAGCATGCCCTGCGGGCGTTCGACGCCAATGCACTCGATTACCTTCTGAAGCCGATCGACCAGGATCGTTTCGACCAGACGATGGCGAAGGTGAAGCGGCATTGGCGCGGAATGCACGCGTCGGCCGGCGGCTCGCCGGCAGCCGCGGTTCGCGAGCGCTGGCTGCAGCGCCTGAGCGTGCACGTGGGCGAGCACATCCGCGTGATCTCCGTCGAAGAGATCGACTGGATCGGTGCCGAGGGCAATTACGTGCGCATCCACGCCAGGGGTGCGGTCCACCTGCATCGGGAAACGTTGCGGCATCTGCAGGAAGTGCTCGACCCTGCGAAGTTCCTGCGCATCCATCGCGGCATCGTCGTGAACGTCGACCGTGTCCACGAGATCCATCCGCTGTTCAACGGCAACGCGGAAGTCGTGCTGCGCGACGGCACCCGGCTCAACCTGAGCCGGCGTTTTCGTTCTCAGGCAGGCAAGGTGCTGGGACTGTCCTGACCGCTCGTCATCGCAGGACGTCCGCCCATCACTTCCGTGGTATCTGTCGTCACAAATCGAAGGCCTACCGGCATCGCACCCGCGTAGCTTCGTGCCGCGGTCGCCGCGCGCGGCGGCGTTTCCATCGCTACCGGAGAAGTCGAGTGGTACGACGTTCGGTCTTGCTGTCGGGTTGTGGCATGGCATCGCTGTTCCTGGCATGCGGCGCGGTGACCGCCGCACCTCCCCAGCCGCATGTCTTCGCGCCGGGCACGATTTCCTCGGCCGCTGGCGTGGACTGTGCGACCTTCATGCCCGACGGCAAGACCGTCTTTTTCCACCAGCAGCCGTGGTCGATCGGGATGATCATGGTGTCGCACGAAGTCGATGGGCATTGGTCGACGCCCACGATTGCATCATTTTCCGGGACCTGGAACGACCACGACCCGGCGCTCGCGCCCGACGGTTCGTTCATGGTGTTTCCGTCGAATCGTCCCGACGTGCCGGGCGGCGTGCCGGTGCGCGGCGGCCATCTGTGGCGTGTGGACCGCATGGGCGACGGCTGGAGTGCACCGGCGCGATTGCCTGACCCGGTCAACTTCGGAACGTACATTTTCGCGCCCAGCATCGCCGCGAACGGCGACCTGTATTTCCAGAGCCGCGACAATCCGTCGCATCAATTCCATCTGTACCGTTCGGCATGGCGAAACGGGCAGTATCAAAAATCGGTGCGTCTGCAATTGATGCCGGAAGGCATGCACGAACTCGATCCCGCGATTGCGCCGGACGGCGCGTTCATCGTGTTCGATGCCGGCAAGAACGGCAGTGATCAGCCTGATCATCTCTTCATCGCATTCCGCGAGGGCGATGGCTGGGGCAGGGCGATCGACCTCGGCGACGCCATCGACGCTTACCAGCCGTGGGGCTCGCACCTCGGGCCCGATGGCACCACGTTGTACTTCACCGGCAGCCGCACGACCCAGGCGAGCTGGCCGCGCAGCCGCGTCGATGCCGAACGTGACCTTGCCCGCGCGCGTGCATGGGACAACGGCGTCGACCACATCTACAGCGTTTCGCTGAAGCCTTGGCTGGATTCGCACCGGCACACCGACAAGAGCACTTCCACATCCGCGGCATCCGCCGTTCCAGCAGGAACCTCTCCATGAAAGCCCGGCTTGCGGTGATCCTCTTCGCGATCGGCACCGCAGCGCCCGTTCCTGCGGCGACGCCGTCGGTAACGCCCGAGCGCATCACGCTGGGCGGCATCATCCATCCTGCAAGCGATGACACGCTGGCATTCACGCCTGACGGCAACACCGTGTTCTTCGACCGCAGCGAAGGCAAGCACAAGACCATCATGATCTCGCACAGGATCGCCGGAAGCTGGTCGCAACCGCAGGTCGCGGCTTTTTCCGGCCATTGGTTCGACCAGGATCCGGTGGTGGCGCCCGACGGAAGTTACCTGCTGTTCAATTCCGACCGTCCGGTGAGCCCGGGCGGGAAACCGCTGGTGCAGGATTATTTCCGCGGCGGTCCCGGGCCGGGTTCGAACATCTGGAAGGTCGAGCGTCGCGGCGACGGCTGGGGCGAACCCGTCTGGCTCGGTGCCGTGATCAACGATGACGCCTTCGTCGATTTCGCGAGCATCGCCCGCGACAACACCTTGTATTTCATCCGCTGGGACAAGCAGGCGAAGGTGATGCACACCTGGCGCGCGCACTACCGCGACGGCCGCTATCTGCCGCCGGAACGCGCAGGGCTGGGTGATCCCGGCGTCTCCACCCACGACCCGGCCGTGGCACCGGATCAGTCCTTCATCGTGTTCGACTACGGCAAGGTGAAGGGCGGGCTTGGCCGCCTGTGCATCGCCTTCCGCGAGGGCGACCACTGGAGCAAGCCGGTCGACCTTGGCGATGCCGCCAACCAGGACATTCCGTGGGGCTCGCACATGTCATTCGATGGCCGCGCGATCTACTTCACCGGAAATTCGGGCATCTACAGGCTGTCGCTGGAACCGTGGTTGCGCGCGCATCTTCCCGGCAGCGATCGGTGACGCACCGCCGGATTGCGGCGGTGTTTGCCCGAGTCCCGGCGCGCCGCGATAATTGCCGGCTCCCCGATCTCAAGGATCGCTTCCATGCTGGACCCGGTATTGCTGCGCGCGCACCTCGCGGACACGGCTGCGCGCCTGAGAACGCGCGGCTACGATCTCGATGTCGCGTCCATCGAATTGCTGGAGGCCGATCGCAAACGGCTGGCGACGGAAACCCAGGAATTGCAGGCGCTGCGCAACGCTCGTTCCAAGGCGATCGGGCAGGCCAAGGCCAGGGGCGAGGACGTTGCGCCGATCATGGCCGAGGTCGCGGGCATCGGTGACAGCCTGAAGGCCAACGAAGCCGCGCTGGCGGAGGTGCAACGGAAGCTGTCGACGATTGCGCTGGGCATCCCGAACCTCCCGCACGAGTCCACGCCGATCGGAAAGGATGAATCCGGAAACGTGGAAGTATCGCGCTGGGGCGAACCGCGCCGGTTCGATTTCGCGGTGAAGGATCACGTGGAGCTCGGTGCCCGTCACGGGTGGCTGGATGGCGAGGCTGGCGCCAAGCTGTCCGGCGCGCGCTTCACGGTGCTGCGCGGCCAGCTTGCCCACCTGCATCGCGCGCTCGCGCAGTGCATGCTGGACCTGCACACGCGCGAACACGGTTACACCGAATGTAATGTGCCGTTGCTGGTGAATGCCGACACCATGCAGGGCACCGGGCAGTTGCCGAAGTTCAAGGACGATTTATTTGCTCTACCAAGACATGCGGTCTCGGGAATCATCTACAGCGACGAACAAAAATTCATAGTCGATGGGATTGCTAAAGCAAAAAATGGGGGAGATCGGGAAAGGACATTGCGTGGGATCAACGAATACCTGAAGTCATTTGGTGCACCTACAAGATCAGAGATTGACGATCAGCTATGGTCGCGTCTGGGCAGCGACAACATTGACTATGTCCTGATGGACCTCCTTACCCGTCAGATGTACCTCATTCCTACTGCAGAAGTGCCGTTGAGTAACTTAATGCGAGACTCCATAGTCGAAGCCGATGCCCTGCCCATGCGCCTGACCGCGCACACACCATGTTTCCGCGCCGAAGCCGGCAGCTACGGCAAGGATGTGAAAGGCATGATCCGCCAGCACCAGTTCGAGAAGGTGGAACTGGTGCAGATCGTCGAGCCGTCGAAATCGTTCGAAGCGCTGGAACAACTCACCAGTCACGCCGAAAAGGTGCTTCAGAAGCTGGGATTGCCGTATCGCAAGATGGCGTTGTGCACGGGCGACATGGGTTTCGCCGCGGCCAAGACCTACGACCTGGAAGTGTGGCTGCCCTCGCAGGACACCTATCGCGAAATCTCGTCCTGCTCCAACTGCACCGATTTCCAGGCGCGCCGCATGCAGGCGCGCTGGCGCAATCCTGAAACCGGCAAACCCGAGCTCGTCCACACGCTCAATGGTTCCGGCGTTGCCGTCGGCCGCTGCCTGATCGCGGTGATGGAGAATTTCCAGAACGGCGACGGTTCGATCACCGTGCCCGAAGTGTTGCGGCCGTACATGGGGGGCGTGGAGCGCATTGCATAGCGCGCACCCGGGCGGCACACGCGGAACATCATAGAATCGTCATTCCGGGTTCCGATCCGATGAAGCCGGATCGGCCCCGGAATGACGAAGCAAGGTTTCGGAGAGGTGGCTGAGTGGTCTAAAGCACCGGACTTGAAATCCGGCGTACGGCTTGCCGTACCGTGGGTTCGAATCCCACCCTCTCCGCCACGTTGCGGCCTTGCGCGACGGACAACGCCGGCATCGCGTTCCTGTCGAATCGACGATCCATCCGCAGGACGAGGGGAGTTCCATGTCGTCGGAAGCGCGGTCGCTTGGGCAAGCCCTGAAGCATGGCATCCGGCGCGAGTGGATGCTGCTGGCGACGTTTTCGACGTGCCTGATTTTCGCGGCGTGGGGCGTGCCACTCTTCGCGCGGATGACGAGTCCGGGCTGGCTGGTCCTCGTTTTTGCGTGGTTGTTTGCGGCCGTGCTGGGTTCGGCGCTCTCGGTGGTGCGCCACGCCGACTTCCTCGCGGAGCGCTTCGGCCAGCCGCTGGGTACGCTGCTGCTCACGCTGTCGGTCACCTCGATCGAAGTGATGAGCATATCGGCCGTGATGTTGCACGGAGCGAACAACCCGACGCTCGCACGTGACACGATGTTCTCGGTGGTGATGATCGTGCTCAACGGCATGGTCGGCCTCTCGTTGCTGGTCGGCGGGTGGCGCCACCACGAACAGCACTACAACCTGCTCGGCGCCAACGCCTACATCGGACTGATCCTTCCGCTCGCGGTACTGAGCATGGTGCTGCCGAATTTCACGCGCGCCGTCCCGGGGCCGCTTTTTTCGTTCCATCAGGAAGATTTCCTGATCGTGGTTTCGGTCGGGCTGTATGCCGCGTTCCTGGCGATGCAGACACGCAGCCACCGCAGCTATTTCGCGTTTGCGGAAGTGGGCAGTCGTGCAGTGATCGCCTCGCGCCGCCGTGACGGCGAATCGACCTGGGCGCATGGCATCCTGCTGCTCGCCTACATGTTGCCGGTGGTGTTCCTGGCCGAACAATTGGCGCGGCCTATCGATTACGTGATCGAAACCCTGCATGAGCCTGCCGCGCTGGGTGGCCTCGCGATGGCCGTGCTGGTGGCGACGCCCGAGGCGATCGGCGCGGTACGCGCGGCAGCCGCCAACGATCTGCAGCGCTCGGTCAACATCTTCCTGGGCTCGGTGCTTTCCACCATCTGCCTGACCGTTCCGGCCATGCTGCTGATCAGTCATTTCACCGGACACAATCTGACGCTGGGATTGCAGCACGCCGATCAGGTCATGCTGGTCCTCACCTTGGCGGTGAGCGTGGTGACCTTCGCCAGCGGGCGCACCAATGCGCTGCAGGGCGCCGTGCATTTCTTTCTCTTTCTTGCCTACATCCTGCTGATAACGGAAAACTGAGCGGCGTCTTCGATTGCATCGTGCGGATCGCGGAGCCGCCGGATGCAGGGCGTCCGGAGTCCATGCCGCATCATTCTCGAGGGGCCGCAGAGAGGCCGCGGGTCTTCACATGCTTCGATGCGTACCTGCGCGATAATCGGATGGTTCGTGGACCGAGGAACGAGTCGTGGATGAGCGCAAGCCGAAGATCGAACCTTATCCGGGCCCGGCCGGAGGCTGGGGTTCGGCCAAATCCGTGGTCGAAATCCTGAAGCGCGAGAAGGTTCCGGTTCCTTCGACGGTGAGGGAACTGTGGCGGCAGAACAAGCCGCGCGGCTTCACCTGCGTCTCGTGCGCGTGGCCGCAGCCGGAGAAACCGGCGAAGTTCGAGTTCTGCGAGAACGGTGCCAAGGCCAGCGCGTGGGAACTGACTTCACTGCGCACCACGCCCGAATTCTTCGCGCAGCATACCTGCAGTGAATTGCTCGGGTGGAGCGATCATGACCTCGAGCAGCAGGGCCGGCTGACGCATCCGATGCGCTACGACCGCGCTGCTGACAAATACGTGCCGTGCGAATGGGACGAGGCGTTTTGTGCGATCGGGCAGGAATTGAAACAGCTCGATCCGAAATCCGTGGTGTTCTACGCCTCCGGCCGCGCGTCGCTGGAAACGAGTTACCTGTATGCATTGTTTGCGCGGCTGTACGGCAACAACAATCTGCCCGACAGTTCCAACATGTGCCACGAAGCGACCGGCGTCGCGTTGCGCAAGAGCGTGGGTTCGGCGGTCGGCACGGTAGTGTTGGATGACTTTTCCAGGACGGATTGCATCCTGTTCTTCGGCCAGAACGCGGGCGTCAACAGTCCGCGCATGCTGCACGACCTGCAGAGGGCCGCGAAGCGCGGAGTGCCGATCATCGTGTTCAATCCCCTGCGCGAAAGGGGCCTGGAGCGTTTCACCAATCCGCAAAGCCCGATCGAGATGCTGGCGGGCAGGGAAACGTCGCTGGCCACGCAATACCATCAGGTGAAAGCCGGCGGCGATATCGCGGCGATCGCGGGGTTGTGCAAGGCGCTTCTCGCGCTGGATGACGAGGCGCGGAGTGGTGGTGGCAGCTCCGTTTTGGATCAATCGTTTATTGCACAACATTGCTACGATTTCGATGAATTCGAGGCATTCGTTCGCGCGCAGTCATGGGCCGACATCGAGGCCGCATCGGGCCTGACGCGCCACGCCATCGAAGGCGCGGCAAAGGTGTACGCCCAGGCGAATGCCGTCATCGGCGTGTACGGCATGGGCCTGACCCAGCACGTGCTCGGCGAATACAACATCCACATGGTGGCCAACCTGTTGCTGATGCGCGGCAACATCGGCAAGCCCGGCGCGGGGCTGTGCCCGGTGCGCGGACATTCCAACGTGCAGGGCCAGCGCACGGTCGGCATCGCCGATGACCCTGCCTTGGTGCCGCTGGACCGGCTGGCGCAGCAATACGGTTTCGAGCCGCCGCGTGAAAAAGGGTTGAACACCGTCGAATGCTGCGAAGGCGTGCTGGACGGCAGCGTGCACGGCTTCATCGGGCTGGGCGGGAATTTCCTGCGCGCGATCCCGGAGCAGGAACGCGTCAATGCTGCGTGGAGCAAGCTGCGCCTGACCGTACAGATCGCGACCAAGCTCAATCGCTCGCACCTGGTCAACGGCGAAGTGGCTTACCTGTTGCCGTGCCTCGGCCGCATCGAGAAAGTGGTCGAGAACGGCAAGGCGCAGGTGCTGTCGACCGAGGATTCCACCAGCTGCATCCACGCCTCGGTGGGCAAGGCCGTGCCGGCAAGTCCCGGCCTGAAGTCGGAAACGCGCATCGTGGTGGAATTGGCCAAGGCCACGCTGCCGCCGAATCCGAAGGTGCCGTGGGATACCTGGGTCGATGATTTCGCGACGATCCGCGACGCGATCGAACAGACCTATCCGGAGCAATTCAAGGATTTCAACAAACGCATGTGGCAGCCGGGCGGCTTCCATCGCCCGAACCCGGCGCGCGAACGCGTGTGGAAGACCGCCACCGGCAAGGCCAATTTCATCGTGCCGCCGGCGCTGGTCGCGACGGGGTTCGAGGACGCGCCGGATCGTTTTCGCCTGATGACGATGCGCTCGAACGACCATTTCAACTCCACGGTGTACGGCTACGACGACCGCTTCCGCGGCATCGACGGTACGCGCGAAGTGCTGCTGATGAACAAGGACGACATAGCGCGCCTGGGCTTGCGCGATGGGCAGACCGTGAAGCTGGTGTCGGATGCGGGCGACGGTGTTGACCGCGAAGTAGCGGGACTTCGCGTGGTCGCGTTCGACATTCCGGCAGGTTGTGTGGGCGGTTACTACCCGGAGTGCAATCCGTTGATCCCGCTGTCGCATCATGCGAAGTTCAGCAAGACGCCGGCGGCGAAATCGGTTCCGGTGCGGATTGTCGCGTAAGGTCCCCCTCCGGCGGGAGAGGGACCTCGGTGCTTACGCCGCGACGCGCAATTCGCCTTCGATCCGCGCGTGCGCCTGCGCCATTGCCGCCTCGCGCTGCTCGGCGCCGAGATTGAGGCCTTCGGCGCGCACGAATTCGACGTCGTGGATGCCGATGAAGCCGAACACGTGCTTCAGGTAGGTCTCCTGGAAATCGATGGACGCGGCCGGCCCTTCGCTGTAGATGCCGCCGCGCGACGACGCGATGATCACGCGCTTGCCGCCCGCCAGGCCTTCCGGTCCGTTCTCCGTGTAGCGGAACGTCTTGCCCGCGGTCAGGACGCGGTCGAGCCAGGCCTTGAGCTGGGTCGGGATGGTGAAGTTGTACATGGGTGCGCCGATCACCACGACGTCGGCGCCAAGGAATTCGTCCAGGATCTCGCCGTTGCGCGCGACGCATGGATGGCCTTCCGCGAGCACGGGTGTGAAATGCGGCAGGCTTTGCGCGGCAAGATCGCGATGGGTGACCTCGACGCCGGGATGTTCGGCGCGCAGGCGTGCGACGATCGCCGCGGTCAGGCTGCGCGAAGCGGAATTTTCACCAAGGACGCTGGAATCGATGTGCAGGAGTTTCATGGCTCTCTCCATGGGAACCGCATGACGCGGTGACCTGCAAACGATAGGCTCCGCACGCCGCTTCGATAAGATGGCGCCATCCGAACGGAGTGTTCATCATGGCGAACGCCGTGTCTGCCCTCGCGGGCGCGTTGCCCGATCTCAATGATTTGTACTTCTTTGCCGCGGTGGTCGAGCACGGTGGCTTCTCCGCCGCGAGCCGCGCGCTCAACGTGCCGAAGTCGCGCCTGAGCAAGCGCGTGTCGCAGCTCGAGGAAGGTCTCGGCGTGCGCCTGCTGCAGCGAACCACGCGCAAATTCGTGGTCACGGAAGCGGGCGAACGTTTCTACCGGCATTGCCAGGCAATGCTGGCCGAGGCGCGCGCCGCGACCGAAGACGTGGCGACGCTGAACGACGAGCCGCGCGGGGTGGTGCGCATGAGCTGCCCGGTATCGCTGGCGCAGACCGTGCTGGCGTTTGTCCTTCCGGAATTCCTCGCGAGGTATCCGAAAGTGCAGGTGCGGCTGCTCTCGAACGATCGTCGCGTGGATCTGATCGGCGAGGGCATCGACATCGCCATCCGCGTGCGCGCCAGGCTGGACGCCGACGCGACCTTCGTGTTGCGCACGTTCGGGCAATCGAACGTGCTGCCGGTTGCAAGTCCGGCCTTGCTGGAAATGCACGGACGTCCGGAGCGTCCCGAGGAGCTTTCCACATTGCCGGCGTTGTCCGTGCTGGAGCGCGACGGGCCACAGGAGTGGGAGCTGACCGGACCGGGCGGCCAACAGGTGCGGGTCGAGATCCAGCCGCGCCTGGTGTGCGGGGATTTCCAGGTGATGCTCGAGGCCGCGCGCAAGGGTATCGGCGTGGCGCTGCTGCCCGAGTTCGTGTGCGCGCCGGCGGTCGCGCGCGGTGAACTGGAGGTGCTGCTGCCGGACTGGAGCGCGCCCGAAGGCATCATGCATTTCGTCTATCCGAGCCGGCGCGGTCTGTTGCCGGCGGTGCGCGCGCTGGTGGATTTCCTGGCCGAGCGTTTGCCGGATGCGACGCAGCGCAAACACGAGGAATGCAAGCAGCGTGCGCTTTGATCGATCGCGTGCGTGCTAACATCGTCCGACTTCGGCCGTCCAAACGGAACGACGTGAATGCAAATTGAAACCAAGCTTCCCAAGGTCGGCACCACGATCTTCACGGTGATGAGCCAGCTTGCGCTGGAGCACAAGGCGGTGAACCTGGGGCAGGGCTTTCCGGATTTCGAGACGCCGGCGCCCTTGCGCGATGCATTGACGCGCGCGATGGACGAAGGGCGCAACCAATACGCGCCGATGAGCGGTATTCCGAAGCTGCGCGAGCAAATCGCCCTGCAGGTAGATCGTCTGTACGGTCGCCGCATCAGCGCCGACACGGAAGTGACGGTGACTTCCGGCGCGACCGAGGCGATCTTCGCGGCGATCGCCTGCGCGGTGCATGCGGGCGACGAGGTGATCGTGCTCGATCCCTGCTACGACTGCTACGAGCCCGCGATTGCATTGGCCGGCGGCAAGACCGTGCACGTGCCGCTGCAGCTGCCCGACTTCTCGGTGGATTGGCAGCGCCTGCGCGACGAGATCACGCCGAAGACGCGGATGATCATGGTCAACAGTCCGCACAA
The DNA here is from genome assembly GCA_035547895.1 of Rhodanobacteraceae bacterium. Classification (GTDB taxonomy): domain Bacteria; phylum Pseudomonadota; class Gammaproteobacteria; order Xanthomonadales; family Rhodanobacteraceae; genus 66-474. Next base: position 13,538 of record DASZTT010000129.1, read on the forward strand.
TCCGTCGGGCGCGGTATTCGTGGAGTCCGATCTCGATGCGCTTTCCGAAATCGCCACGCAGCACGGCTTGCTGGTGATCTCCGACGAAGTGTACGAACACATCATCTACGATGGCCGCACGCATTTCAGTGTTTCGCGCCGGCCGGAACTGGCCGAGCGCAGCTTCGTGATCTCCTCGTTCGGCAAGACCTGGCATTGCACCGGCTGGAAAGTCGGCTACTGCGTCGCGCCCAAGCTGCTGACGGCCGAGTTCCGCAAGGTGCACCAGTACCTGACGTTCTGCACGTTCCATCCGGCGCAGTGCGCATTCGCGGAGGTGATGGAAAACGATCCGCAGCACGCGCAGGACCTCGCCGCCTTCTACCAGGCCAAGCGCGACCGTTTCCGCGAACTGCTGGCGGGCTCGCGTTTCAAGCTGCCTGCGGTGCAGGGCGGCTATTTCCAGCTGGCGGACTATTCCGCGATCCGCGACACTGACGATCTGAATTTCTGCGAATGGATGGTTCGCGAAGGCGGCGTCGCGGCGATTCCCGTTTCGGCGTTCTATGAAACGGCGCCGGACGCGAAGCTGGTGCGTTTCTGCTTTGCGAAAAGCGACGAGACCTTGCAGGCAGCGGCGGAACGGCTATGCAGGATCTGAGGATTTCCATCGTCCAGGGCGCGACCCGCTGGCATGACCCGGCCGGCAATCGTGATTACTACGGTGGGCTGATCGCGCCGTTGGCGAGGCGCACCGATCTCGTGGTGTTGCCGGAAACATTCACCAGCGGGTTTTCCAACGAAGCCATCCACAACGCCGAAACCATGGACGGCGCGACCGTTGCCTGGCTGCGCGAACGCGCCCGCGAACTCGACGCGGCGATCACGGGCAGCGTGCAGCTGCGCGTGGGCGAGGGCGTGTTCAATCGCCTGCTGTTCGTCACGCCCGATGGCGAGGTGCGGCATTACGACAAGCGCCACTTGTTCCGTTACGCCGACGAACACAAACGCTATGCCGCCGGCCGCGAGCGCCTGATCGTCGAATGGAAAGGATGGAAAATCTGCCCGCTGGTCTGCTACGACCTCCGCTTCCCGGTGTTCTCGCGCAACCGCCACGATGCGCAGCAGGGTTTCGAGTATGACCTCGTGCTGTTCGTCGCCAATTGGCCCTCGGCGCGTGCGCATGCGTGGCGCACCTTGCTGCGCGCGCGCGCGATCGAAAACCTGGGTTATTGCGTCGGGGTCAATCGCGTCGGCGTGGACGGCAACCAGTTGCCGTACTCGGGCGACAGCGCGGTGCTGGATTACCTCGGCCAGGCGATGGCCGATCTGGGCGCGCAGGAGCAGACCGTCACGGTGGCGCTCGATCACGCGGCGCTGCAGGCTTTCCGTGAAAGGTTTCCAGCGTGGATGGACGCGGATGCGTTCGAATTGATGTGACGCGGCCGCTTCAGAGGATGGCCAGCACGGCTTCGGGCGGCCGGCCGATGGCTGCCTTGCCGTTGGCGAACACGATCGGACGTTCGATCAGGATGGGATGCTCCGCCATCGCATCGATGAGCTGTTCGCGCGTGAGCCTGGGGTTGTCGAGCGCGAGTTCGGCATAAACCGGCTCGTTCTTGCGCAGCAGCTCGCGCGGTTGCTTGCCCAGCAATTCGAGTGCGCGCCCGATGTCGGCCGCGGAAGGCGGGTTCTTCTGGTAATCGACGACGGCGGGCGCGACACCGCGTTCCTGCAACAGCTCGAGCGTGCCACGCGATTTGGAACAGCGCGGGTTGTGCCAGATCGTGACAGCGTGGTTGGCAGGCATTCGCGTCTCCGGGATCGTGATCAGCCCTTGCTGGGACCGTTGCCGCCGCCGTCGCGGCGCGGACCACGCGCACGGTTGCCGCCGGGGCCGCCACGCTTCTGCCCGCCGCGGTTTTGACCACCCGGACCGCCGCGATTCGGACGGCCGCCGGGACCGCCACGGTTCTGTCCGCCACCGGGCCGCTTGTCGCCGGCGAACCAGGTGCGCACCGATGGCAGTTCCTGGCCCGGCGCGATGCCGCGACCCTTGCGCCGCTTCTTGCGCGCCGGCTGATCGGGCCTCAGCACGTTGCCGTTGACGTCGCCGCGCGGCGGCCCGCGCCGGCGCTTGCCACGGTTGGGAAAATCATCGGGGCGGACACGATCGAAGGCGGTGAGTTCGCGCGCCTCGTCGTGGCGCACGCCCGTCCAGGCGTGCGGCGTCTGGCCGGCGGGGCGCACTTCGGTGACGCCGCGCGCCGCGTGGCGCTGGTGCAACACCGGCTTCAGCGTCAAGGTCGGTTGCATGGGTCCCGCCCCCGAGAGGTCGCGCAGGCCCTTGATGGCGTCTTCCGCGAGGGTCTGGTTCTGGCCGGGACGCAGGCCGCGCGGCAGTTCGACGTTGCCGTAGCGGATGCGTTTCAGGCGGCTGACCAGCAGGCCCTGCGAATCCCACAAGCGGCGCACTTCGCGATTGCGGCCTTCGTGCAGGACCACGCGGAACCAGCAGTGGCTGCCGCCGCGGCTGACCACGTGGATTTCATCGAAACGCGCGGGGCCGTCTTCCAGTTCCACGCCGGCTTTGAGTTTTTCCAGCATCTCGTCGGGCACTTCGCCGTGCACGCGGCACAGGTATTCGCGTTCGAGTTCACGGCTGGGATGCATCAATGCGTTCGCGAGTTCGCCATCGGTGGTCAGCAGCAAGAGGCCGGTGGTATTGACGTCGAGGCGGCCCACCGAAATCCAGCGCGAACCATTCAGGTGCGGCAGGTTCTCGAACACGGTCGGGCGGCCTTCCGGGTCGTCGCGCGTGGTGAGCTCGCCCTCGGGCTTGTGGTACATCAGCACCTGCGCGTGTTCGTGCTGGTCGGTCGCGACCACGAATTGCTTGCCGTCGACTTCCACGCGGTCACCGGCTCGCACGCTCGAACCGGTCTCGGCCGCGCTGCCGTTGACCTTGATCTCGCCCGCCGCGATGCGTTGCTCCAGCATCCGGCGGGATCCCAGCCCGGCGTTGGCAAGCACCTTGTGCAGGCGCTCCTCCAGCGGGCCGCCATGTTCCTGCGCGGCCGGCCGCTTGAGGGTCAGAAGGGAACGGGAGGTGGAACTCATACAGCGTCCTCGGTGGTGCTCGGGTTTTCATCGGACGGGATTGCGTCCGCGGATTCGGCTTCGGAGTGCGCTTCCAGGTCCTGCGGCATCGCGGCAGCGTCGGGTGCAAGCGCGAGTTGCGGGTCGGCGATTTCGCGGATTTCGGCCAGCGTCGGAAGCTGGTCCAGCGACTTCAGGTTGAAGTAGTCGAGGAACTGGCGCGTGGTGCCGAACAGCGCCGGCTTGCCGGGCACGTCGCGATAGCCGACCACCCGGATCCACTCGCGTTCTTCCAGCGTGTGCATGATGCTGGTCGACACGCCGACGCCGCGCACCTGCTCGATTTCACCGCGCGTGATCGGCTGGCGATAGGCGATCAAGGCAAGGGTCTCCAGCAGTGCGCGGGAATATCTGGTCTGGCGTTCGGACCACAGCCGCGCCACCCACGGGTGCACCGCTTCGCGCACCTGGTAACGAAAGCCCGATGCGACTTCGACCAGTTCGATGCCGCGGCCTTCGCAGGCGGCGGTGAGGGTTTCCAGCGCCCGGGCGATGGCCTCGTGGCTGACCTCGTCGGATTCCTGGAACAGGGCCGCGATCATGGGCAGCGTGAGCGGTTGCTGCGCCGCAAGCAGCGCGGCTTCGATGATGTTGTCGAGTTGTTCTTGTTCCACGTGCGCCTCGCTGTGCGCGTTGTTCCATCGGGGTGGTTGCTTTAGCCCGCCGCGAAGTCAATCCGCGGTCTCGGCGACGGCTCGCGCCTTCAGGTAGATCGGCGCCAGCGGTGCATCCTGCATGATCTCGATCAGCCGGTCCTTGGCCAATTCCAGCAGCGAAAGGAACGTCACCACCACGCCGAGCTTGCCCTCGGATGCCTCGAACAGGCTTTCGAAGCGATGGAAGGCGCCGTCGCCCAACTTGCGCAACACTTCGCCCATGCGCTGGCGCACCGACAAAGGCTCGCGCTCCACTTCATGGTGGCCCGACAGTTCCGCGCGCCGCAGCACGTCGCGCAGCGCCAGCAGCATCTCGCGCAAGTCGACCGGGGGCGGCAGGCGGACGATCTTGCGGTCGGGGACGAACGCCTGCGCAACGTCGAGATCGCGCTCCATGCGCGGCAGCGCGTCGATGTCCTCGGCGGCTTTCTTGAAGCGCTCGTATTCCTGCAGGCGGCGCACCAGTTCGGCGCGCGGGTCTTCCTCTTCGCCTTCTTCGATCGGCGGCCGCGGCAGCAGCAGGCGCGATTTGATCTCGGCCAGGATCGCCGCCATCACCAGGTACTCGGCCGCGAGCTCGAGGCGCATCTCGTGCATCACGTCGATGTAATCCATGTACTGGCGCGTGATCTCCGCGACAGGGATGTCGAGGATGTCGAGGTTCTGCCGGCGGATCAGGTACAGCAGCAGATCCAGCGGACCTTCGAACGCCTCGAGGATCACTTCCAGCGCATCCGGCGGGATGTACAAATCCTGCGGGATCTGCAACACCGGCTGGCCATGTACCACGGCCAGGGGCATTTCCTCCTGGCGCGGTACCTCGGCGCGGGGCGGGTCCGGCGCGAGGGTTGCGGTTTCGACGGATTGGGGTTCGGTGCTCATTCGCACTTGTCGTGGGCGGGCCGGCGGCCATGTCGATGCCGCAACCCGGGTTTGCGTTGCCTGTTCTTCGTTTGCGGCAGACCGTTGCCTGGGCAACGATGGCTCGCTGGAGTTCCGCCATTCCGCAAAGCGGCCGCGGCGGATTCAATATCGGCTTGCAACCGGACGCGTTGCCGGCCTGTGCATCAGTAACCGCATTGGCCGGCATGCCGGCCTCTCTCGCTTGCCCGGAAAGGCAATCCCCGAATCCGCATCCGCAAGTGAGAAGTGCGGCCGTTCGACGGGCCGCCCGCGGCGGCCTGGTGCCGCCGATGCCGGCAAGGTCGTACCGGCCATACGCGTCTAGGTTAAGGCCGAATGGGCGGCAAGTCCAGTGCCGGCCATCAAACCTTGGCCCGCAACTTGCTTCAAGATTGGCGGTGTCCGGAGGGTTCCGCCGACGCGCATGGCGGAATGCGCGAGCCGAGGTGACAGGGGAATGTTCAACGTGGCCAATGATTACAAACCGGATCCGGCGGCCGATGCGCACGTCCGGCATGCACGGATGGTGCGGCAGACCGCGGTCCTGATGAGCCGGCGCGGCGATGTATGGCAAACAGACCTCGAAGACATTTCGGCGACCGGCGCGCGTCTCTCGCGTCCGGCCGAGTGGCACGGCAAACCCGGTGACGTCTGGGTGCTCGACATGCTGTTCGGCGACGAGGTCAACGTCCACGTGATGGCCGAAATCGTGCGCGTAGGCAACACGCACATCGCGCTGGCTTTCGCGCGCATCCCGGAAGACACACAGGCAGCGCTGTGGACGCTGCTGGGCGGTTATGCCGATACGCTCGAACCCTGGGACGAAGACGGTAACCGGACGTAAAACAGAGGCGGCCCGAAGGCCGCCTCGTTGTTCCCGCCGTCCTCAATGGCCCGGACCACTGCTGCGCGGCTTTTCTGGGCGCGCCTTGCCGCGATCACTGCTGTGTGCAGGTGGTGCACGGCGCGAGGCAGGGGCCGGCCGCGCCGCGGGTTGCCTGAACTCGGTGCGCTGCGGCGGCGCGGCGCGTTGCGGACGGAACGACGGATTCGCCGGCCGTGCCGCCTGGGCGCGATCATGCGGTGCCTCTACACGGCCGCGCTGCGTTGCGGGCTGCGGATGGAACGACGGATTCGCCGGCCGTGCCGTCTCGGCACGAGCATGCGGTGCCTCTACATGGCCGCGCTGCGTTGCGGGCTGCGGACGGGGCGACGGATTCGCCGGCCGCGCCGATTGCGGGCGGTTGTGCGGCGCCTGCACCAGACCGCGGTTGGGTGCCGGCGCTGCCGGGCGTGCATGCTCCGCGGGTGCCGCGACCGTTCTGTGATTGGCGGAGCGGTTCGCCGCGGCCGTTGCCGGCCGCGCGTGTTGCGGCGCGGCGACCATGTGGTTGTTGGCGGGTGCAGGCGCGCGCACGGCGTGCGGTCCAGTGAAGTCGCCCGCGTGCTGCGTAGCGAACACGGCCGGCCGGCCCTGGTTGGCCTTGAACCGCTGTGCCGGATTGCGCATGGCTACGTCACGCTGCCGTGTCTGCATCGAGGTGGGCTGCACGTGGCGCTGGTTGGCCCATGCGCGCTGTTGCGCGCTCGGCCGCGCGGCGAGGCCGCCATGGCCGCCGTTGTAGCTGACCCGGCTCGTGTGCACGTTGTTGATCACCGTCTTGTTGACGTACACGTTGCGGACGGTGGTGACGTTGATGTTGTTGACCGCACGGTTGTAATAGAAATTGCGGCCTCGCCATTCGCCGCCGGCGTAGCCATTGCCGAAGTAGCCGTAACCGTAATTGACGCCGCCGTAGAAGCCCACGTGCGGGCCCCAGTAGCCGGCGTGCCAGCGGTAGAAGCCATCGGACCAGCCCCACCAGCCCGGCGTCCACAGCAAACCGATTTGCGGCGGCATTACCCAGGTGCCCGGCACCCAGTAGTAACCGCCGTAAGACGGATCCCACGCCCAATAGCCCGGCGTCCAGATGTAACCGGGGCCAGGAATGGGCGGCTGCGCATACACGGGGAGCTCCGGTGGCGGAACGCCGACCGAAACGTCGATGCCGATGCTCACGCCTGCGCGGGCGGTTGGCGGCAGCGCCAGCATTGGCGTGGCCATGAGACCTGCAACGAGCAACGTTGTCGCAATGCGTTTCACGGGACTTCTCCTGATCGGCCGAATTGGCCTGACCATTAGAACGCGATGTCATCGCCGTTGTTGACCAACGTGTGATTGCCGTTGTCCGCCATTTAGGCCGCATTGGGCGGCGATTCAGCGCCTGGAACGAATGCCACCCTTCCGCCCGATGCGTGCGGCCGTCAGGCTCCTTGCGGGGTTTTCTTCTTTTCCTCATCCCGCAATGCGCGCCGCAGGATCTTGCCGACGTTGCTCTTCGGCAGTTCACTGCGGAACTCGATGTACTTCGGCCGCTTGTAACCGGTGAGTTCGTCGTGGCAGTACTGTTTCAGCGCGGCTTCGGTGAGGGCGGGGTCCTTCTTTACCACGAACAGTTTGACCACCTCGCCGGAGTGTTCGTCGGGCACCCCGATGGCGGCGACTTCCAGCACGCCGGGATGGCGCGCCACCACGTCCTCGATTTCGTTCGGATACACATTGAAGCCCGAGACCAGGATCATGTCCTTCTTGCGATCAACGATGTACAGAAGTCCGTTTTCGTCCATGCGCGCGATGTCGCCGGTGCGCAGCCAGCCGTCGGCGCTCGTCACCTTGGCGGTTTCCTCGGGACGGTTCCAGTAACCCTTCATCACCTGCGGGCCACGCACGCAAAGTTCGCCGGCTTCGCCGGCCGGCGCGGCATGGTCTTCGTCGTCACGCAGGCTGATATCGGTCGAAGGCAGCGGCATGCCGATCGAGCCGGTGTATTCCTTGATCGTCAGGGGATTGGCGGTGACGACCGGCGAGGTCTCGGTGAGTCCGTAGCCTTCGATCAGGGGAATGCCCGTGGCCTTCTTCCAGCGCTCGGCCACCGCACGCTGCACGGCCATGCCGCCAGCCAGCGCGAATTTGACGTGCGAAAAATCCAGCGAGGGGAAATCCGGGTGATGGAGCAGGGCGTTGTACAGCGTGTTGACGCCGGTGATCGCGCTCCAGCGGTTCTTCTTCAGCGTCTTGATGAAGGCCGGAATGTCTCGCGGGTTGGTGATCAGGATGTTCTCGCCGCCGAAGTACATCATGAACAGCGCGTTCACCGTCAACGAGAAGATGTGGTACAGCGGCAGCGCGGTGATGATGCGCTCCTCGCCGCGCGTGAACAGGTCGCCTACCCACGCCGCCAGTTGCAGTGCGTTCGCAACCATGTTGCCGTGCGTGAGCATCGCGCCCTTGGCGACGCCGGTGGTGCCGCCGGTGTATTGCAGGAACGCGATGTCTTCGTGGCCGAGCTGCACCTTCGGTGCCTGCATGCCGGAGCCGCGGCGCAACACGTCGCCCAGACACAGGTGACCGGGCAATGACCAGCGCGGCACCATCTTCTTGATGTGCTTCACCGCGAAGCTGATCAGCGGACCCTTGGGAAAGCCGAGCTGGTCGCCGATCGAGGTGACGATGACGTGCTCGACGTGTGTCTTGCCGACCGCTTCCTGCAGGATCGCGGCGAAGTTTTCCAGCACCACGATGCCCTTCGCGCCGGAATCCGCCAGCTGGTGCTGCAATTCGCGCGCGGTATAAAGCGGATTGACGTTGACGACCGTGATGCCCGCGCGCAGCGCACCGAACAGCGCAACCGGGTACTGCAGCAGGTTGGGCAACATGATCGCGAGGCGATCGCCCTTGCCGAGCCTCCACTCGTTGGCGAGGAACGCTGCGAAACAGGCGCTCTGGCGATCCAGCTCGGCCCAGGTGAGGGTGGTGCCGAAACTGGAGTAGGCCGGACGCTGCGAATGGCGCGCGCATGCCTGCTCGAACATCGCGACGATCGACGGAAAAGCCTCGACGTCGACCTCCGGGGGCACACCCGGCGGGTAATGCTCGAGCCATGGGCGTGGACCGGCCATGTCGTTCCCTCCTGTCATTGCGCACGCGCGCTGCATTGGAGCACGATAGGCGCGAAAGCAGCAAGGTGCATTGCGGCATTCGAGTGAGGCCGGAGCATTGACGAGCACGAAATCCACGTGGTCCCGGCGCGCGCATGCCGTGCTCCTGCTTTTGGCCGTCGGCGTGATCCTTGCGGCACTGACGGCCTGCCAGCGCGCACCGGCGGAGCAGCAGGTCCGCGCTGCCATCGAGTCCGCGGCCACCGCTGCGCGCGCCAACGACTCCGGTGCGCTGCTGGCGCTCGTGAGCGGCGACTTCAGCGGCAACGATGGCGACCTGGACAGGCACGGGTTGCGCCAGCTGCTGGCGCTGCGTGCGCTGCGCCAGGACAAGACGGGCGTGCTGATCGGTCCTGTTTCGTTCGAGCACCGGGGTGACCGCCTCATCGCCAGGTTCAACCTGGTGCTGACCGGTGGCAAGCCCGGCGACCTGCTGCCCGAGCGGTCGGCGATCTATGCGATGACCACCGCGTGGCGACGGGAAGGGCGAGCCTGGCGCTGTTACAACGCCCATTGGGAGAGTAAGGTGTAGAAAAAGCGATCGACCGGTCAACCAGGCGTTGCCTTCGTCCGTTCCCGGATGATGGCGATATCGGGAGGGGAGATGCGGCGAACTTTCGTGGTCGGCTGTCCCCGTTCGGGCACCACGCTGGTGCAGGCGATGATCGCGCGCCATCCCGACGTGTTTTCGCTTCCGGAAACCTTCTTTTTCGAGTCGCTGCTGGGCGATGCCGAACTGCGCTGGGGCGATCGCGAAGCGCGTTCGACCCGCCGCTGGTACCACCGCGCCGGCATGGCGCAATCCTGGGGCCGGCACCGCCTGCGTGAGCTCGAGCGGATCCATGCGGCGCGTCTGCGCAAGACGCCGGTGCCTCGCCGGTGGCGAGCCTGCGTGCGCCGCTACGCGGCACTGCTCGACGAGGCGGCCCGCCGGCACGCACGCACGCACTGGGTCGAGAAGACGCCGAACCACCTGTTGTTCCTCGATGAAATCGCGAAATGCATCCCCGATGCGCGCTTCGTGCACGTGCTGCGGCGTGGGATCGACGTGATCGCTTCGATCAGCGATGCGGACATGCAGGTGGAAACGCGGGCTTTCAGCGGCGGCAAGGTGCGCTGGGCGAGGCGCTGGAATCGCGCGATGGGTGTGCACCTCGCCCACCTGGGCGAACCGCGCCATTACCTGCTCTGTCTCGAGGATCTCATCGACAACCCCGATGAAGAATGGCGAATGCTGTGTGAATTCCTGGCGCTCGATCCCGGCATGCCCTTGCTGGACCAGCCAGGCTGTGAGGTCGCCGATGCGCGGGCGGAGCCATGGAAAACCACTGCGGTAAGCGGCATCGCGCAGTGCGTGAACGGCAAGTCGCAGGCAGTATTCGGGCCGCAATCGCTGGCCTGGTTGCGGCAGCACCTGGTCAGCTATGGCGCCATCCGCGACGCCATCCGTGAGCAACACCGCACGAATCGCGAATGGCCACCGCGTTCCGTTGAACACACGGCTCGCCGTGGCGTGGCAACCCGTCTCCGCACGGGCAGGCTCGATCCGCCACGCACCGAATGACGCCGCGGCAGGGCACTGGGACGGGTCGAACGCTGCCCGCGGGTTGCGGGCAGCGCGTTGCATAACGGTTTACGCCGCCTTCTTCGCCAGGTCGCGCAGCACGTACTGGAGAATGCCGCCGTGCTTGTAGAAGTCGCGTTCCTTGGGCGTCAGCAGCATCACGTGCACGTCGAATTCGGTCTTCCTGCCGTCGTTCGCGGTGGCAACCACGTGTGCGGTCTTCGCGTCGCCGCCGTCGAGGCCGGTGATCGCAAAGGTTTCCTTGCCGGTGAGGGCGAATTTGGCGGCGTTGTCGCCGTCCTTGAACTGCAGCGGCAGCACGCCCATGCCGACCAGGTTCGAGCGGTGGATGCGTTCGAAGCTCTCCGCGATCACGGCCTGGATGCCGAGCAGCAACGTGCCCTTGGCCGCCCAGTCGCGCGATGAACCGGTGCCGTATTCCTTGCCGGCGATCACGATGAGCGGCGTGTTGTCCGCCTTGTACTTCATCGCCGCGTCGTAGATCGACATCTGTTCGCCGCTCGGCACGTGCAGGGTGAAACCGCCCTCGACGCCATCCAGCAACTTGTTCCTGATGCGGATGTTGGCGAAGGTGCCGCGCACCATGACGTCGTCATTGCCGCGCCGCGAACCGTAGGAGTTGAAGTCCTTCGGTTCGACGCCGCGCGCCATCAGGTACTTGCCGGCGGGCGAATCCTTCTTGATCGCGCCGGCGGGCGAGATGTGGTCGGTGGTGATGGAATCGCCGAACAGGCCAATGCAATATGCACCGGTGATGTCCTGGTGTTTCGGCAATTCCATCGTCATGCCCTCGAAGTAGGGCGGATTCTTGATGTAGGTGGACTTCTCGTCCCACACGTACTGGTCGCCGTCGGGCGACTTCACGGCATTCCATTCGGCGCTGCCCTCGAACACGTCTGCGTAGTTCTTCGCGAACATGCCGGCCGTGACCGAACGCGCGACCAGGTCCGCGATTTCTTTGTTGCTTGGCCAGATGTCTTTCAGGTAGACGTCCTTGCCGTCCTTGCCTTTGCCCAGCGGCTGCTTCGACAGGTCGATGTCCACGGTGCCGGCAAGTGCGAACGCCACCACCAGCGGCGGCGAGGCGAGGTAGTTCATCTTCACCTCGGAGTGGATGCGTCCTTCGAAGTTGCGGTTGCCGGACAGCACCGACGCGACCGCGAAGTCGTTGTCGGTGATGCGCTTGCTGACGTCTTCCGGCAGCGGGCCGGAGTTGCCGATGCAGGTGGTGCAGCCGTAGCCGACGAGGAAGAAGCCCATTTCCTGCAGGTCCTTCATCAGGCCCGTGGCCTCGAGATAGTCGGTGACGACCTTCGAGCCCGGCGCGAGCGAAGTCTTGACCCACGGCTTGGGCTTCAGGCCTCGTTCGGCCGCCTTGCGCGCCAGCAGGCCGGCGCCGATCATCACGGCGGGATTGGACGTATTGGTGCACGAGGTGATCGCGGCGATCACCACCGAACCGTCTTCCAGTTCGCAATGCTCGATGTGCGGGCAGACGTCGGGCGAAGGTTCGCTCTGGCTTTCGGCGCGGCCGACCGCGGTACTGCCGCCTTCGTTCAGGAAGCGCTCCTTCTGCTTGTCCCAGCGGGTGTCCTTCTTGCCGGCGTTGAGTGCATCCATCGCGGCGTGGTAGCTCTGGCGCATGTCGGTCAGCAACACGCGATCCTGTGGACGCTTGGGGCCGGCCAGCGACGGCTTGACGTCGGCGAGGTCCAGTTCGATCACCGCGCTGAAATCGGCTTGCGGCGAATGCTCGTCGTGCCACAGGCCCTGCGCTTTTGCATACGCCTCGATCAGTTCGATCTGATGCGCGCTGCGGCCGGACAGGCGCAGGTAGTTGATGGATTCCTGGTCGATCGGGCAGATCGCGCAGGTCGCGCCGTATTCCGGCGACATGTTGCCGAGCGTGGCGCGATCGGCCAGGGGCAGATGCTGCAGGCCGGGGCCGAAGAACTCCACGAACTTGCCGACCACGCCGTGCTTGCGCAGCATCTGGGTCACGGTCAGCACCAGGTCGGTGGCGGTCGCGCCTTCCGGCAGCTTGCCGGTGAAACGGAAACCGACTACCTGCGGGATCAGCATCGACGACGGCTGGCCCAGCATCGCGGCTTCCGCTTCGATGCCGCCCACGCCCCAGCCCAGCACGCCCAGGCCATTGACCATCGTGGTGTGCGAATCGGTGCCGAACAGCGTGTCGGGGAACGCCCACGCCTGACCGCCGATGTCGCGCGTCATCACCACCCGCGAAAGGTATTCAAGGTTCACCTGGTGCACGATGCCGGTGGCCGGCGGCACCACCTTGAAGTCGTCCAGCGCCTTCTGGCCCCAGCGCAGGAACGCGTAGCGTTCGTGATTGCGCTGGAACTCGATCTCTGCATTGCGCGCCAACGCGTCCGCTTCGCCGAACACGTCGACCTGCACCGAATGGTCGATCACGAGTTCCGCGGGTGAAAGCGGGTTGATCTTTTTCGGATCACCGCCGAGCGCGACCATCGCGTCGCGCATCGCGGCAAGATCCACCACGCACGGCACACCGGTGAAATCCTGCAGCACCACGCGCGCAGGCAGGAAGGAAATTTCGGTCGCAGGTTCGGCCTTCGGATCCCAGTTCAGCACGGCTTCGATCTGCGCCCTGGTGACTTCGCGGCCGTCCTCGTTGCGCAGCAGATTTTCCAGCAGGATCTTCATCGAGTAGGGCAGGCGCTTGATGTCGTGCTGCTTGCCCAGCTTCGCGAAACTGGCGATCTGGTAAGACTTGCCGCCGACGCTGAGGTTGTCGCGAATCCCGAACGAGTCTTGCATGGTGCTCTCCTGAAAGTGCGCGCGATCTTTGGTTTGGGTGAACAGGGACGTCAGTCCTGCGGTGCAGGGTGCGCCGCCGTGACGCAAGCCGATCAGCCGCTTGCATCGTGGTGCTCCGGCAAATCCGGACGGATTGGTCCAGAGCCGGGAAGATGGACCGGCCATTATCGCGCAAACACCGCCGCGGTGCCCGCACGCCGGCTGAAACCTGCGCCAGCCGCGGCGAATGGCTAGACTCTCGCGAGCCGGATCGGGACATCGCGCACGTGACGAGCACGCCCAGCAAGCACGACAGACCATGATCGCACCCGTCAGCCTGTTCCTGCGCATCTACGAAAAGTGGAAGCGCGACACGCTCTACGAGGGCGATTTCCGTCCCAGCATCAGCATCCTCAAGCTTTCCTTCATCGCGCTGTTCATCGGCGGCGCGGCGGCCGTCATCGCCTGGATGCTGTACCGGTTGATAGGACTGGTGACGCACATCGCGTTTGCCGGGCAATGGAATTTCGAGTTCGTCCAGCCGGCTGCGCTGCACGCGCCGTGGTGGCTGGTCATCCTGGCGCCGGTGGTGGGCGGCGTCATCATCGGCTTCATGGCGCGCTACGGCACCGACCGCATCCGCGGCCACGGCATTCCCGAGGCGCTGGAAGCCATCCTGTTCCGGCGCAGCAAGATGATGGCCAAGGTCGCGATCCTGAAACCGCTGTCGGCAGCGATCGCGATCGGCACCGGCGGTCCGTTCGGTGCCGAAGGCCCGATCATCATGACCGGCGGCGCGGTCGGCTCGCTGGTCGGGCAGGTATTCTCGCTTACCTCGATCGAGCGGCGAACCTTGCTGGTCGCCGGCGCATGTGCGGGCATGTCGGCGACGTTCGCGACGCCGATCGCGGCGACGCTCGTAGGCGTGGAATTGCTGCTGTTCGAGATGCGCCCGCGCAGCACCATTCCCGTGGCGATTGCCTGTTTCGTGGCGGCGGTGTTGCGGCCGTTCCTGATCGGTTCCGGGCCGCTGTTCCCCATCGACATCCAGTTCCACCTGCATATCGCGGAATTCGGGATGGCCGCGGTCAGCGGCCTGATGGCCGGATTGCTGGCCACCGCGGTGACGTTTCTGGTCTACAAGGTCGAGGATGGCTACCGCAAGCTGCCGATCCACTGGATGTGGTGGCCGGCCATCGGCGCGCTGGTAGTTGGCGTCGGCGGCGTCATCGACCCGCAAACGCTGGGTGTCGGTTACGACATCATCTACCAGCTGCTGACCGGCAAGATCGTTGGCGCCGCGATCGTCACTTTCATGATCGTCAAGGCGGTGATCTGGATCATCTACCTGAGTTCCGGCACCTCGGGCGGCACGCTGGCGCCCTTGCTGGCATTGGGCGCCGGCCTGGGCGGTCTCGAAGCCCTGATCTTCCCCGGCCCCTATCCGCTGTTGTGGCCGCTGCTCGGGATGGGCGCGATGCTGGCCGCGGTGATGCGGATGCCGTTCACGTCGATCCTGTTCGCGCTGGAACTCACCGGAAACGCGAGCATGCTGCCAGCCTTGCTGATCACCTGCACGACGGCCTACGGCGCGAGCGTGTTCCTGATGAAGCGCTCCATCCTCACGGAAAAGATCGCCCGCCGCGGCCTGAACATTTTCCGCCCGTACACGCTCAACCGGCTGGAATACATGACCGTCAAGGAGGTGATGACGCGCGAGGTCGTGAGCGTTTCGGCGGACATGACGGTGCGGGACCTGCGCGACGAGTATTTCGGCAGCGAACAGAAATATCGCGCGTATCCGGTCGTGGATGCGGAGGGAACGCTGCTGGGCATCGTCGATCGCGCGCGGCTGCGCGAATGGCTCGAAAGCGACGCCACCGGCGCGGCACGCCTGTCCGAACTGATGAGCGGCGATCCGGTCGTGGCCTTTCCCGAGGAGAGCTGCCAGAGCATCGCCATTCGCATGGCGGTGGAAAAGCGCGATCGCATTCCCGTGGTGAATCGCGAGAACCAGCACCTGCTCGGCATGGTCACCCGCTACGACCTGCTGACGCCGTACACGCAAACCCACGACGAGGAGCTGTTGCGCGAGCGCGTGTTCCGCGCGCGCGGACAATCGCACTGACCGGTCGGGCTGAGGCCAAGGGACGACCAGCATGGAAGCTTGCGAGCAGCCGTCCATGGTGCGTGGCTCGCCGGTGCGCCCGCTCGAAGGGACGCAATGCCCGGCATCACGCAGGCGTCATTTCTCACCGTCGCAGCGCGACGCCCGTGAGCATCCCGCGCGCGATCATGGCTTCGCGCTTCGAGCGCAGCAGCAGGTGCCGCCGCCTGCCGCCGAGCTGCCGCCACAGCACGGCCGCGCGCACGGCGGCCAGCAGCAGCGCGCGGACGCGCTGTGCCTGCGCAGGCTGCTGCAGGTACAACGGATTGCCGACGACGGTGATCCTTGGCTTCAGGCCTGACAGATTGGCGCTGTAGAGGTCCGCAAGGCGCGCCAGGATGGTGGGGTGGGTGAGCGGGAAGTGCTGCAATTGGCGCTGCATGCCGCTCAAACCGTCGCCGAGCCGCTGGTTGATATCCGGACGCGCGGCGAGGCTGCGTTCCAGCTTCATCACATTGATCAGCATGTGGAACAGCGGCAAATCGCGATCGTTGCCCTCTACCTGCTCCACCAGCACCCGCAGGCCGCGGCGCACGCCCTGGTTGCCGCCGAACACGTCGGCCGCGCTGGCGGATTCGAGCTTGAACACGCTGGCAAGGCTGGCCTCCATTGCCTCGATATCGCAATCGCCCTCGCGCGCGAGGCTGCGCACCAGCGACAACGCCTGGAACATGCCGGCCAGCGCCAATACACGTGCCTCCTTCATCGTCGTCCCTCTATCGGTGGCGCATCGGTGGCGTCGATGACCGCGCCGCCGAGGCATTCCTCGCCGCGATAGAACACTACCGACTGTCCCGGCGCAACTCCGCGCTGCGTGGCATCGAAGCGCACCGTGCAACGATCGCCGTCCACGTCGACGTGGCACGCCTGCGGCGGCTGGCGGTAACGCGCCATCGCCGAGCATGCGAACGAGGCGGCGGGTGCCGCGCCGGCAATCCAGTGCGTACCGCTTCCGGTCAGCGAACGCGATTGCAGCCACGCGCTGTCGCGGCCCTGGTCGACATACACGATGTTGGCGGCGACATCCTTGCCCACCACGTACCAGGGTTCACCGCTCCCGTCGGCGCGGCCGCCGATGTGCAAGCCGGAACGCTGGCCGGGCGTGTAGAACATCGCGCCCTGGTGTTCGCCCAGCGTGACGCCCCACGGCGTGCGCAATTCGCCCGGCTGCGCCGGCAGGTAGGCCGAGAGAAACGCGCGGAAGTCGCGCTCGCCGATGAAGCAGATGCCGGTGGAATCTTTTTTCGCCGCGACCGGCAGGCCCGCGTCTGCAGCCATGCGGCGCACCTCGGTCTTGTGCAGCTCGCCCAGCGGGAACAGTGCGGCGCCGAGCTGATCCTGATCCAGCATGTGCAGGAAATAGGTCTGGTCCTTGCCGGCATCGCGTGCGCGCAGCAAGCGCCAGCGGCCCTCGATGCAGTCATTGCGCGCGTAGTGGCCGGTGGCGATTTTTTCCGCGCCGTCAGCGCGTGCTGCGTCGAGGAAAGTACCGAACTTGATTTCCCGGTTGCACAGCACGTCGGGATTGGGCGTGCGGCCCGCGCGGTACTCGTCCAGAAAATAGGCGAACACTCGCTCGCGATACTCGGCCGCGAAGTTGGCACTGCGGAAGGGAATGCCCAGTTTCGCACACACCGCCAGCGCGTCCTTGCGATCGGCGTCGGCGTGGCAGCCCGACGCAGGATCGTCGTCTTCCCAGTTCAGCATGAAGAACCCGCTCACCTCATGGCCGGCGCGCTTCAGCAGCAGCGCGGCGACCGATGAATCGACGCCGCCCGACATGCCGACCGTGACCCGCATGTTCACGTGCGCTGCTTCGGCAGCAGCGAGCGCAACGTCGCGAGCGGCAGGCGCTGCCCGGCGAGCCAGTCCTCGAGCGTGCCCAGCACCAGCGGACTGCGCAGCCGCGAGGTATTGCCTGCGATCTCGGCGTAGGTCATCCAGAGCGTCCGGGCGATGCCGGCGTCGAGCGAACGTCCTGCGTGGTGCCTGACCGGGCGCCCGGCAAACGCGAAACGCACGATGTGATGATCGTGCACCGGGCTGTGCCATTGCTGCACGCCGATGAAATGATCCAGCGCGACTTCCCAGCCGGTTTCCTCCAAGGTCTCGCGCACGGCGGCTTGAGCCAGCGACTCGTTGTCTTCGAGGTGTCCCGCCGGCTGGTTGAGCTGCAGCGCGCCGCGGACGTCTTCCTCGACCATCAGGAAACGGTCGCCGTCGGCGATCACGCAGGCGACGGTGACGTGCGGGCACCAGATGGCATCGCGTTCGGCCGCGGTTGTCGGTTCGTCCATAAGATCGGGCACTGGAAATTCCATCATTTTGCCATCATCTGATGTGACGTTTCGTCACCACGCGCCCGCGTCGCCGGGCATATACTCGGGCCAAAGAGCAGGACCCTCATGACGCCAGGAAAAACGCACGACAACGAAACCGAGCATGAGCAGGGCGTGGTGGTCGAACCCAGCCGTCCGGAAACGGCGCGACCGCCGCTGTACCAGGTGGTGCTGCTCAACGATGACTACACGCCGATGGAATTCGTGGTGGTGGTGCTGGAGACGTTTTTCAACATGGCGCGTGAACGTGCAACGCAGGTGATGTTGCACGTGCACACACGGGGCAAGGGCGTTTGCGGCGTGTTCAGCCGCGAGGTCGCGGAAAGCAAGGTGGCGCAGGTGAACGAATATTCCCGCATCCACCAGCATCCGTTGTTGTGCACGATGGAAAAGTTGTAACCGTCCCCATATAGGGACCAAGAGATTCGGAGACACCATCCCATGTTCAGCAAGGACCTCGAATACACCATCGGGCAGTGCTACAAGGAGGCCCGCGAGCAGCGCCACGAATTCATGACCGTGGAACACCTGCTGCTCGCGCTGCTCACCAATCCCACCGCCGCGGCGGTGCTGCGCGGCTGCGGCGCCGACATCGACAAGCTCGCGAAAGACCTTCGCTCCATCATTACCGAAACGGTGCCGGTACTGCCCTCGGGCGACGAGCGCGATACGCAACCGACGCTGGGCTTCCAGCGCGTGCTGCAGCGTGCCGTGTACCACGTGCAATCCTCGGGCCGCAAGGAAGTGACCGGTGCGAACGTGCTGGTCGCAATCTTCGGCGAGAAGGATTCGCACGCCGTGTATTTCCTGCACCAGCAGGAAGTCGAGCGCCTGGACGTGGTCAATTACGTTTCGCACGGGATCGCCAAGATCGGCCATGAATCCGACGCCGCACCCGCTGCGGGCGAGTCCGGCGCCGAAGCGGAGCAGGAAGGCAAGGACAAGGACAATGCGCTGGTCGAATACGCGACCAACCTCAACGAACGTGCCGAGGAGGGCAAGATCGACCCGCTGATCGGCCGCGAGGAAGAAATCGAACGGACGATCCAGGTGCTGTGCCGCCGGCGCAAGAACAACCCGCTGTATGTGGGCGAATCGGGGGTGGGCAAGACCGCCCTGGCCGAAGGCCTGGCGCGCCGCATCGTCGA
The DNA here is from genome assembly GCA_035547895.1 of Rhodanobacteraceae bacterium. GTDB lineage: Bacteria > Pseudomonadota > Gammaproteobacteria > Xanthomonadales > Rhodanobacteraceae > 66-474. The sequence goes on from DASZTT010000129.1 coordinate 32,293, forward strand.
GGGCAAGGTGCCCGAAGTGCTGGAAGACGCGACGATCTGGGCGCTGGACCTGGGTGCGCTGGTCGCGGGCACCAAGTACCGCGGCGATTTCGAGAAGCGCCTGAAGGCGGTGATTGCGCAACTCAAGAAAGACCCGAAGGCGATCCTGTTCGTCGACGAGATCCATACCATCATCGGTGCGGGTTCGGCGTCGGGCGGCACCATGGATGCATCCAACCTGATCAAGCCGGCGCTGGCATCGGGTGAGCTGCGCTGCATCGGCTCCACCACGTTCCAGGAATTCCGCGGCGTGTTCGAGAAGGATCGCGCACTGGCGCGGCGCTTCCAGAAGATCGACGTGGTCGAGCCTTCCGTGGCCGACAGCGTGGAGATCCTGAAGGGCCTGAAGTCGCGCTTCGAGGAGCACCACAATGTCAGCTACAGCGACGAGGCCCTGAAGGCCGCGGTGGACCTGTCGGTGAAACACATCCCCGACCGCCTGCTGCCGGACAAGGCCATCGACGTGATCGACGAGGCGGGCGCACACCAGCGCCTGCTGCCGGACGACAAGCGCACCGGCAAGGTCGACGTGGACGAGGTCGAATACATCGTCGCGCGGATGGCGCGCATCCCGCAGAAGCAGGTCTCGGCTTCCGACCGCGACGTGCTGCGCAACCTCGACCGCAACCTCAAGATGGTGATCTTCGGGCAGGACCAGGCCATCGACACGCTGGCGTCCGCCATCAAGATGGCGCGTTCTGGCCTCGGCAGCCCGGACAAACCGATCGGCAACTTCCTGTTCGCCGGTCCGACCGGTGTCGGCAAGACCGAGGTCACCCGGCAGCTTGCGTTGCAGCTCGGCATCGAGCTGGTGCGCTTCGACATGTCCGAATACATGGAGCCGCATTCGGTGTCGCGCCTGATCGGCGCGCCTCCGGGCTACGTCGGCTTCGACCAGGGTGGACTGCTCACCGAGTCGGTGGTCAAGCATCCGCACTGTGTACTGTTGCTGGACGAAATCGAGAAGGCCCATCCGGACCTTTTCAACATCCTGCTGCAGATCATGGACCACGGGGTGCTCACCGACACCAACGGTCGCGAGGCGAATTTCCGCAACGTGATCCTGGTAATGACGACCAACGCCGGCGCACGCCAGGCGGCCCGGCGGAGCATCGGCTTCGTGGAGCAGGAACACGCCACCGACGCGATGGAAGTGATCCGCCGGACCTTCACCCCGGAATTCCGCAACCGCCTCGACGCAGTCGTGCAGTTCAAGTCGCTGGACTTCGACCACATCCTGCGCGTGGTCGACAAGTTCCTGATCGAGCTGGAAACGCAGTTGCTGGAAAAGCGCGTCAGCCTGAACGTCACGCCGGCGGCGCGGCGCTGGCTGGCCGAACACGGCTTCGATCCGCAGATGGGCGCGCGCCCGATGGCAAGGCTGATCCAGGACAAGGTGAAGCGCGCGATCGCCGACGAGCTGCTGTTCGGCAAGTTGGCCGACGGCGGCAAGGTCAACCTCGATGTCAACGACGGCGAGCTCAGCGTGGATACCGAGTCGCCGGAAAAGCTGCCGGCCGTGGTTGAATAGGGTTGATCGCAGTCAGTGGTGGTGAAAAGAAAACGGCGGCCGATGGCCGCCGTTTTCGCACGCTGGAGCTCACTGGAAAGCCCGCCGATCCTCCGCCGCAATCCGGATCGACACGCATCCAGATGTCGTGCGGAATATCTGCAGCTTCTGGTCACTTCATGCGATACGTAATGCGCCCCTTGGTGAGATCGTAAGGCGTCATTTCCACCTTCACCTTGTCGCCGGTGAGGATGCGGATGTAATGCTTGCGCATGCGTCCCGAGATGTGCGCGGTGACGACGTGCCCATTTTCCAGTTGCACCCGGAACATGGTGTTGGGCAGGGTTTCCTGCACCGTGCCTTCCATTTCGATGACGTCGTCTTTGGCCATGGGGTGCGCTTGGCGCGAATCGTTAAACCGCGCATTCTGCCACGACGCGGGCTTGCGCGAAAGCGCCGGCCTGGGCGAGCGGTTCCGCAGGGCGTCGCCGAAGGTACGGGAGACATGCAATCGCGTCGCACGCGGCGATCGTGTGCGGCGCCATGTTACATTGACGCGCATTTCGCCCAGGCAAGCCATGCGCGTCGTTTGCATCCATCCAGCCCGCGATACGATCCAGTGCGGTGCGGGCCCCGTGCACATCGGCAGCGCGCCGGACAACGACATCGTGCCCGTCGGGGCAGGCGTCGATCCGCACCATGCAACCTTGACCGCCGACGCCCGCGGCCTGCTGCTGACCGTGCGCCCGGATTGCCAGCGGGTGTACGTCAACGCGCGCGCGGTGCGCGAGAAGGCGCTGCTTCGCTACGGCGACACCCTGACCTTGGGCGCGAACAAATTCCTGCTGGCCGCCGATGCGGCGCCGGCCGAAATCCAGGACGTGGGCGACCCGGCCGCGCATGGCCGAGCGGGTTTGCGGATCGTATCGGGGGCGGCCTCGGGCCAGCTGCTGTCCATCGCACCGGAATTGCGGCTGGGCGCGGGCAGCCGGTATTGCGGCGACCTTTCGTATGCCTGCCGCCTGGCGCAGACGGAAGACGGATTGATGTTCGAATCCGAGAGCGCCGCGCCGCGCGTCAACGGCTGGCGTTGCCAGCGTGCCCGCCTGTCGCCCGGTGACCAGATCGTGCTGGGCGAATACCGGTTCGTGGTCGAGGCCCCGGCCTTGCAGTGCGAAGCGAATACCATCGCCGAGCCCGTATCGGTCGAATCGGTCGCCGAACCGGAGCCCGACGACGCGCCGCATACCGAGATTTGGTGGCTGATCGGCGCGGCGGTCGTGCTTGCGGCATTGATCACACTGTTTTTGTATTTCCGCTGGTAATCCCGTTTGCAGGAATCACGAACCATGTCCCGAGCGTGGAACTTCAGTGCCGGCCCCGCCGCGATGCCGGAAGACGTGTTGAAACGCGCCCAGCAGGAGTTGCTGGAATGGAATGGCGCAGGTGCCTCCGTGATGGAGGTGAGCCATCGCGGCAAGCCGTTCATGGAAATGGCCGCGCGCATCGAGGCCGACCTGCGCGAACTGCTGGACATCCCGTCGGGCTACAAGGTGTTGTTCCTGCAGGGAGGGGCAACCCAGCACTTCGCACAGGTGCCGATGAACATCGCGGCCGACGGCCAGCGCGCCGATTACGTCGTCAACGGCCACTGGGGCGAGAAGGCGGCCAGCGAAGCTGCGCTGTACGCGGCACCGCACGTGGCCGCGACTTCGAAGGCTGACGGTTATCGATCCATTCCCGAACGCGCGACCTGGGACCTCGATCCCGATGCCGCCTACGTGCACATCACCACCAACGAAACCATCCACGGCGTCGAGATGCGCGACATCCCCCATGTCGGCGGCGTACCGCTCGTCGCCGACATGTCGTCGGACATCCTGTCGCAACCGCTGGACGTCTCGAGGTTCGGGTTGATCTACGCGGGCGCGCAGAAGAACATCGGACCATCGGGCCTGGTGGTGATGATCGTCCGCGAGGATTTGCTGCAACGCCATCCGCGACCGCTGCCGAGGATCTTCCGCTATGCCGAATACGCCGCCGCGGGTTCGATGTTGAACACGCCCAACACCTGGGGCTGGTATCTCGCGGGGCTGACATTCCAGTGGCTGAAGGAGCAGGGCGGTCTCGTCGAAATGGGCCGGCGCAACCGGGCCAAGGCCGACCTGCTGTACAGGGCCATCGACGGTTCCGGCGGGTATTACCGCAACGATGTCGATCCCGCTGCGCGCTCGCGAATGAACGTGATCTTCAACCTGCCCGACGCGGCCCTCGAACCGGTGTTCGTGGCCGAAGCCGACAAGGCGGGACTGCTCGCGCTGAAGGGGCATCGCGCGCTGGGCGGCATCCGCGCATCCCTCTACAACGCGGTGCCGATCGAAGGCGTGCGCGCGTTGTGCGATTTCATGGCGGAGTTCCGGCGTACCCATGGCTAGCCGCGCACGTCCACCCAAACCCGAATCCGCGTTCGATGCCGCGCGCCTGGTCAATGGCGCAACCGCGAAACTCCGCGCGTACGATCCCGGTCACGACTTGCCCGCACTGCGCGAGCGCTTCGGCGCGGCCATCGCGGAGCTTGGCTCGAATGAAAACCCGATCGGTCCGAGCCCGCGCGCGCTGAAGGCGATGCGCGCGGCGCTGGGCGAGGCGTTCCGCTATCCCGATCCGCGCGGGATGCTGCTGAAACGCGCATTGGCGGAACATCTGGATGTCGGCACGGATCGCATCGCGCTCGGCAACGGTTCGCACGAACTGCTGATGTTGCTGGGGCAATGCTTTGCGGACTCGCAGCACTCGATCGTTTTTTCGCAATTCGGCTTCGCCGTATTTCCCATCGCGACGGCGGCGGCTGGCGCGCGTGCGATCCGCGTACCGGCACTGCCGCGGAGCCATCGAAGCGCGCCCTGCGGGCACGATCTCGACGCAATGGCCAGGGCGATCCGCGCCGACACGCGCATCGTCTATCTCGCCAATCCCAACAATCCCACCGGCACCTGGTTCGATGACGCGGCGTTGGCGGCGTTCCTGGGGAAGGTGCCGCGCGATGTGCTGGTGGTGGCGGACGAGGCTTACCACGAATACGTGGACGCGCCCGGCCTCACGACCGCGCTGGCTTTCGCGGGCAAATACCCGAACCTCATCGTCACGCGCACCTTTTCCAAGGCCTATGGACTCGCCGGCGCACGCGTGGGATACCT
>DASZTT010000130.1:0-9919 GCA_035547895.1 Rhodanobacteraceae bacterium
CCGAACGGCGTGCCGAGCTCGTTGCCGCTCCAGTACGTCACCCGGTAACCGACGATCACCGCGACCAGCACCAGCGGATAATCGCGCCGCGCGGTCTGGAACAGCATCGCGAAGGCCACGGCGGCGATCAGCAAGGCCGGCCACTGCGTCCACAGCGGCAGCGCCGGCAACGAATGCGCGGCGGGAACGATGTGCGCGACCTCGCAGACCTGCGCGGCCGCGATCGTGCCGAAGGTCAACTTCAGGATCGTGGCCGCCGCACCCGCGAAGCGCGCGACGCCCGATGCCAGGTGCTGGCTGGTCATTTCGCGTACCGCATTGGTCAGCGACATGCCGGGCACCAGCACGATCAACGCCGACAGCACCACGAGTTTCAAGGCCAATGGCAACAGCCATGCGCTGACCATCGTCGCGATGAAGGTCGCGACCAGAGCGGCGATCGCGTCGCTGGCCGCCGACAGGCGCGGACGACCGTAACCCGCCACCACGATGCCGCCGATCAGCACCCCGATCACGCCGGCGACCAGCGCGTCCGGACCGGACGTTCGGAACAACACGGCGACGCTGGCGGCCGACAATCCATAGCTGACGACCGTCGCCCACAGCGCCGCGCGCGACAGCGGCCTGCCGAGCGCACGCAGTTGCGCCATGCCACGCCGCGGATCGAGGCTGCCGTCGGCGACGCGGTCGGCGATTTCGTCGGCCCGGCACAACCGCGCGAGGTTGACGTCGCCCGGTGCGATCCGCACCACCTGCGTGATGTCGGCCAGGCCATCGCCACCCGGTGCACTGAACGACAGCACGATCGAGGTCGGCGTCGACAACACGTCGCAGGCGAGGCCGAGTTGCTGGGCCACGTTGCCGATGGCCTGCTCGAGGCGTGGCGCCGCCGCGCCGTACTGATGGAGCCGCCGCGCCAGTTCGATCACGAACGCGATGCGCGTCCGCTCGTCGCGCTGCCCTTCGGCCGGCGGAGTCGTCACGCGCGATCTCCCGGCCGGTTGCGTATCATTCATGGCGCGGCCGCGCGCACCTTCAGCAACGCGCCATCGACGCCGATCACCTCGACTTCGGCGCCCGCCGGCAGGTCCGGTCCCGCCACCAGCCATTGCCCGTCGCCGACGCGCGCCTTGCCACGGCCGTTGACGATCGCCTCCGCCAGCACGTAGCGCTGGCCGACCAGTTGTTCGCCGCGACGGCTGAGCGTAGCCGCGACCGGATCGTCGTTGCGCGCCAGGCGCGCGCGTATGAATCGCCAATAGAACAGGCACGACGCGAACGCCAGGATCACGAACAGCACGGCCTGCGCGATCGCGCCCAGTCCCGGCAGCGCCCAGGTGACGATGCCCATCACCGCCGCGGCGATGCCGATCCACAGCAGGAAGAATCCCGGCGCCATCACTTCGCCTGCGATCAGGATCAGCGCCAGCACCCACCACCAGTAATGCAACGGTATGTCCCACATGGCTGCCAATCCTCAGCGCGAGGTGGACGAATTCTTCGCCAGCACTTCCTTGCCGATTTCCGCGATGCCGGCCATCGATGAAAGAATGCCCGACGCCTCGAACGGCAGCATCAGCATCTTCTGGTTCGGCGAATCGGCCATCGCCTTCAGCGCCTCGACGTATTTGGTGGCGACGAAATAATTGATGGCGTTGAGGTTGCCGGAAGAAATCGCATCGGACACCAGTTGCGTGGCCTTGGCTTCCGCCGCGGCCAATCGTTCGCGCGCCTCGGCTTCGCGGAACGCCGCCTCCTTCTGACCTTCCGCGGCGAGAATGGTCGACTGCTTCTGGCCGTCGGCCTTCAGGATCGCGCTCTGCTTCAGGCCTTCGGCTTCCAGGATCTGCGCGCGTTTCTCGCGCTCCGCCTTCATCTGGCGCGCCATCGCATCGACCAGGTCCTTCGGCGGCGCGATGTCCTTGATCTCGATGCGGTTGACCTTGACGCCCCACGGATGCGTCGCCTCATCCACGACCTTCAGCAGCCGCGCGTTGATCTCGTCGCGCTTGCTCAGTGATTCGTCGAGGTCCATGGAACCCAGCACCGTGCGGATGTTGGTCATCACCAGCGCCAGCGTGGCCTGCTCCAGGTTGGCCACTTCGTACGCAGCCTTGGCCGCCTCGAGCACCTGGTAGAACACCACCCCGTCGACGCGCACCACCGCGTTGTCCTTGGTGATGACATCCTGCGAAGGCACCGCCAGCACCTGCTCCATCATGTTCATCTTGCGGCCGACCGCATAGATGACGGGAAACAGGAGATGCAGGCCCGGCGGCAGCGTGCGGGTGTACTTGCCGAAACGCTCGACCGTCCACTCGTAACCCTGCGGCACGATCCGTACCCACTTCGCCAGGAAAATCACCGCGACGACGGCGAGGATGATTGCGACGAATGCTGCCGGCCCCATGGCGCGCTCCCTCTGTGTTGTCGGCGCAGTATAGCCAGCGGGAACGCCGGAATGCGCGCGAAGCTCAGACGCGCACGGCGGGCAGCGACACCGTCACCCGCAAACCCCCGCCTTCGCGGTTCGCCAGCCCGATGCGGCCGCCGTGCGCTTCCACGATCTCGCGCGCCAGCGCAAGGCCCAGGCCGGTGCCGGAACGCTTGGTGGAATAGAACGGCAGCAGCGCCTGCGCGAGCACGGTGTCGCTCATGCCGGGTCCGCGGTCGGTCACCTCGATGCGCCAGTTCTGCACGGTGCGCGTGATCGCGAGTGTCACCTCGCCCGGATCGCCGCCCGCTTCGACGGCGTTCTTCACGAGGTTGATCAGCACCTGTTCGATCTGCGCCGCGTCGAATTGCGCCGCCTCGGACGGCACTTCGCCGGCGAGACGGAATTGGCAATGCAGCTTCAGCGAATCCAGGAACGCCGCCCATCCGACCGTAACCGGATTCGGCTGCGGCAATTTCGCGAAGCTCGCATAGCCGGCCGTGAACGAATGCAGGTGCCGCACGCGGTCGCCGATGCCTTCGAAGACCCGCGGCAAGCGTTCGAGGTCCTGGCGGCGCGCCAGCTCCGCGCCGGAATGCGCCAGCGAGGAAATGGGCGCCAGCGAATTGTTGAGTTCGTGGCTGATCACGCGGATCACCCGCTTCCACACCGCGACTTCCTGGCGCGACAACTCGCGCGTCATGCGCTGCACCAGGTACAACTGGTGCGGCCGCCCCTGCAGGCGGAAGTCGCGGCGCGAGAGATGGAAATATTCCTCGTCATTGCCCATCTCGACACCGAACAGGCTGTCCTCGCTGGCGGCGAGCGCCTGCCGCATCGCGTCGGGACACGCGGCCAGCAGGTCCTCGAACCGCAGTCCGCCAGGATTCTTGCCTTCGTTGAACAGGTGGCGCGCGGCGAGGTTGGCATACACGACGCGATCGCTGGCATCGGTGAGGATCAGTGCCGTGGGCGAATGCTGCACCACGGTGTCCAGCAGCAATTCGCGCTGCACGAGGTTCTGCCGCTGCTCGCGCAGGGCGTGCCCGAGCTCGTTGTGCGCCTCGATCAACTGGCCGAGCTCGTCGCGGCGACGTGTGCGCAGCGAGATGCTGAAATCGCCGTCTCGGTAGCTCGCGACGCTGCCCGACAGCGCGCGCAGCAGGCGCCGCACCGGCTGCATCGCGGAATGCGCGAGCCACGCCACCGGCACCAGACACACTGCGATCGCGATTGCGCCACCCAGCCACGCGCTGTGCGTCCAGCCGGTCAGCGCCGCCGCCAGCGCAGCGCCGGCCACGGAGGCCCCGATCAGCAGCAGCGCGAGTTTGCCTTCCAGGGATGAGAAGCGCATGGGTTTGCAGTGGGACTCCGGACTCGGGAAGCCTAACAACTCGTCGTCATTCAGGAGCGGGCTGCGGCTTCATCGCAGACCGAACCCGGAATCCATGTTGCTCCTTGCAAGTCGGCAAAAATGGATCCCGGATTCCATCGCCGACAAATCGGCAATCGCTCCGGGATGACGGCAAAATCGTCGTACTTGTTTCGCCGCCGCGCTCCTGTGTGTCCTCAGCTTTCGGTCGGAATGCCGTAACGCTGCATGCGCCGGTACAGCGCCTGCCGCGAAAGACCGAGCGTGCGCGCGGCGCGGCTGATCACGCCGCCGGCCTTCTTCAATGCATCCTCCACGGCCTCGCGCGGCGGATCGTCGAGACTGCGCGATGCCACCGGCGCGGCCGTCGGCAAGCCGAGGTGTTCCGTCGTGATCTCGTCGCGCCCGCACAACAATTTCGCGCGGTCGATGGTGTTCTTGAGTTCGCGTACGTTGCCGGGCCACGCATACCCCAGCATGGCGTCGCGCGCCTCGTCCGAGAGCACGGCGTCGTCGTCGAGGAAATGCTCGGCCAGCGGCAGGATGTCGTCGGGGCGCTCGATGAGCGGCGGCAACGGAATCTCGATGGTATTGAGGCGGTAGAACAAATCCTCGCGGAACCTGCCCTCGCGGATCATCGCGGGAAGGTCCGCGTTGGTCGCGCTGATCACGCGCACCTTCACCTTGCGCGTGCGCGTGGAACCCAGCCGCTCGAACTCGCCGGTTTCCAGCACGCGCAGCAGCTTCATCTGTCCGGCCGGCGGCAGATTGCCGATCTCGTCGAGGAACAAGGTGCCGCCGTCGGCGGCTTCGAAGCGGCCCTCGCGCGCGCGCATCGCGCCCGTGAACGCACCGGCGTCGGCGCCGAACAGCTCCGCCTCGATCAACTCCGCCGGCAGTGCACCGCAATTGACCGTCAGCAGCGGTTTCTCGCGCACCGCGGAATTCGCATGCACGATTTCGGCGATGCGTTCCTTGCCCGCGCCGTTCGGGCCGGTGACCAGCACGGGCACCTCCGCCCGTGCCACGCGGCAGGCCAGTTCCAGCACGCGCAGCATTTCATCGGAGGCGAACACGATGCCGCGCAGGTCGTGATTGCGTTCCAGTTCCTCGCGGCGGCGGCGGCGCGTCATGCGCGTGGACGCGGCGACACGCGCGTTTTCCGAAAGCTCCAGCAGGTTCTCGACCGTCGCCAGCAGCTTGGCGTCGTCCCACGGCTTGGACATGTAGTCCGCCGCGCCGGCCTTCACCAGTTGCACCGCGGTTTCCAGGTGCGACCAGCCGGTCAGCAGGATCACCGGCAGATCCGGATGGCGCGCGCGGATCGCGTGGAACAGCGCCACGCCTTCCTCGCCCGAAGTGGTGTCGGCGCTGAAGTTCATGTCCGCGATCACCACGTCCACGTGTTCGCGCTCCAGCAGCACCATGCCTTCTTCCGGCGACGTCGCGGCCAGCGGACGGATTTCATGCAGCGACAGCAGCAATGACAAGGCATCGCGCACGGCGCCCTGGTCGTCGATGATCAGTACGGTACGCATGCGATTCTCGTCATGGCTTGCTTCCGGACACTGCCGCTCGAAAGAGCCGCCATGTTAGCAAGCGTCATCCGCCACTGACGGGCGGTGGCGGCGGTGGTGGCGGCGGAGGCGGTGGTGGCAGTGGCGGAGGTGGCGGCGGCGGTGGCTTGGGCGGCATGAACCGCATGTAGTCCGCCACGGCCACCGTCACCACCAGTGGTTTGCCGTCCCGGCGCACCAGCATGGGCGCAGTGGCGGACTTGCTGGCGTGCAACTGGTCGAGCAGCGCGTTGATGCGCGTCACCGCGTGGCCGTCCACCGCAAGGATGACGTCGGAAGTACGCAGGCCCAGGACGCCCTCGGGCCGGGCTTCGACGACACGGATGCCCTGTCGATCACTCGATTGCATGACGAGGGCGCGATGGCCATCGTGCCAAATCAGGCTGCCCTCGCCATTGTCCTGGTGAATCGAGAGGCTTTCGGCCATCGCGGGCATGGCGAAGGCGCCGGCAAGAAACAAAACCGCGAACAGTCTGCATTGCATGATTCCACCTCGCTCAACCATTGTCCGGGCGGATTGCCCATCGACGTTACATGGAACGCGTCGCCACTACGGGCGGCACGTTCGACGCACGCAGCGCCGGCGCCAGCACCGCGAGCTGCCCCAGCAGCCACAGCACCACCGCGCCAACCGGCAGATACCACAACGGCAGCCGTGGCAACTCGTAATGCTTCATCAGCAGCAAATTGAGTGCGACAGCCAGCAGTACGCCCAGCACCACGCCGAAGGTGACGATCAGGAAGTTCTCGGTCTGGAAGTAGCGCAGGATGTCGCCGCGCGTCGCACCGATCGCGCGGCGGATGCCGATGCTGCGCGTGCGCTGGCCCACCCAGAAATTGGCGAGACCGGTGATGCCGAGCGCGGTCACGAACAGCAGCCCGAGTGCGGATGCGACCAACAGGCCGATCATGGTGGTGTCGCGCTGGAAGTAATGCGCCCGGATCTGCGAATAGGTCTGCATCCGGTTGGAATCGATGATGCGGCTCGGATCTGCCTTGAGCAGTGCCGCGCGCGCCGCATCCAGCACGCGCCGCCGATCCTGCGGCGCGCTGCGCAGCACGTATTCCACGCCTGAATCATTCGGCAACTGCGGCCAGATCATGGTGTCGTAATCGGTACCCTTGCCCATCAGCACGGGACTCAACAGCGTGCGTACCACGCCAACCACGCGCGCGACATGGTGACCGATATGCAGGGTCTTGCCCAGCGCGCTTTCCCCCGGATACAGATGGTGTGCAAAAGCCTGGCTGATGATCGCCACCGCCACGTCCTTCTGGCCTTGCACGTATTCATCGCGACGGAAATCGCGGCCGGCCACGAGATCGAGGCCGAGCGTCCGCAACAATCCCGGCGAACCGTCGAACATGCTGGCTTGCTCGCAACCCGTGCCCTTCAGCGACATCCGCTCCATCGCGCGATCCAGCGCCGCCTGTGTGGGACAAACGCCGTACGAAGAAATGCTCTGATCCAGCGGCAACGAATAACTCACGGCCACTGCCGATTCGACACCGGGAATCTGCCGCAGCAAGGCGAGATCGGATTCATGCCGGGCCCAGGGATTTTCGTCCTTGCCGATGCCACGCACCGGAACCACGGACAGCGTGTTTTCATCGATCCCCGTCGGCAAGGAGACGTGTTGTTCTCGATGGATGATCATGAACGCAACATTGCAGACGATCGCGCAGGTGAACGCGACCTGCAGCGTCAGCAGGATCGCGGTGAGCTTGTGCTTGTGCAGCGTCGCAAGGATCGGCCGGATTTCCATGTCGCGTCCTTACAGGGTCTTCAATTGCAACGCGGGCGGCACCCGGCATGCACGCCATGCCGGCAGGAAGCCCGCCAGCACACTGGCGATGATCGCCAGCATCACCGTCACGATCAGCATCGACGGATCCATCGATGCCAGATGCGCGTAGTCGTCGGGACGCTGGCGGATGCTCCATAGGCCGATTTGCGAAATCCCGAGTCCGAGCAATCCGCCGGCCACGCCGATCAGCGCGGACTCGATCGCGAACTGCACGAAAATGTCGCGCTTGCGTGCGCCCATCGCGCGCCTCACGCTGATTTCGCCGCTGCGGCGCAGGAACTTGGCCAGCAACAGCGCCACGATGTTGAGCATGGCAACGCCGAGGAAACCGAGCGCCAGCCACATCTGCAGCTTCACGTCGGCGGGCACCAGATTCTCGTGCCTGAGCCAGTCCATCAACGTGTACAGTTTCGCGTTGGCGGGCGGCCGCTGGTAGCGACCCAGCGATTTCTGTTCGGCGGAGTAGTCGACCAGGAACTGCCGGTAGGCGGCAGCCTGTGCGGGCGTGTCCAGTTGCGCCCAGAATTGAATCCACGAAGTGCTGGCATCGGTCCAGTTGTTGGGCACCCCATCGCTTCCCCATCCGGAAACGTTGCCGTTGATCTGCAACTTGTTGTCGACCGCGACCGACAGCGGCAGGAAGAACTGGTCGGAATCGCTGAAAAGGCTCGCCGAGGCGTCGGCGTAGAACAACGGCTTGGGTGCCCAGTCAGCCGTGACGCCGACCACCCGATAATTGATGTCGCCCAGCCGCACGCTTTTCCCGACTGCCGTATCGTTGCCGAACAGTTTCCGGGCCAGGGTCTCATCGAGCACGACCACGTGCGCGGAGGCCTTCGCATCCTCTTCGCTCCACCCGGCACCCGCGACGAACGGCACTCCGAACATCGCGAACAAGTCCGGCGTGGTGTAGCGGCCATCCACGTAGAACGGCTGCAGATCGGTGCGTTGCGGCCACACCAGCAGGCTCCCGCCCGCCATCGCGGCCTGCCTTGTCGCGCGGTGTGCGTGCAGCAACGCCATTGCGTCGGGCCAGGTAAGGTTGTTGAGTGGATCGTTGCCCAGGGGATCCGGCGTGTATTTCAAGGGCAACGGATCCAGGTACGGCTTGTACAAATGCGCGCTGCGCCCCGGCAGCGGGTCTTCGGTCATCACGTGCAGCACGGTCAGCATGGTCATGCTGGCGCCGATGCCAAGCCCGATCGCCAGCACCATCAACGTGGTGAGTACAGGAGTGCGTTTCAGGCTGCGCAGCGCAAGATCGATGTAGTAACCGAACATTTCCAACGCTCCCTTGGCATTCCCCTTCGGAGAAACAACTCGCAGACGTCACCCGTCCCTGGTCGCGACCACCGGGGGCACGTTCGCCGCACGCAAGGCCGGTCCCAGCACCGCAAGTTGCCCCAGCAGCCACAGCGCGATCGCGCTGACCGGAAGGTAGAACCACGGCAGCCGCGTCGTCTGGTAGTGCTGCATCAAATAAAGGTTGATGCCGAATGCCAGGATCATTCCGACCGCGACGCCGGCGCTGCTCAGCAGGAAATTTTCCGTCTGGAAGTACCGCATGATGTGCGCGCGCGTCGCACCCACCGCACGTCGTATGCCGATCTGCCGACGCCGCTGCCCGACCCAGAAACTGGTCAAGCCCACGATGCCGAACGCGGTCACCGCCAGCATCACCACGCACACCAGCACCAGCATCCACACCATGCTGCGCGCATTGGCGTAGTACTTGTCGCGGATTTCACTGAAGGTGTGGCCTTCGACGACCACCGAAGGCGAGAGTGCTTCCAGTTTCTGCACGCCGTCGCGCACGATGCGTTCGCGATCCTGCGGCGCGCTGCGCACCACGTAATCCTGCACGCCAGCCGTCGGACTGACCGGGAAGAACGCCGAGAGGTAATGCGCGTTCTCGCCGCCATTCGCATCGGGACGCAAAACGTCCGCGATGACCCCGACCACGGTGTAGCGATTGCTCTTGCCGATCCACATCGACTTGCCGAGCGCGCTCGCACCCGGCCACAGCCGCTTGGCCAGGCTTTGCGTCACCAGCACCACGTGCGCACTCGGAAGGTAGTTGCTGCCCAGCTTGCTGTCGGCGTATTCGTCGTCGTTGAAGAACCGGCCCTCGAGCAGGCGCAGGCCCAGTGCATCGGGGCCGCCGCGCGTGAACAGGTATTCCGCGATATTGGGGCTGTCCTTCGACTGCAACTGATCGGGCGACGTGGCCGCATTCATGTTCCAGCTGTTGTTGCCGAGCGGCAGCATGTTCACCGCCGCCGCCGCGGTGACGCCCGGCAGGTCCCGCAGCGTGGCGAGATCGCGCGGAATGTCGGCGTTTGCGGTGTCGGGATTGATGCCTTGCACGCCGATGTCGACGATGCCCTGCTCGTCGATCGCGTTGGGCGAATGGATCTCGCCGATGCGCTGTCCGATCATGAACACGGCATTGCACAGCACCGCGCACGCCAACGCGATTTCCAGCACGATCAGCGCGGCCGGAATACGGTGCTTGCGCAGCGCGGCGAAGATGGGTTGGATGTCCATGGCTGTCCTCAGACCGACTTCAACTGCGGTGCCGGGGCCACCACGCAGGCACGCCACGCGGGCAGCAGTCCCGCGATCAGGCTTGCGATCAGCGCGATCACGAAGGTTGCAATGAACATCGAGACATCCAGATGCGCGAGGCTCGCGTATTCGGCAGGCTGGTGCCTGATCGCCCACAAGC
>DASZTT010000131.1:0-6037 GCA_035547895.1 Rhodanobacteraceae bacterium
GCGCCGTGCTGGGCTTCGGTCTCGATGCCGGCGCGCACCGCGCGCGTACAGGATGCAAGGTTGCTCATGTCATGCTCCACAATCGTTCAGGGCTTCGCGCAGCAAAGGCGCCAGGCGTTCGTGTTCTTTCAGGAAGCCGTCGTGGCCGAACGGCGTTTCGATGACTTCGAGGCTGGCCGGGGCGCCGAGGCCCTGCTGCAATGCGCACAGGTCCGCCAGCGGCACCAGGCGATCGCTGGCGAAACCGATCAGCGAAGTCGGCACGCGCACGGATCGCGGATCGACGTCGTGCAGGTCGATGGATTCCGACAGGGCGAGATAACGGCGCGCGTCGAAGCGCGCGACGAAGCGCCGGCCGTGGTATTCGAGCCAGCCTTCCACCGGCAACCGGAAACGCCCGTCGCGGTATTCCGCGCCGCCGGCGAAGCGGCGGCCGATTTCCTCGCCGCTGCGGTAGGTGGTCAGCGCGAGCTGGCGCGCCAGCGACAAGGCTTCGTCCACGCAGCCGCTGTCGAGCCCGAGCCTGACGATCCCGCGCTGCACCGCGCGTTGCGCGCTCGCGTGCGGGTGCGGGCGATGCGCGCCGGCCAGGGCGACCAGCTTGCCGAGCCGGTCGGCGTGGCGCGCGGCAAAGGCAAGGCCGACCATCGCGCCGTACGAAGCACCCACGAATGCCTCGACGTGCGCGATGCCCAGCGTATCCAGCAATGCGGCGAGCGCGTCGGCCTGGTCTTCGCTGGATACCGAAGGTGATTGCAGATCGCTCGCATCCAGCCAGTCGATCGCCAGCACGCGCACGCGGTCGAGGTCGACCGCGCGGTCACGCCCGACCAGCATCTCCCACCAGCCGGGCGCGGCGTGCTCCGCGGTCGCGCAGACATCGCGGTCGGCCGAAATGCCACCCTGGACGATGACGGTGGGCGCACCCGGCGCGCCCGTCCACAGGTAACGCACTTCGACGTCGACGGGACCTTCACCGTAATGCGGAGCAAGCCGCACGCGGCGGGTCGCGCGCTGACAGGCAAACGGGATTTCGGCCTGCACGGCACGCCCTGTATCGGTCGCGGGCGGGTCGGCAACTTGTGTTACGGCGGCGAGACTCATCACGGTTCTCCTTGCGAAACCCGGACATCGAGTCGTGCGGAGAACCGGAAACGGCCGTGCAATCCCGCGCAGCGGGACTTCGCGACTCATCTCTCGGGCGGCGCACTGCGCCTCCGCAGGAGTTGGCACCGTGCGAACCCTTGCAGGTTCGCGGGTTGCCCCGGCTTCCAAGGGCCTGTCCCTCAGCCGGTCTCGATGAGCAATGGAGCGGACTCTAACGATGAAGTGCGGGCATGTCAACGATTATTTGGACGTCTATACGCCCATACGCGAAATTGTCGTCCCGTCCGGACGGGCGGTTGCGCCGCGCTGCGTGCTTGACAGCGGATTTATGTGCATATACACATAAAGCATGAAGCCGGATCCTGCCCTGCCCGAAACCGTCGGTTGCCTGTGCCTCGCGGCGCGGCGCGCCTCGCGCGCGATCACCCGCGAGTTCGACCGGGCGCTGCGTGCGCACGGGCTTCGCGCCACCCAGTTCACCTTGTTGTCGGCGCTGCACCTGTCGGGCGCGAAGCCGATCGGCGAGCTGGCCGAACTGCTTTCCGCCGACCGCACCACCCTCACCAGGAATCTCGCCGTGGCCGAACACAACGCATGGGTGACGTTGCGGCCGGACCACGACGACGCCCGCTCGCGCATCGCCGCCATCACCCGCGAAGGTTTGAGTGCGCTGGAGGCCGCGCTGCCTGCCTGGCGCAGGACGCAACGCAAGCTGCTCGACGAAATCGGCGAGGAAACCGCGGCGAGCCTGCGCAAGCTTGCCGGCGGGCCGTGCGCGATGCGGCTTCCGGGCGACAAACCAGCAACCCGCAAGGAGACGAAACGATGATGAAGCTCTACTGGTTCGATACGGTGAACCCGCGCAAGGCGTGTGCGGTCGCGAAATACCTGCAGTCGCCGGTCGAGTTCGTGCACGTCGATCTCGGCCGCGGTGCGCACCGACGCCCCGAATACCTGGCGCTGAATCCCAACGGCAAGGTGCCGACGCTGACCGACGGCACCCGCACGTTGTGGGAAGCCAACGCGATCATGTGCCACCTGGCCGCACGCGCCGACTCCGACCTGTGGCCGCAGGACGGTCGTCAGACCGAGGTGATCCGCTGGTTGAGCTGGGATCTCGCGCACTTCTATCGCAACGGTTCCAGCCTGTATTTCGAATACGTCATCAAGCCGCGCTTCGGCCTCGGTGATGTTGATCCGGACGAGGTGAAACGGGCCAGCAAGGAATGGCGGCGCTTTGCGGCGGTACTGGACGGGCACCTGCACGACCGCCGCTGGCTGGTGGGCGAAGGCATCACCATCGCGGATTTCGCGGTCGCCTCGCTGCTGCCCTACGCCGAACGCGCATCGATTCCGCTGGACGAATTTCCGAACGTGCGGCGTTGGCACGATCGGCTCAACGAACTCGACGCCTGGCGCGAACCTTACCCCGCGCTGCCCGAAGCGGCCTGACGCCCACCTGAGGCGTTTGTCGAATCCACGGAACGTCGATCGTCGTCCCTGTGAGCATCCGCCATCCTCGAGGAAACCACCATGCAACTCGTCAGTTATCTGTTTTTCGACAACCAGGCCGCGCAGGCCTTCGACTTCTACGCCCAATGCCTGGGCGGCAAGGTCACCATGAAAGTCACGTTCGGCGAAATGCCGGGGAGTGAGCGGATGCCGGCGGAAATGCGCGACCTGATCGCGCACGTGCGCCTCGAGGCGGGCGGCGCCCAGTTGATGGCGTCCGACTGGTGCCCTCCGAATGGCGAACCCTATCCCGGCATCCGCGGTAACCGGGTATCACTGCACGTCGACGACCCGGCCGAAGCCGAGCGCCTGTTCGCGGCACTCAGCGAAGGCGGCAAGGTGGACATGCCGATCGCCGAAACATCCTGGGCACTGCGCTTCGGCATGTTCACCGACCGCTTCGGCGCGAACTGGATGGTCAACTGCAACCGTCCGCAATGAACCGGAGCGCCGCCATGAAACCACCGATCGTTTCGCAACGGGAGTGGCAGCTCGCGCAGGAGCGGATGCTGGCGATGGAAAAGCAGGCGACGCGCGCGCGCGATGCGCTGGCGGCCGAACGCCGGCGCCAGCCGATGGTGCGCATCGACAAGGATTACCTGTTCGACGGCCCGCACGGCAAGCTGCGCCTGCCCGACCTGTTCGAAGGCCGGCGCCAGTTGCTGGTCTACCACTTCATGTTCGCGCCCGACGTGCATGGCTGGCCGGAGGCGGGCTGTCCCGGCTGCTCGATGTTCGTGGACAATCTTGGCCATCCTTCCCATCTGCACGCACGCGACACATCGCTGGTGCTGGTGTCGCGCGCGCCGCTGGCCAACATCGAATGCTTTCGCAGGCGCATGGGTTGGGAACGGCCGTGGTACTCCTCGGACGGCAGCGACTTCAATCGCGACATGGGCGCCACCAATGACCAGGGCGAAGTGCCCGGTCTGAGCGTGTTCCTGCGCGATGGCGATGAAGTGTTCCGCACGTACTTCGTCAGCGCGCGCGGACTCGAAGCGGTCGGCACCGTGTGGACGCTGCTCGACTTGACGCCCTACGGCCGCCAGGAAAGCTGGGAAGATTCGCCGGAAGGCTGGCCGCAAACCGAACCGTATCGATGGTGGCGTCGCCACGACGAATACGGCATGGATCACGCAGGCCACTGAAGCGTCGCACTGTCGCAAATCCTGTCGATTGCCGGCAGTCCCGTTCGTCGCATCAGCGCAAGACGAAAATTCCCCGGCCGCGACCGGCCACCCTCCAGAACGCGGGAGAAAGAAGATGCGCTTCACGATATTCGCATTGTTGCTGGCCAGCGGTGCCGCCGCGGCCGCACCGCTTCATTTCACCATCGATCCGGACCACACCTATCCGAGTTTCGCCGCCGACCACCTGGGCCTCTCGACATGGCGCGGCAAGTTCGACCATTCCAGCGGGACCATCACCCTGGATCGCGCGAAGCAGACCGGCACGGTGCACATCGTCACGCGCATCGACAGCATCAACTTCGGCAATCCGGTCCTGAAACAGACGGTGCTGAAAGCCGTGTTTCCTCCCCCGCTGTGCAAGATCCAGTGCACGTTTTTCGATGCCGCGAAATATCCCACCGCGGTGTACGACGGCAGGCTCACGGATTTCGTCGGCGGCGCCCCGACGCGCGTGGTCGGGAAACTGGCGATGCACGGCGTGACACGTCCGCTGGATCTGAAGATCGAGCACTTCAAGTGCATCCCCGATTTCGTGGTCAAGCCGCGCGAGCGCTGCGGGGCGGAAGCCTCGGCGACGTTCAACCGGGCGGACTTCGGCATCGACGCCGGCAAATCGTTCGGCATGGACATGAAGGTATCCATGCAGATCCAGGTCGAGGCGGTGCAGGACCCACCGTGACGTCTTACCCGTGCGGGCGCCCGGGCCGGCGGATACCCTGAGGCCCTTTCGAGCCGGGAAGCATCCTCATGTCCATGCATCGCACGTTGGTGGCCGGCGGCCTGGCCTTGGCCCTGGGCTGCTCTTCGCTGGCCGTCGCGGAAACCACCACGCAGGCCATGCCGGAAACGATGGACATGCTGCGGCACGCGATCGCCGCGCAAACCGTCGAAGGCAAGGACCAGGTGCCGGCGTTCGCGCAGTACCTCGCCGGCAAGCTGGAATCGGCGGGCTTCGCCAAATCCGACATCGAGATCATTCCGGTCGAACACACCGCCGCGCTGGTCGTGCATTACCGCGGCAGCGACAAGAGCCTGAAGCCGATCCTGCTGTCCGCGCACATGGACGTGGTGGCTGCGAACCCTGCGGACTGGCAGCGCGATCCGTTCAAGCTGATCGAGGAAAACGGTTACCTGTACGGCCGCGGCGTGGCCGACATGAAAACCAACGTGATCGCGCTGATCGAAACCTTCATGCGCTTCAAGCGCGAACACTACGTGCCGAAGCGAAGCATGATCATGGTGTTCTCGGGTGACGAGGAGACCGACATGGCCTCCACGCGCGAACTGGCGAAGCGCCACCACGATGCGGAATTCCTGCTCAACGCGGACGCGGGCGGCGGCACCCTCAACGCCCAGGGCAAGCCGGTGGTGTACGAAATCCAGGCC
Organism: Rhodanobacteraceae bacterium; assembly: GCA_035547895.1. Taxonomy (GTDB): domain Bacteria; phylum Pseudomonadota; class Gammaproteobacteria; order Xanthomonadales; family Rhodanobacteraceae; genus 66-474. The sequence goes on from DASZTT010000131.1 coordinate 5,196, forward strand.
GCCGAAAAGACCTATGCCGATTTCAAGTTGACCGTCACCTCGGCCGGTGGCCATTCCAGCGAACCCGACGTGCCGAAGAACGCGATCTATCGATTGGCCAGGGCGCTCGGGCGCGTGGCCGCGTATCAATTCCCCGTGCAGCACAGCGAGATCACGCTGGCTTCGCTGAAGGCAACGGGCGAGCACAACACCGGCCCGATCGCCGCGGCGATGCGCGCGTTCGCCGCGAATCCGGATGACGCCAAGGCCGCCGCAATGCTTTCGGCCGACCCGGCCTACGTCGGCCAGATCCGCACCACCTGCGTCGCGACGATGCTGGATGGCGGGCACGCGTTGAACGCGCTGCCGCAGCGCGCGGATGCCAACATCAATTGCCGGATCTTCCCTGGTACCCACATCGCGTCGGTGCAGGCCACGCTCGCGAAGGTGATCAACGATGCGAGCGTCAAGATCACGGTGCGACCGCCGCCACCGGTGGAGAGTCCGGCATCGCCGTTGCGCAAGGACGTGGTGGATGCGGTGAGCGCGGTGGTACACCAGCGCTATCCGGGCCTCGACATCGTGCCGGGCATGTCGGCCGGCGCTTCCGACAGCATGTACTTCCGCAACGCGGGTGTACCCAGTTACGGCGTCGATCCGACGTTTTCCAAGCCCAACGACACCTTCGCGCATGGCCTCAACGAGAAGCTGCTGGCGTCGAACGTGCCGTGGGCGCTGGAGTTCTGGCAGGCACTCCTGACCAGGCTCACGCACTGACTTGCCTTGGGCGGCCTGGCGGGCGCCGCTAGAATAGCGGGTTTGCGTTGCGCGCAAACCCGCTGCCCCTGGCCAGCCACGCCACC
>DASZTT010000132.1:0-2092 GCA_035547895.1 Rhodanobacteraceae bacterium
AGCAGCCGGCGGATTTCGCGTGGTCGAACGCGAAACCGCCGGACCACCTGATCGTCAACGTGTACGGATCGGGCGACGGCGCTTTCGACCTGTACGAAGACGATGGCGTTTCCCTGGCCTACGCACGGCATCGCTACGCGCTGACACCGATGAGCGATGCCGCCACCGGCGATGGTTTGCACCGCATCGCGATCGGACCGACACGCGGGGCCTTCGCCGGCCAGGTGCGGCGCCGCGCCTACGACGTAGAGATCCACGGGATCGGCAAACCGGCATCGATCACGATCGATGGCCGCGCCGTGCGATGGGGGTGGGATGCCGGCGCGGCCACGGCGACGGTTCCGGTGCCGGCGCACTCGATCCGTGACCGGGTCGTCATCGAATGGCGTGCGAACGCGCGATGAGCGGCGGTCAGGAAGACCGGTCGGGCACGGCGTCGAACGCGACGGTCAGTCGCGTTTGTGTTCCCGAAATCGGCACGGTGCCGTGCCAGAAATACGACGGGAACAACACCAGCATGCCCGCCTCGGGCCGAACCTCATGTTCCGCCGGCAACGCGGGGGTGGTGAGGATGCCGGGCTCGCCGAAGGTCAGCACGCCTTCGCGGCTTTCCGGATCATACATGCCGTCAGGCAAGGCGACGTAGCAGGCGGACGAAATCCAGCCGCGCGGATGCACGTGGTTGTGATGGAAGCCGTCGTTGCGCAACCGGACCGACCAGCTTCCGTTGAACCTGTAGGTGCCGCGATTGCGGCGACGCAGCGGATCGGTTCCCGCGCCCATCCGCGCGATGTAGTCGCGGATGGGCACGTCGAAAGCCCGGAACAGCGCGCGGATCACGGGGTCGTCGCTGCGCGTCAGGTCGTTGGTGGTTTCGGTGCCGTGGCGCAGCGACTGGAACAGCAGCGGGTGGTTGAACGCGTCGTGCAACCGCCCGAGCGCGCTTTGCAGTTCGTCGAGGAAGTCCGCCAGGTTGGTCCACGGCGGCGGTGCTTCGAGCGGGTACGCCACCACCAGGCTTGGATAGTCGCAAAGCTGCGCGTAGCGCTCGTCACCCAGCATGCGCCACGCGGTCGTCTGCAACGCGAGCAGGTACTGATCGTCGGGCGATGCCTGGCGGAGCGCCTCGCAGGTTCGCAGCGCGCCGCGGGCCTCACCGACACCCAGCATCGCAGCGGCCTCAAGTGTGCGCGCCGCCGGATCGTCCGGCATCACCCGCAGCGCCGACTGGGCGCGCTCCAGCGCAAGATGCGGGTCGAACTCCAGCGCGGCGAGTCCCGCGCGCACGTGCAGGGCCGGCGGCACTTGCGGGCGCTCCACGCGCGCAGCGAGACATGCCCAGGCCCCGCGCGCGTCGCCCGCCCCCTGCAGCACCGCGGCTTTCGCAGCCCACAGTGCATCGTTGTTGGGGAATGTCTGCAACACCTTGTCGATGGCTTCGGTGGCTTCGCCGCTGTCGCCGCTGCGCATCCACACCAGCCGCGCGAGATCGCCGAGGGCATCGACGTGTTGCGGTTCCAGCCTCAGGCAATCGCGCAACGCCGTTTCGGCCTGCGCATAGTCGCCCAGTGCAACCAGGCTGCGCGCGTGCGTGTAGCACAACGTCGCGTTGCGTGGACCGTGCTGCAGCGCCTGCCGGGCGACGCTTTCCGCTTCATCGTGCCGGTTGGCGGCCTGCAATGCGGTGGCCAGCGCCTGTTCGGCCATGACGTTGCCCGGCGATCGCGCGACGAGTTTCCGGCACCATTCGACGGCGTCGCCGCTGCGGCCGAGCGCAACCAGCGCGGTGACATGCTGGACGATCAGTTCGGATGGCACGTCGCCGCGCCCGCAGAACGGCGCGGTGATCGAGAGCGCCCGCGCCGGCTGCTTGCGGTCGTTGTAAAGACGCGCCAGCACCTGGGCGGCCTGCGGGTCAGGTTGTCGGGCGGCGACCGCGCGCTGCAGGAAACTTTCCGCTTCGGCGTGCCGACCGCTGCCCAGCAGCAACTCGCCGAGCGTGGTGAGCGTGGGTGCCCAATCCGGATCCTGCTCGATGGCGCGCCGCAGGATTCTTTCCGCAGCCACCGCATCGCCGAGCACGAGCGTCACG
>DASZTT010000133.1:0-6055 GCA_035547895.1 Rhodanobacteraceae bacterium
TCACCAAGGACGGCTACTACCGCGGCCGCAAGGTGATCGAGGACAAGCAGGCCGTCGTCGACGAGGATTGACCTCGTTGGCCACGAAGCTGCAAACCCGCGCGCGGCGCCTTGAGAGCGCCGCCGCGTTTTTCTGCGCGCCAACCTGGGGAATTGCACGTTGACTTACGCACGCATCCTCGCCACCGGCAGCGCGCTGCCGGAACGCGTTGTCACCAACGCCGATCTCGAGAAGATCGTCGATACCAGCGACGAGTGGATCCGCACGCGCACCGGCATCCGCGAGCGCCGTGTCGCGGCCGATGGCGAGACCACGGGTGACCTTGCGTTCCGTGCCGCGCAGCAGGCCTTGCAGGATGCCGGCGTCAAGGCCTCCGACCTCGACATGGTGATCCTGGGCACCACCACGCCCGACCTCGTGTTTCCCGCCACGGCGTGCCTGATCCAGAACCGGCTGGGCGCAAACGGCTGCATGGCATTCGATGTCAATGCCGCATGCTCGGGGTTCGTGTACGCACTCGGCGTCGCCAACAACTTCGTGCGCACCGGGCAGGTGCGGCGCGCTCTCGTGATCGGCGCCGAAACCCTGACGCGCATGGTGGACTGGAGCGAGCGTGAATCCTGCGTGCTGTTCGGCGACGGCGCGGGCGCGGTGGTGCTGGAGGCTTCCGACGAGCCCGGCATCCTCGCCACCTGCCTGCACGCCGACGGTGGCTACAAGGATCTGCTGTACAACCCGGTCGGCGTGTCGGTCGGCTTCAAGGACGAGAAGAACCACGGCGTGCGCATCGTGATGCGCGGGCGCGAAGTGTTCAAGGTCGCGGTGAAGACGCTCGACGCGCTGGTGGACGAAACCTTGCAGGCCGCCAACATGCGCGCGGACGAACTCGACTGGCTGATTCCGCACCAGGCCAACCTCCGCATCATCGAAGCCACCGCCAAGCGCCTCAACATGTCGATGGAGCAGGTGATCGTCACCGTCGACAAGCACGCCAATACATCCTCGGGTTCGGTGCCGCTGGCGCTGGACGCCGCGGTGCGCTCGGGGCGCGTGAAGCGCGGGCAGAACCTGCTGCTGGAAGCCTTCGGCGGCGGCTTCACCTGGGCGTCCGCGATGGTGAGGTATTGATCCGCATGAGCGACAACGCGAACCATCCGGCGCCGCTTGCCCATCTGGCCTTCGTGTTCCCCGGCCAGGGCTCGCAGTCGGTCGGCATGCTGGCCGAACTCGCCGCCGAATTCCCGGAAGTCCGCAAGGCGTTCGACGAGGCGTCGGAAGGCGCCGGGCTCGACCTGTGGGCGCTCTCCCAGGAGGGTCCGGAAGAGGAACTCGGCAAGACCGAACACACGCAGCCCGCGTTGCTGGCTGCCAGCGTCGCCGTCTGGAACGTGTGGCGCGCGCAGGGCGGCCCGATGCCTGCGCAAGTCGCCGGCCACAGCCTCGGTGAATATTCGGCGCTGGTTTGCGCCGGCGCGTTGCCCTTGCGCGAAGCCGCGGCGCTGGTCGCGGAACGCGGCCGGCTGATGCAGGCCGCGGTGCCTGCGGGCGTGGGCTCGATGGCGGCAGTGCTCGGCGCGGACGACGAGGTCATCCGCAACGTCTGCAAGGAAGTCTCGGGCGCCGAACTCGTCACGCCGGCCAACTACAACAGCCCGGGCCAGCTGGTGATCGCCGGTCACGCCGGCGCGGTCGATCGCGCCGTGCAGCGGCTGGGCGAACTCGGCGTGCGCAAGGTCATCAAGCTCCAGGTATCGGTGCCTTCGCACACGCCGCTGATGCGCGAAGCCGCGCAGCAATTGGCCGCAAAGATGGCCGAATTGCCTTGGCAGGTGCCGGCGATCCCGGTGCTGCAGAACGCCGACGCCAAGGCGCATGCCGGCATCGAATTCATCCGCGCGGCGCTGGAACGCCAGCTGTACATGCCGGTGTTGTGGACCGACACGGTGCAATCGCTGGTGAAGAACGGCGCCACCAGGATCTTCGAGTGCGGTCCAGGCAAGGTGCTGTCCGGGCTGTGCAAGCGCATCGACAAATCCATCGACGCGCGCGCTCTCGGTACGCCCGCGGAGTTGCGCGCCGCCCTCGCGGAGGTCCAGGCATGACGAATACGTTGCAAGGCGAAATCGCGCTGGTCACCGGTGCCACGCGCGGCATCGGCGCCGCGATCGCGGACGAACTGGCAACGCAGGGTGCGAAGGTGATCGGCACCGCGACATCGGAAGCGGGCGCGCAGGCCATCGCGCAACGGCTGTCGTCGCACGGCGGCGAAGGCCGCGTGCTGAACGTCACCGACGGAGCGGCAGTGGATGCACTGATCGAGGAGATCGTCAAGCAGCACGGCGGCCTTTCGATCCTGGTCAACAACGCCGGCATCACCCGCGACCAGTTGCTGATGCGCATGAAGGACGAGGACTGGCAGGCGATCCTCGACACCAACCTCACATCGGTCTATCGCACGTCCAAGGCGGTGATGCGCACGATGATGAAGGCGCGTAAGGGGCGCATCATCAACATTGCCTCGGTGGTCGGCGTCACCGGCAATCCGGGCCAGACCAACTATGCCGCGGCCAAGGCGGGCATCATCGCGTTCTCGAAATCACTGGCGCGCGAGGTCGGTTCGCGCGGCATCACCGTCAACGTGGTCGCGCCGGGTTTCATCGACACCGACATGACCCGTGCGCTCAGCGAAGATCAGCGCAAGGCGCTGGAAGGCACGATCGCGCTGGGGCGGCTGGGCGAAGCGTCCGACATCGCCCACGCGGTCGCGTTCCTCGCGTCACCTGCCGCCGCCTACGTCACCGGCGAAACGCTGCATGTGAATGGCGGCATGTACATGAGTTGATCGCGACGTTCCGTTCGAATCGGCTGTCGTGGGAGTCGCGTCACGGGGCCTTGGCCATGGAGGATGCCTTGGGCCAAGGTTGTTTCGAAGGTGCGTGGCTTTGCGGCCGGATGGGACGGTACCGCGATCGAATGATCGCACTCGATATGACCCGCGGAACCGGGTACTATTGCGACTTTCGTGCCGTGGCCGGGCGGTCTTGCCGGTCATGGAATCGCCATGCAAATCCGCGTGGTTTGTCCATTGAACATTTACCGCGTGAACCGGCTGGTTGGCGCGGGGTCGTGGGGAAGGGCCCGGCCCGACCTCGAACGTCATTTGTCCCGGGAGGCACTGTCTCATGAGCAGCATCGAAGAGCGCGTCAAGAAGATCGTGGTCGATCAGTTGGGGGTCAAGGAAGAGGACGTCACGCCAAACGCCTCGTTCGTCGACGACCTGGGCGCGGACTCGCTGGATACGGTCGAACTGGTGATGGCACTCGAAGAGGAATTCGAAACCGAAATTCCGGACGAGGAAGCCGAGAAGATCACCACCGTCCAGCAGGCGGTCGATTACATCAAGGCGCACGTCAAGTCCTGAACTTGGCCGCGCGTGCCTCCGGGCAGCGCAATGACGTGCCATGCGGCAATCCGAAAGCTGCGCCTCACGTGCGCAGCTTTCGCTTTGTTGGGCCATGGACAATGCGTCGGCGTATGGCGCGCCTTGCGCGGACGCCGGCGCACCATCGCGCCAGGCGAGAACTGAAGAACAAGGCAACACGGAGTTCCCATGAACAAACGACGCGTGGTGGTCACCGGAATGGGCATGGTTTCGCCCGTCGGCAACGACGTGGCGACGGCGTGGAAGAATGTGGTGGCCGGCAACAGCGGCATCGGCCCGATCACGCATTTCGATGCCAGCGCATTCCCGACCCGCATCGCGGGCGAGGTGAAGGGTTTCGACCCTGCGGCGTACATCGCGCCGAAGGATGTCAAGAAGATGGACACCTTCATCCACTACGGCATCGCCGCGGGCGCCGAAGCGCTGCAGGATTCCGGCCTCGAAATCACCGAGGCCAACGCCGAGCGGATCGGCGTCGCGGTCGGTGCCGGCATCGGCGGCATCGCCAGCATCGAGCGCACCACGCTGGCGTACTATGAAGGCGGTCCGCGCAAGATCTCGCCGTTCTTCGTGCCGGGCTGCATCATCAACATGGCGTCCGGCAACCTCGCCATCATCCACGGCCTGAAAGGGCCGAACATCGCCTGCGTCACCGCGTGCACCACGGCGACGCACAACATCGGCCTGGCTGCGCGCATGATCCAGTACGGCGACGCCGACGCGATGCTGACGGGCGGCGCGGAGTTTTCGGTTACCGCGACCGCGGTCGGCGGATTCTGCTCGGCGCGCGCCATGAGCACGCGCAACGACGATCCGGCCCGCGCCAGCCGGCCCTGGGACAAGGACCGCGACGGCTTCGTGTTGTCCGACGGCGCCGGCCTGCTGGTGCTGGAGGAATACGAACACGCCAGGGCACGCGGCGCGAAGATCTACGCGGAGCTAGCCGGCTTCGGCATGAGCGACGACGCCTACCACATCACCGCGCCCAGCGAAGGCGGTGAAGGCGCCGCGCGCTGCATGGCGGCGGCGGTGAAGGATGCCGGCGTCGATCCGACCGCGGTGCAGTACATCAACGCGCACGGCACTTCGACGCCGCTAGGCGATCTCGGCGAAGTGCACGCGGCCAAGCGCGTGTTCGGCAACCACGCAAAAAAGCTCGCGATGAGTTCGACCAAGTCGGTCACGGGCCACCTGCTGGGTGCGGCCGGGGGCGTGGAAGCGATCTTCACGTTGCTGGCGATGCGCGACAACGTGCTGCCGCCGACCATCAACCTCGACGAACCCGGCGAGGGTTGCGACCTCGACTTCGTGCCGAACACCGCGCGCGACGGCAAGATCGACGTGGCGATTTCCAACTCGTTCGGTTTCGGCGGAACCAACGGCACGCTGCTGTTCAAGCGCATTTGAGTCGCGCCGTACGCGGGGTTGCGCATCGCCGCTTCGCGGGCCTGCGCGACCTGCTGCCGCTGGCCGCCATGCGGCCCGAACGCTACCCGGCGCTGCTCGAAAGCGCCGCGCCCGGTCCGTGCGCCCGGTGGGACATCCTGTTCGCGTTTCCCGAAGATAGCTTGACGCTGTCGCACGAGGGCGCGGTGAGCGACGCACGGGGCACTGTCGCGGGCGCACGTTTCCTGGATGCGCTCGATGCGGCGTGGCTGGCGCAACGCGAGGAGGCATCGGGCGCTCCGGGATTGCCCTTCGTCGGCGGCTGGATGTTTTATCTCGGTTACGAACTCGCAGGCGAAGTCGAACCTTCGCTCGTGCTGCCCGCGGCGCGGGCGACGCGAGCGCCGGTCGCGCTGGCGCTGCGCTGTCCCGCGGCGATCCTGGTCGATCGTGCCGAGCGCAGCACGTGGCTGGTCGCAGAGCCGGGGCGCGAGGATCTGCTGGATTCGATGCAGCACGATCTCGATTCGTGTCACAACTTCGATGCGTCGCTGCCGCCGCTGTGCGACCTGGACGAAGACGACTCGCAACGTTTTCTCGACGGCGTCGCGCGCGTGCACGAATACCTCCGCGCGGGCGACACGTTCCAGGTCAACCTGTCGCGTGCCTGGCGCGCGCGCTTCGACGGGACGCCGAGGCCGGCGGCGCTTTACGCATCCTTGCGGAAGGCCAATCCCGCGCCTTTCGCGGCACTGCTGCAACAACCGGGCTGGGCGGTCGCGAGCTCCTCGCCCGAACGCCTGCTGCAGGTGCGCGACGGCGTCGCGCAAACGCGGCCGATTGCGGGCACGCGTCCACGTGTCGCGGGCGACGACGATGCCGCGCGCATCGCCGAATTGCTGGGGCACGCGAAGGAGCGCGCCGAGCACGTGATGCTGGTCGACCTGGAACGCAACGATCTCGGCCGCGTCTGCGTGCCCGGCAGCGTGTGCGTCGATGAAATGATGACGGTCGAGAGCTATGCGCACGTGCACCACATCGTCTCGAATGTCAGCGGCCGATTGCGCGCCGACGTGACGCCGGGGCGGGCGATCGCGGCGCTGTTCCCGGGCGGCACCATCACCGGCTGCCCCAAGGTGCGCTGCATGCAGATCATCGCCGAACTGGAAGGCGTGGCCCGCGGGGCATACACCGGCTCGCTGGGCTATCTTTCCCGCGACGGCAAC
>DASZTT010000134.1:0-7796 GCA_035547895.1 Rhodanobacteraceae bacterium
GTGAAAAAGCTCGGACGCGGCGATCTTGCCGGCAAGACGGGCACCTCCAACGATTATCGCGACGGCTGGTTCAACGGTTTCAACAGCGATCTTGTCGCCACGGTCTGGGTGGGTTTCGATGATTTCAAATCGCTCGGACACAAGGAGTTCGGCGCGCAAACCGCGCTGCCGATCTGGATGGCGTTCATGGGCCCCGCGTTGCAAGGCAAACCGGAAGCCGCGCTGTCCATGCCGCCGGGCATCGTCACCGCGACGATCGATCGCACCACCGGGTTGCCGGCACCGCCAGGCGACAGCAACACGATGAGCGAGATATTCAAGATCGAGGACCTGGACCGGCTGCGCGAACAAGCCAAGCAGCAGCAGAACCAAGCGCCGGCTTACGATATTTTCTAGTGCGAGCGTTCCTGACCGCTCCTTCGCTGGAGCGGTCAAGCGCCGCGGTTGTTCGACATCCGGATGTCCCGAACGGCCATGCAGCCGCCATTCATGCCCAGGAGCTCCGCGGCCTGGCGTTTGCCGAGCCGCTCCGTCCCGAAGTATTCCTCATCTCTCTGCGTGTCGAGCACCTTTGCTTTTTGTGCTCGCTTTTTGCGACACTGGCTCCGACGCGGCTGAAGGGCACAGCAACATGCAAAAGACCGCTGGCTACCACCGTATCCATGCCGAAGGCCGTGCCCACCAGTTGCGTCGCCGCGTTGCCCTCGAGGCCGCGCGTCTGATCAGCGAGCACGGCATCCGCGATTTCCAGCTGGCCAAGCGCAAAGCGGCGCGCCATGTCGGCGTCGACGAAGACAGTTACCTGCCACGCAACCGTGAAATCGAGGAAGCATTGCGCGAGCACCAGCGCCTGTTCCGCGCCGAAGAACAGACACAGGCACTGCGCACGCGCCGCGAAGCTGCGCGCGGAGTGATGCGTTTCCTGGAAACCTTCGAGCCGCGGCTGGTCGGCCCGGTGCTCAACGGCACAGCCGACACCCACTCGCCGGTGAACCTGCACGTGTTCGACGACTCACCCGAAAGCGTGGCGACCCACCTGCTGGACCACGGCATCGCCTTCGAGACGCGCGCGCATACGTTCCGCATGGATCGCCAGCACAACGCGGAATTCCCGGCATTTCTTTTCGACGCCGACGGCGTGGCGGTGGATGTCACCGTGTTTCCGCGCGATGCACTGCGGCAGGCACCGCTCGACCGCACCGACGAACGCCCGCAGCAGCGGGCGTCGTTGGCGGCGCTGGAAGAGTTGCTCGCCGGAACCGCCGGGTAACCTCAGCGCTTGTCGAGCGCCACGTACTCGCGCGGCGTTGCACCGACATACACCTGGCGCGGACGGCCAATGCGGCCACCGGGCATTTCGTGCTGTTCGATCCAGTGCGAGATCCAGCCCGCCGTGCGCGCGATCGCGAACATCACGGTGAACATCTCGGTGGGAATCTTCAGCGCCTTGTAGATGATGCCGGAATAGAAATCGACGTTCGGATACAGCTTGTGCTCGATGAAGTAGTCGTCCTTCAGCGCGACTTCCTCGAGCTTCATCGCGATGTCCAGCAGCGGATCGTTGACGCCGAGCTTGTCCAGCACCTCGTGGCAGGTCGCGCGGATGATCTTGGCGCGCGGATCGAAATTCTTGTAGACGCGGTGACCGAAGCCCATCAGGCGGAAGCCGGAATTCTTGTCCTTGGCTCGCTCGACGGCTTTGTCGACGTTCTTCGCATCGCCGATTTCGGTGAGCATCTTCAGCACCGCCTCGTTGGCGCCGCCGTGCGCCGGACCCCACAGCGCGGCGATGCCGGCCGCGACCGACGCGTACGGATTGGCGCCGGTGGAACCCACCAGGCGCACCGTCGACGTGCTGGCGTTCTGCTCGTGGTCCGCGTGCAGGATGAAGAGCAGATCCAGGGCCTTGGCCGCCACCGGATTCATCTTCAACGGCTCGCTGGGCACCTCGAACATCATGTGCAGGAACCGATCGACGTATTCGAGGTTGTTGCGCGGATAGCGGATCGGCCAGCCGATGGAATAGCGGTACGCGGCGGCGGCCAGTGTCGGCATCTTGGCGATCAGCCGGATCGCGGCCAGCTTGCGCTGCGCGGGATCGCCATTGTCGGTGGTGTCATGATAGAACGCCGACAACGAGGCGACGGATGCGCACAACATCGCCATCGGGTGCGCGTCGTAATGGAACCCATGCAGGAAGTTCTTGACCGACTCGTGCATCATCGTGTGATGCGTCACCTGGTCTTCGAACGCGTGCATCTGCTCCGCGTTCGGCAGTTCGCCTTCCAGCAACAGATAAGCCACTTCCAGGAAACGGGATCGTTCGGCGAGCTGTTCGATCGGGTAGCCGCGATACAGCAACACACCCTTTTCCCCGTCGATGAAGGTGATGGCGCTCTTGCACGCGGCGGTGGCGGCATAGCCAGGGTCGAAGGTGAAATGCCCGGTTTCCTTGTAAAGCGGCGCAATGTCGATGCAACTCGGCCCTTGGCTGCCCTCCACCAGCGGCAAGGATACGGAATGGTCGGGGGTGGTCAGGGTGACGTTGCTGTTGGACACTGGGGACTCCTTGGAAGCACGTGCTGCACGCACGTTTTCGTTCAATTGAATCGATCAATTATCGCACGATACGGAGGCGTACGCAGGCATGACGATCGGCACGCAGCAACGAAAACGCCTTCCCGGCTTGCGCGTGGAAGGCGTTTGATTTCGAAAAGCTGCTGGATCCCGTGTCATCGGCCATCGATGGCCTGCACGGGACGAGTTCGTGCTGAACTCACTTGCCGGCGTAGCGCTTCTTGAACTTGTCGATGCGGCCGCCCGCGTCCATCACCTTCTGCTTGCCGGTGTAGAACGGATGCGAAGCCGACGAGATGTCGACCTTGATCACGGGGTATTCGTTGCCGTCTTCCCACTTGATGGTTTCGTCGCTCGTCATCGTCGAACGCGTGAGGAACGCGAAATCGGATGCGGCGTCCTGGAAGACCACCGGGTGGTAATCGGGGTGGATGTCGGCTTTCATGGGTGTTCGCCTGGGTTGGATTGCTGCGGGCAAGGGCGGAATTGTAACCCGGGCCGGCCCGCGCGAGCAAGCCGCGTCAAGCCTCGGCAAACCGCGCCGCCGCGCCGATCCAGCGCTCCACCAGCCGTCCCGCCAGGGCCGGATGGCCGCGCAGCATCGCCGTCCCGACCCGTTGCACGGCCGGCATCAAGGACGCATCCCGCACGATGTCGGCCACCCGGAAGCCCATCTCGCCGGTCTGGCGCGTGCCCAGCAACTCGCCCGGCCCGCGCAGGTGCAGGTCTTTTTCCGCGATCACGAAACCGTCATTGGTTTCGCGCAGGGTCTCCAGGCGCTGTTTCGCCAGCCCGGACAGCGGTGGCTGGTACAACAGCACGCAGGTGGAGGCGACGCTGCCGCGGCCGACCCGCCCGCGCAACTGGTGCAGTTGCGCAAGACCCAGCCGTTCCGCGTTTTCGATCACCATCAGGCTGGCGTTGGGGACGTCGACACCCACCTCGATGACCGTGGTCGCCACCAGCAGTGCAATCCGGCCTTCCTTGAATGCATCCATCGCCCGCTGTTTGTCGTTCGCTTTCATGCGTCCGTGCACCAACCCGACGGTGAACCCGGGCAACGCCGCGCAGAGCTGCGCGTGCGCGACCTCGGCCGCTTGCGCCTGCAATTGGTCGCTGTCCTCGATCAGCGTGCACACCCAGTACGCCTGCCGCCCCTCCGCGCAGGCTGCGCGGATGCGATCGACGACTTCTTCGCGGCGCGTGTTGGCGATCGCCACCGTGCGAACCGGCATGCGGCCGGGCGGCAATTCATCCAGCGTGGACACATCGAGGTCGGCGTAAGCACTCATCGCCAGAGTGCGCGGGATCGGCGTCGCGGTCAGCACCAGCTGGTGCGGCGCTTCGCCGCTCGCCTGGCCCTTGTCGCGCAGGGCCATCCGCTGCTGCACGCCGAAGCGGTGCTGCTCGTCGACGATCGCCAGCCCCAGGCGCGCGAATTCGACCCCTTCCTGCATCAGCGCGTGGGTGCCGACCACGATCGGGGCGCCCGCCGCGAGTTGCGCCAGCGCCCTGGTGCGCGCGCGTCCCGCCACCTTGCCTGCAAGCCACACCACTTCGATGCCCAGCGGTTCGAACCATGCCCGGAAACTGCGCAGATGCTGTTCTGCCAGCAGTTCGGTCGGCGCCATCAACGCGGTTTGCCGGCCATTCGCGATCGCGTGCAGGGCCGCCAGCGCGGCCACGACCGTCTTGCCCGAGCCGACGTCGCCCTGCACCAGCCTCAGCATCGGAATGTTTTTCCCGAGATCACGTCCGACTTCCTGCGCCACCCGTGCCTGTGCGCGCGTGAGTGCAAAAGGCAACCCTTCCAGAAAGCGTTGCCGCAATCCTGGATCGGCCGGCAAGGCAGGCGCGCGATGCCGCCGGACGCTGGCCCGCATGCGCTTGAGGCTGATGTGGTGCGCCAGCAACTCTTCAAACGCCAGCCGCTGCTGCGCCGGATGCGTGCATGCCAGCAATGCAGCCACGTCGGCATCCGGCACTGGCCGATGCACGCCAAGCAGGGCATCGCGCAATGGCATCAAACCCAGGGGCTCCAGCAATTCGGGGGGGATCAGCTCCAGCGCCGCTTCATCGGGCAAGCGCGCCAACGCCTTTTCGATTACGCCGCGCAGGCGTTGCTGACCCAGTCCTTCGGTGACGGGGTAGATCGGCGTCAGGGTGTCTTCGACCGCCGATTCCCCGTGCAATACGCGGTACTGCGGGTGCACCATTTCCAGGCCATGCTGGCCATGGCGAACCGCGCCGTAACACCGCAGCCGCACGCCCGGCACGAACTGTTGCGTCTGCTGGCGGCGAAAATGGAAGAAGCGCAACACCAGCGTATCGCGTGACCCGTCCGCGATCGCCACGCGCAATTGCGGGCGTGGCCGGAATCCCGCCTGCGCCGCCTCGACCACGCCTTCGACCTGCGCCGATTCGCCGGCAACGAGGTCGCGGATCGGGGTGATGCGCGTGCGGTCCTCGTAACGCAGAGGCAGGTGGAACCAGAGATCCTGCACGCGCTCGATGCCGAGCCTGTGCAGCGCATCCGCGAGCGCCGGGCCCACTCCCGGCAACGTCGATACCGCCGCGCGGCCGGGATCGCTGCTGGGATGGATGTGTCTATCGGCTGGCGTGGTCACCCGCGCAAGGTTAGCCGATGCCGCGCGTCAACGATGCTGTGAAGAAGTCAGGCGCCCGTCACCGCAATCACATCGATTTCGACGACCGCACCGCGCGGCAACGCCGCCACGCCGATCGTGGAACGCGCGGGATACGGCTCGTTGAAATACCTTTTCATGACTTCATTGACGGTACCGAAATTACCGAGGTCGGTCATGTAGATCGCAACGCGCACGACGTCATCGAATGACGTGCCGGCCGCCGTGAGCACCGCCTTCAGGTTTTCGAACACCCGCGTCGCCTGCGCTTCGATGCCACCGGCCACCATCTCACCGGTGGCGGGATCGAGTGGCGTCTGGCCCGACAGATACAGCGTGTTGCCGCTGCGGACCGCCTGCGAATACGGGCCGATGGCCCTGGGCGCGGCGTCTGAATGGACGGATTGGCGTGACATGGCGGCTCCGGGATGGATATCAGGCAAACGCGAAGCATAACGGCACCGCCGTGGACTTGTGACAACGATTACAGCGGGTAGCGGTAGACACCGTTCACCACTTTCGTGTTGCGGATGCGCCGCATCACGTCGGCGAGATGCTTGCGGTTCTTCACTTCGATCGTGAAGATCAGGGTGGCGGCCTGGATGCCGCGCTCGATGTACTTGACGTCGTCGATGTTGGAATTGGCTTCCGCGATCGCGGCGGAAACGGTCGCCAGCACGCCGGGCCGGTTGACGACTTCCACGCGCAGTTCGACACGGTAGTCGCCCTGCACTTCGCTGTCCCAGCCGATCTCGACGCGGCGCTCGGGCTGCTTGAAAAGCTCGGTGACGTTGGGACACTCGACGCGATGCACGACGATGCCCTTGCCGGGTGACAAATAACCCACGATGTCGTCGCCCGGCACCGGGTGGCAACAATTGCCGAAACTGAGGATGCCCCGCTCGGCACCGCTGATGCGGATCTTTTCCGCGCGATGCTGGGCGGTGCCGATCACCGAACCGCCCAATGCGGTCAGCTTGGCCGCAACCTGGTCCGGCATGCGGTTGCCCATCGCGATGTCCGACAGCAGGTCCTCGAGGCGGCGCAGGTTGTTGTCGGCAAGGTAGCGATCCAGCGCTTCCGGCGGCACGGCATCGAGGCTCGAACCGCCAGCGTCCAGCGCACTTTCCAGCATGCGATGGCCGAAGTCGATCGCATCTTCGTGCTGCAGGTGTTTCAGGTATTGGCGGATTGCCGCGCGCGCCTTGCCGGTCACCGCGAAGTCCAGCCACGACGGATTGGGCGCGGCGGAGGGCGCCGTGATCACTTCGACGGTCTGGCCCGAGGAGGGCTGCGCCCGCAGGGAGGCGAGTTTGCCGTCGATCCGCGCCGCGACGGCGTGCATGCCCACGTCGGTGTGCACCGCAAACGCGAGGTCCAGCGCCGTGGCGTTCCTAGGCAATGCCTGGATGTCGCCTGCGGGCGTGAACAGGTACACCTCGTCCGGGAACAGGTCGACCTTGACGTTCTCGAAGAACTCCAGCGACGACGGTGTAGCCGCCTGCGAGTCGGCCAGTCCGGCGACCCAGGCGCGCGCGCGCGACTGCGCGCTGTTGGAGGGAATCGCGTCCTGTTTGTACGACCAGTGCGCCGCCACCCCGCGCTCCGCGACGGTATCCATCTCTTCGGTGCGGATCTGGATTTCGATCGGCGCGCCGAACGGGCCGAACAGCACCGTGTGCAGAGACTGGTAACCGTTGGCCTTGGGAATCGCGATGAAATCCTTGAAGCGCCCTTCCACCGGCTTGAACAACGAGTGCGCGGAGCCGAGCGCCTGGTAGCAGTGCGCAACCGAATCGGTCACGAGGCGGAACCCGTACACATCCATCAACTGGTCGAAGGTCTTGTGCTCGCTTTTCATCTTCGACCAGATGCTGTACGGCGCTTTGATCCGGCTGATGATGCGCACGGGAATGCCGTCCGCCGCCAGGCGCTCCGCCAGGGCCATCTCGATCTTGGCCATCGATTCGCGACGGTTGCCGAGCGTGTTTTTGATACGCGATGCGATGATCTTGTAGCGGTCGGGGTACAAGCTGCGGAAGCCGAGGTCCTGCAGTTCGGCGCGGATCGCGTTCATGCCGAGGCGCGCCGCAATGGGCGCATAGATGTCGAGCGTCTCGCGCGCGATGCGCCGGCGCGCCTCGGGCGCCATCGCCGAAAGCGTGCGCATGTTGTGCAGGCGGTCGGCCAGCTTGATCAGGATCACCCGCAGGTCGCGCGCCATCGCCAGCAGCATCTTGCGGAAACTCTCGGCGTCGGCTTCCACGCGGCTGGCGAAATCCACCCGCTCCAGTTTCGTGACGCCGTCGACCAGCTCGGTGACGGTGGTGCCGAAGCTGGCCTCGAGCTGCACCCGGGTCATGCCCGTGTCTTCCAGCGTGTCGTGCAGGATCGCAGCGATGATGGTTTCGGCATCCAGCCGCAATCCCGCGAGGATCGCCGCCACCGCGAGCGGATGGGTGATGTACGGCTCACCGCTCTTGCGCTTCTGGCTGGCGTGGGCGCGCGCACCTACCGCGTAGGCGCCGCGGATGCGTTCGATCTGTTCCGGAGGAAGGTAGACCGCGAGCTGCG
>DASZTT010000135.1:0-11309 GCA_035547895.1 Rhodanobacteraceae bacterium
CGCCGGCGACGTGTGCCGCGTTCATGCCATGGCGCCGGGTTGCTGCGTTTCGATGTGGGCGGAATAGGCACTCTCGATGTCGCGCTTCACTTCCACCGGACGCGCAATCCGGTCGAGCACCATCGCGGTTTCGCCGCGGCCGGTGATCTCGACGTTGCCGTAGCCGAAGATCCGGCCCCAGAAGCTCTGGCGCAGGTCCACCGTTTCGATCGAAGCCAGCCGCAGTTCGGTGGTCGTGCGGGACACGATGCCGGTCTTGCGCACCACGCGGCGATTGGTGACGCCCTGTTCGATTGCGCGCAGCCACAGCCATTGATATCCGGCGATCAGGATGGCGAGCACGCCCACTGCAAGCGCGCCCCACGGGATCTGCGCGATCGACAGCGCGACCACGGCGATGACGCCCAGCACGATCACCACCCAGAAACGGATCCACATGAACCAGTGCAGCTTGAACACCGCCACGATGGTTTCGCCGGGTGCCAGCGACTGCTGCAGGTAAGACATGGCGTTCCTTTCCGCTTTCAGTTCTCGAGGCGCGGGAAGCGCTCGGCGATGTCCTCGCCGGTGAAATTCGCGACCCAGCCTTCCGGATTGGTGAACAGGCGGATCGCCACGAAATGCGGGTTCGGCCCCATGTCGAACCAGTGGCGGGTTCCGTCCGGCACGCCGATCAGGTCGCCCTGTTCGCACAGCACGTCGTAGATGCGTTCGCCGATGTGCAGCGTGAACTGGCCCTGGCCCGCCACGAAAAAACGCACCTCGTCTTCGGAATGCGTGTGTTCGGACAGGAACTTCTGCCGCAGTGCGTCCTTCTGCGGATGATCGGCCGTCAGCGAAATCACGTCCACGGCCCGGTAACCCTTTTCCAGTTTCAGGCGCTCGATGTCATCGCCGTATGCGGCGATCACTTCTTCCTGGCTCGCGCCGGGCGCCACCGGCTTGTTGGCTTGCCAGCGTTCGAAACGTACACCGACCCCGCCCAGCGTGCGGGCGATCGCGGCGTGATCCGATTCGGCGACCAGTGGGTGGGCAGGGTCGCGCTGGTCATACACGCGCAGACGGCTCATGGGATGCCTCCGAGACGAATCAAATCGAGTTCGCAGGCCAGCAGGAATTCCAGCGCCTCGAGGTGGCGCCTGGCCTCCGGCATGCTGCGCCCCCAAGTGTAAAGGCCGTGACCTTCGATGAGGTAGGCGTGCAAGGGCCGGCCCGCGTCCATCCATGCATCGACCCTGGCCTCGATGTCGCGCATGTCCTGCGAGTTCGGGAACACGGGCACGTCGAGTTCGCTCTCGTGCGTGGTGTAGCCGGTCAGCGCCTTCTGCAGTTCCCAGCCGCGCAGCGCCAGCATGCCTTGCGGCGCAAACAGGCGCGACGCGACGGTCTGGTTGTGTGAATGGGTATGCAGCACCGCATTGGCGTCGGGTTGGCGGCGATACACCTGGAGATGCAGGGCGGTTTCCGCGGAAGGGCGTTGTGACGGGTCGAGCGGCCGGCCGTCGAGTGTCACCGCCATCACGTCGGCTGGCGTCAACGCGCCCTTGTCACGGCCGGAAACCGTCACGGCCGCGGTATCGTCATCGATGCGCATCGAGAAGTTGCTGCTGGTCGCGGGCGTCCAGCCGCGCGCGGCCAGCTCCGCGCCTGCCTGCGCAATTTCCACGCCGCAGGCATGCAGCCGTTCGGCAATTTGTGCGGACGTGAAGGGCATGGCGATACGGCGATTCGATCAGGCGGCTGAATGTATCACGTGCCGAAATGCCGAAACCGGTGCGACGTGGGCGCTGCCGGCGTAACATGCACGCAGTGCCTGCAATTTCATCCGTCGAGTAAGGAGTCAGGAGATGACCGAACAAGCTGCATCACCTCGCCGTCGCTTTCTCAAGTTCGCCGGCGGCGCCGTCGCGGGGATGGCCCTGCTGGGTTCCCTGCCGCGCCGCGTGTGGGCGGCGGGCTTGCCGCATTTGAATGCGGCGACCAATGCCACAGCCAAGGCGCTCAAGTACGTCGAAGACGACACCAAGGCACCGCCGCCGCACAAGCCGGGGCAGCAGTGCGCGAAGTGCATGCACTATTCGGGCAAGCCCGGCGACGCCTACGGGCCGTGCGCGATCTTCCCGGGCTTCGATGTCAACGCGAAGGGGTGGTGCTCGGGATTCCAGGCGAAAAGCTGATCGGCGTGCATGACCGTTGCGCCGTCGATTCGCGCGGCGTGACGGTCGCGCTGCTCGCGAAGGATAGGGGTCGGAAAAGGGCGGCGTAGACAAGTTGCTGCCCGGATACGGCAAGCGGAGGAGCTGACTACGCCTGCCGTACCGGGCAACGGTCCGGGGTCCACTGCCAATGGGAAATCCCTCGGAGCACGCATCATAGCGCGGGGATTTGCAGGGGCCAAGGTTGACAAGCCGGATTTCGAAACTAAATTTTTTATTTTGCTGAAACAATAACTTGTAAAGTTAACGTTTCATTGTTTCGAGAGTTATCCACAATACGCGGCCGTACAGGGGGCCTGCCGGACAAGCGAGGCTCCAATGTCATTGCGGGCGTTACCTGGACGTGCGCAGCAGGCTGTGGCGGTAGCCGTAGCCGAAGTAGATGACGAAGCCCAGCAGCGTCCACAAACCCATCAGCGTCCAGTTGTACCAGTTCTCCCAGTACAGAAGCATCAGGCAGCTCAGCACACCCAGCGTGCAGGTGACCCCCGCCCACGGCACGCGGAACGTGCGCGGCAATTCCGGCCGCGTGCGGCGCAGGATCAGCACGCCGGCACAGACGGCGACGAACGCGAGCAGCGTGCCCATCGACACCAGGTCGCCAAGCACGTCGAGCGGGAACACCGCCGCCAGCAGCGCAATGCCGGCGCCGGTGATCAGCGTGTTGATGTGCGGCGTGCGATAGCGCGGATGCAGCTTCGAGAACACGGGCGGCAGCATGCCGTCGCGGCCCATGATCATGAAAATGCGGGGCTGAGCGATGATCATCACCAGCACCACGGAGGACAACCCCAGCAGCGCCCCGATTTCGACCAGCCAGCGCAGCCAGTTCAGCTGCGGGTGCGCCGCCACGGCGGTCACGACGGGTTCGGCGGTGCCGAGTTGCACGAAGGGAATCAGCCCCGTCAGCACTGCGGCCATGGCCACGTACAGCACCGTGCAGATCGCCAGCGACGCCAGCGTGCCGATCGGCAGGTCGCGCTGCGGATTCTTGGCTTCCTGCGCGGCGGTGGATGTCGCCTCGAAACCGATGTAGGCAAAGAACACCAGCGTGGCGGCGCGCATGATGCCGCCCCAGCCGTAGGTCTCCGGGCCCCTCGCCGGCGGGATGAACGGGTGCCACAGGTGCGGGTTGACGTAGCGCCAGCCTGCGACGATCACGATGACGATCAGCGTGACTTTCAGCATCACGATCGCCGTGTTGGTGCCGCTGGATTCGCGGATGCCGACGTAGCACAGCCAGGTCAGCAGCAGCACCAGTACCACCGCCGGCAGGTTGAACAGCGCACCGGTGACCACCAGGTGCTTGTCCACGAACGCGATGGGCGCGTTCGTCAGCGCGTCGGGCAGGTTGAAACCCATGTGCCTGACCAGGCTCTTGAAATAACCCGTCCAGCTTACCGCCACGGCCGAAGCGGAGACTCCGTATTCCAGCACCATGTTCCAGCCGATGAACCACGCCGCAAATTCGCCCAGCGTCGCGTAGGCATAGGAATACGAGCTGCCCGACATCGGGATCAGCGTGGCGAACTCCGCGTAGCACAAGGCGGTGAAGCTGCAGACCACGGCCGCGATCACGAACGACAGCAACACCGCCGGTCCCGCGTGCTCGGCCGCGGCCTGGCCCGTGATCACGAAGATGCCGCCGCCGATCACCGCGCCGATGCCGAGGGCCGTCAGGCCCCACGGGCCGAGCGTGCGGCGCAACTGGATGCCGCCGTGGATGTCGTCCACGGTATCGGCGTCACCGACCGCTTTGCGCGCAAGGAGCCGCTGCAGGATCGTCACGGAATGCTCCGGTGCGCTCTCGGGTTTGTTGCAGTCCGATGCCGGCGAGGCATCGGCGCCGCCGGGCAACCCCTCGTATGCGCCGTCACACCACGTCGTCCAGCGCGTGCGTGATCTGTTCCGGTGACATCTGGCTGCGCTTGTAGCCGTACAGCCGGTAGAAGATCAACCCGATCACGGCCCACACCACGAACACGCCCTTGGCGATGCCGCTGAGATTGACGAACAGCAACAGGCAGCCGGCGACGGCCAGCGGGCATACGATCCAGACCAATGGCGTCCGGAACGGACGCTTGCGCTCGGGCTGGGTTCGACGCAGGATCATTACGCCGACCGAGACCATCGCGAACGCGAGCAGGGTGCCGGCATTCGAGGTGTCGGCCAGTTTGCCGACCGGGAACAGCGCGGCACACAGCGACACCACGGTGCCGGTGATGTAGGTGATCACGTGCGGCGTGAAGAAGCGCGCGTGGACCTTGGAGAACATATTGGGCAGCAGCCCGTCGCGGGACATCGTGAAAAAGATGCGGGTCTGCCCGAACATCATCACGAGGATCACCGAGGGCAGTGCCACGATGGCCGCGAGTTCGATCATGATGGCGACTCCCGGGTGTCCGAGCGTGCTCATCACCTGCGCGAGCGGCTCGCGGCTGCACACCAGGGCCTGCGAATTGCCGCAAGCCGCCGCGAACGACGGGGTGCCCGGGTCCAGGAAAGCGCCGGTCGCGCTGGTCAGCGGCTGTGCGCCGACCGAACCGGCCGCGCCGTAGCCCACCAGCAGGTAGAAGATGGTGCAGATGACCAGCGCGCCGATCAGGCCGATCGGAATGTTGCGATTGGGGTTGCGGGTTTCCTCCGCTGCCGTCGACACTGCATCGAAGCCGACGTAGGCGAAGAAGATGGATGCCGCGGCGCCCAGCACGCCTATGCCATTGCTGCCCAGCGGATTGCCCCAGCCGGTCGGCAGGAACGGGTGCAGGTTGGCGTTCTTGACGACCGGTACCGAAATCACGATGAAAACCGTGAGCGCGATGATCTTGATGGCCACCAGTACCGCGTTGACGCGCGCGCTCTTGGACGTGCCGATCACCAGCAGGCCGGTCACCGCGACGCCGATCAGGAAGGCCAGCAGGTTGAAGCCGCCGCCGAGCGTCGGTCCGACTTGCAGCCAGTGCGGAAGCGACAAGGCGCCCGGTTTGACCCACCCGAAGACGCCGCTGTTGAGCAATCCGTTGACGTAACCGGACCAGCCCACGCACACGGCGGTCGCACCGATCGCGTATTCCAGCACGAGTGCCCAGCCGACGATCCAGGCGATCAGTTCGCCCATGACGCCGTAGCTGTAGGTGTAGGCGGAACCCGAAACCGGCACCATCGCCGCGAGTTCGGCGTAGGCGAGCGCGGCGAGTCCGCACACGATCGCCGCGATCACGAACGAAAGCATCATGCCCGGGCCGGCCTTCTGCGCGGCTTCGGCGGTCAGCACGAAAATGCCGGTACCGATCACCGCGCCGATGCCCAGCAAGGTCAGCTGGATCGGACCCAACTGGCGTTTCAGCGATTTCTTTTCGGCCGTGGCAAGAATCTGGTCAAGCGGCTTTACACGCCAGAAGATCATTTGTGCTCCCAATCGATCGGGTCCGCGGCAGGGGAACCGTGGCTGGGCACAGCCTGCGCCCGGATATCCGCTTGCGCTTCCCCTCGAAGCTGTGCGGGCTCGCGCGCCAGGCGCAAGTCTGCCGTACCTTACCGGTCCTTTTCTCCGGCGACAAGCGCCGAATGGCATGTTTTTCGGGCTGTGCCCGTGCAAATGCGCCAGGGACAGCGCACGCATGCGTCCATGCGGCGCAGCCGGTTCGGCATCCATGCCTCACCCTCGCGTTCGGCGCGACAGTCCCCCAACTGTCGCAAACGCCTCACGCTCGACCCGCGAATTCGCCGGTCAGGGTGTTCACCCAAACCTTTTCACCGGTAGTGATGTATTCCGGTACCTGGATTTCGATGCCGGTGTCGAGCTTGGCGGGCTTGGTGCGCTTGGTGGCGGACGCACCCTTCAGTTCCGGCGCGGTGTCGACGATGGTCATCGCGACGCTGGTCGGCACCTGCAGTGCGACCGGTGCGTCGTCGATCAGTTGCACGTAGTAGCCTTCCACGCCTTCGACGATATACGCCGCGCTGTCGCCGATGACGTCGGGATCGAGCGTGTAGGGCGTGTAGTCCTCGGCATCGAGGAACACGAACGCGTCGCCATCCTTGTAGGAATAGTTCGCGGCGCGGCGCGTGAGTTCCATTTCCTTGAGGTCATCGTCGGCCCGCAGGCTCAAGTCGAACTTGCGCCCGCCCGGAATCGAATACAGCGTGAAGCGGAAGGTGACGTTGCCGCCACGCGCGGTCGGCGCGCTGCGTTCGAGATCGCGCACCTGGTACACGGTGCCTTCGTGTTCGACCACGTTGCCTTTCTTGACGTCGGAAGCTTTCATTGGATTGATGACTCGGAATTCGGGTGGATGTTGCTTTCTTCATGCCGGACGTTGCGCAGTCACGCTCCGGAATCCGTCTTGTTCTCGTGTTCTTCCATGAAATCAAAATGGATTACGCGCCACTCCTGCGGCGCGCCCTTCGGGCCATCGGCTTTGCCGATGCTCGCTTCGGCATCCATGCCTCCGCATTCCGGCCTGCGCCGGAATGACGGCAAGTCATTTGGGCGCGAGGCGCACTGCGCCGTCCAGCCGGATCACGCTGCCATTGAGGTAGCTGTTGCCGATGATGAACGCGACGGTTTCCGCGAACTCCTGCGGCTTGCCCAGGCGTGAAGGGAAGGGAATGGAAGCGGAAAGCGATTCCTGCACCTGCGGTGGCATGCCATCCACCATCGGCGTCCAGAAGATGCCCGGCGCGATGGTCATCACGCGGATGCCGAAGCGCGACAGTTCGCGCGCCATCGGCAAAGTCATGCCGACCACGCCCCCCTTGGACGCCGAATACGCGGCCTGTCCGATCTGGCCCTCGTAGGCTGCGACCGAAGCCGTGTTGATGATCACGCCGCGCTCGCCATCGTCGCCGGGTTCATTCGACTGCATCACGGCGGCGCCAGCCTTGGCGACATTGAAGCTGCCGACCAGGTTCACCATCACGGTGCCTGCGAAATTCTTGAGCGGCATCGGGCCTTCCTTGCCGAGCATGCGGCCCGAACCGAGAATGCCCGCGCAGTTCATCACCACGTTCAGGCCGCCCATCGCATCGCGCGCGGCGGCGACGTTGGCGGCGACGCCGTCCTCGCTGGTCACGTCGGTCTTGCAGAACCGCGCCGAATCGCCCAAACCTTTCGCGGCGGCCTGGCCTTTTTCCTCGTTGACGTCGAACAGCGCGACCCTGCCGCCATGGGCGACGATGTGTTGCGCGACGGCGTGGCCGAGTCCGGATGCGCCGCCGGTGACGACGGCCTTGACCTGGGCGAGTTGCATACGCGTGTTTCCTCGATGGCAAACCCGCGATTGTAGGGGACCCGCGGCTTTGCGGCGACTACAGCGCGCGGATGAACCAGCGATCGCAGCCGTGGTGGCCGGTGCTGCCCATCGGTGCGCAGAGCGGCGTGAAGCCGTGCTTGCGATACAGCGCCTGCGCCGCATCCATGCCGGTCAGGGTTTCGAGATAGCAGCGCTTGAAACCGAGCTCCCGCGCCGTGTCGAGGCAGCGCGTGATCATCGCTTGACCCGCCCCGAGGCCCCGCGCTTCCGGCAGGAAATACATCTTGCGCAACTCGCACACATCGTGCTCACCATTTTCCAGCGGTGCGACGCCGCCACCCCCCACCACCTTGCCTTCGATTTCGAGCACGAAATAGGCGCTGCGCGGTTTCGCGTAGGCCGCACACATTCCGCCCACTTCGACGTCGTGGATCGCGAAACCGTCGCCGCCCGCGCCGAATTCCGGCATCACGCTGCGGATGATCGCGGCAACGGCGGCATCGTCGCGTGGCTCGATCGGACGAATTCGGTAAGGTGTCGAGGAATGCACGCTGAAACCTGCCATTCGAAGCCGCTGTTGTGAAAAGTCAGGCCAAGGATGGCCGTTCTGGCGTTTGTAAACGGGACAATGTCATGGTCAGAAGAGCGTTGGGCACGCAGCGATCATGGACGATCGCACGAACAAGCCCATCACTCACCCATCCTTGCGCGCGTCACGCGGCTGGAAGTGGGCTTGCCCAACTGCTTCGCCAGCCACCAGCCGGTTTCGACCAGCTTGTCCAGGTCGACGCCGGTCTCGATGCCCATGCCCTGCAGCATGTAGGCGACGTCCTCGCTGGCGACATTGCCGGTCGCACCCCTGGCGTACGGGCAGCCGCCGGTCCCGGAGACGGAACTGTCCACCACGCGCACGCCTTCCTCGAGGCACATGAGGATATTCGCGAGCGCCTGGTCGTAGGTGTCGTGGAAGTGCACGGCCAGCGCTTTCATCGGCACCTCGAGTGAAACGGCGTGCAGCATCGCGCGCGCCTTCACCGGCGTGCCGACGCCGATGGTGTCGCCCAGTGAAATCTCGTCGCAACCCAGGTCGTACAGCCGCTTCGAGACGCGCACCACGTCGCTCACCGGCACCTCGCCCTGGTAGGGGCAGCCCAGTACCGTGGAAACGTAGCCGCGCACCCGCACGCCTTCGGCACGTGCGCGTTCCAGTACCGGCCGGAAACGCTCGATCGATTCGTCGATCGAGGCATTGATGTTTTTCTGGTTGAAGGCTTCACTGGCCGCGGTGAACACCGCGATGCTGGTGACCCCGGCGGCACGCGCACGGTCATAGCCTTGCATGTTCGGCACCAGCGCGGGGTAGTCGACGCCGGGCTTGCGGGTGATGCCGGCGTAGACCTCTTCCGCGTCGGCCAGTTGCGGCACCCACTTCGGGCTGACGAAGCTGGTGGCCTCGATGGTTTCCAGCCCGCACGCGGAAAGCCGATCGATCAGTTCGATCTTGGTCGCGGTGGGAATCACCGTCTTCTCGTTCTGCAAACCGTCGCGGGCGCCGACTTCGACGATGCGGACATGGTTGGGGAGCATGCGTGATCCGGTTCGAAAGGCGAAGGATTGCCGTGCGCCGCGTCTTGCCAGCGCACCCGCGGCAGCGTCAGGATGCGGCATCCTCGACCACGTAATGATGCCATGACGGGTGGAATCCAAGGGCTGGATGCCCAGGCGCAGGCGCAATACGCCCGCGCCGCCGAAGCGCTCGCAGCCGGCAAGCCGCGCGAAGCCGCCGCCCTGGCCAAGGCCTTGGTCGAACATGCGCCCGCACATCCGGATGTCCTGCATCTGCTTGCGGGCGTTCGCGGTCGGCTGGGCGATCACGCCGGCGCGGTGAACGCCGCCCGGCAGGCGCTGCAGGCTCGTCCCGACGATGCCACGTTCTGCTGCACGCTCGGGAGGCAGCTGGCCGCCATCGGACAACTCGACGACGCGATCGATGTGCTGCAACGCGCGTGTGCGTTGCAACCAGGCCTCGCCATGGCCTGGTACAACCTCGGCGTTTTGCAGGTGCGCGCGGTGCGTTTCGGGGAAGCCGAGACGGCTTTGCGCAAGGCGCTGGAACTCGCCCCGGGCAACCTGCAGGCACGCCTGCAACTTGCTGACTTGCTGAAGATGGCAGGCCGCGTCGATGCCGCCGCCACGACCTTGCGCGAGGTGCTGGCGATGCATCCCTTCCGCGGCGACGCCTGGTGGGGAATGGCCGACCTCGGGCAGCTCGGCGACGATGACGTTCCGGCGATGCAGGTGGCGATGCGCGATCCACGCGCCAGCGAACGCGATCGCATCGCGCTGGGCTTCGCAATCGCGCGGGTGCTGGACCGCAATGACCGCTGCGCGGAAGCGATGGGCGTGCTGCAGGAAACCCACGCGCATGCCCGCAAGCTGCAGCCATGGGACACCGCTTCGTTTTCGCGCGAACTGGACGCCGTGCTGGCGGCGTTCGCCGCGGCGCGCCCGGATGGATCGGAGCGCGGACACGGCGCGATCTTCATCGCCAGCCTGCCGCGTTCGGGATCGACGCTGACCGAGCAGGTACTGGCGGCGCATTCGCAAGTGGAGGCTTCCGGCGAATTGCGCGACCTGCCGCAGGTGCTCGCGGACGAGTCGCGGGAGCGTGGGCGGCACTATCCCGATTGGGTGCCGTCGATGGGTGGCGACGACTGGCGGCGGCTGGGCGAGCGTTATCTCGAGCGCACCGCGCGCTGGCGCGGGCGCAAACCGTTCTTCACCGACAAGTTGCCAGGCAACTGGCTGCACATCGGTGCCATCCGCATGATGCTGCCGGGCGCGAAGGTGATCGTCTGCCGTCGCGATCCGCTGGAAACCTGCTTCTCGTGCTACCGCCAGTACATGACCGCGGACGGGCAGGGCTGGACGCACACGTTCGCGGATCTCGCTGCGTACCGGAACGGATTCGATCGGGTGGTGCAGCAATGGCAGACGCGCTATCCGGGGTTCGTGTACACGCAGGATTACGAAAACCTGCTGGCCGACCCGGAAGCCGGCGTGCGAGCACTGCTGGCATTCTGCGTCCTGCCTTTCGAGGATGCCTGCCTGGCGTTCGGAGCCGGTTCGCGCGAAGTGCGCTCACCCAGCGCGATGCAGGTGCGCCAACCCTTGCGGCGCGACACCGCACGCGCGCCGCGTTACGGAACGCTGCTGGATCCGTTGCGCCGCGCGCTCGGTTTCGTCGACATCCAGAGTGCACACTGAACCGGGCGTGCTCACTCCGCGAAGCGCACCAGCACCGCGTCGGCTTCCACGAAATCGCCGGCAACGGCCGACAGCGTCTCGATCGTTCCCGCGCGCGGCGCCTTCAGCGAAAGCTCCATCTTCATCGCTTCCATCACCAGCAACTCCTGGCCGGCCTCCACCTGGTCACCGCCCTTGGCCTTGACCAGCACGATGCGGCCGGGCATGGGCGCGATGACCTGGTTGGTGCCCGCCGCGTCGCTGGCTTCCCACGCGAATGCCGGCATGCGCTCGAACCGCCAGCGGGTCCCGTTCGCATCGTGCAGCAGGACGCGTGATCCGTCCGCGCGAACCTTGCAACGACGTGCTTCGCCATCGAAGCGTGCGCTCAGGACTTCGCCGTCCCAATGTGCGTTCTTGACACCGCACCCGGCATCGCCTGCCTGCAACGCGTAGTGACCCGCGTGACCGCGCGCCTCGATCTCGTGGCGCTGTCCGCCCACCGCCAACGCGATGATCCGCTTTCCGGGATGGCCGATGCGCCACGCGTCGGAGATGTTCCAGGGCGAGTGCGGGTCGGCCGCGTCGGCCG
>DASZTT010000136.1:0-4385 GCA_035547895.1 Rhodanobacteraceae bacterium
GCTGGAACAGGTGATGCTGCCGCTGGGTTACATGGGCGCGGATGATCGCGCGGCGGAAGCGCGCGGCCGCGCGGCACTGGACGAAGTGGGACTGTCGGACCGGATGCACCTGTTGCCGGCGGAACTTTCCGGCGGCGAAAAACAGCGCGTCGCGATCGCGCGCGCGCTGGTCAAGCAACCCGAGCTTTTTTTCGCCGACGAGCCCACCAGCGCGCTGGATGCCGCCAATGGCCAGACCGTGATCGACACCTTGCGCCGCATCGCGCACGAGCACGACACCACCGTGCTGTGCGTCAGCCACGACCCGCGCCTGGTCACGCACGCGGACCGCGTGTTGCAAATGGAAGACGGCGCGATACTTGGCGACCGGCGGATTCCGCATGACGATGATGTTGCCGCAGAGGAGAGTCCATCGTGAAACCTGTTCGCTGCGCCGGCATCGCGCTCGCCGCATTGACCTTCGCGCTCTCCGCGTGCTCGTCGTCGCACGGCGATTCCACCACCGCGGCCGCGCAGTCGCAATGGCTGGCGGTGGCGCGCGGCAAGGTCGCGGTGGAGGGCGGCATGGTGCTGGTGGCGGCACGCACCGATGGCGTGGTCGAATCGGTGGCGGTGAAACAGGGCGACGCGGTGCAGGCGCACCAGCTGCTGGCGACGCTCGACCCGCGTGCGGCAAAGATCGCCGAGGCGACCGCGCAGGCGGGCGTCGCGCAGGCGAAGGCGCAACTGGCCGAATTGCAGGTGTCGCTGAAGCAGGCCGAGCAACGCGCGCCGCGCATCGTCGCTGCCGCCAAGGCCGGCGCCGCAACCGGCGAAGCCGCCGAGCAGGCGCGCGACACCGTCGCCGGGCTGAAGGCGAGGCAAGCCGCCGCGCAGGCCGAGCTGGACGCCGCGCAACAGAAACTCGCCGCGGCGAAACTCGATCTCGATGCCACCACGTTGCGCGCGCCGGTGGCGGGCAATGTGGTCGCGCGCCACGTCGCGGTCGGGCAATCGGTTTCCGCGGCGTCGGGCCAGCCGCTGTTCGAACTGCTGCCGGAGCGTCCGCACATCGTGCAGGCGCAGCTCGACGTGGACTCGGCCGGCGCGATCCATGCCGGCATGCACGCCGAAGTGGTGCGCGATTCGGGTTCCGGCCCGGTGTACGACGCCACCGTGACGTGGGTCGGGCAGGTGCTGCAGCCGGCCGGCCTGACCCAGGATCCGCTGGAACGCGCGCTCGCCAACGATGTCGATTGCACGCTGGAACTGGCGCCGCCGAAGCAAGGTGTCGAGCCGCTGCGGATCGGGCAGCGCGTGCTGGTGCGTTTTCCGAAGCCCCGGTCTTAGCGTTTGTCGTCAACCTGAACACTGTACGCCTCGGATGCAGCGATCAGGGACGGTCGCACAAGTAAGCGCCGGGAAAGCCGCCGGCGCTAGAATCGGTCCCACTTTGCGGCAAGCCGCTTCCGGAATCCGCCCGTGACCCAATGGAACATCCTGTGCGACTTCGACGGCACCATCGCCGTGGAAGATGTCACGGACTCGCTGCTCGACCGTTTCGCGCCTCCGGAATGGCAGGTGCTGGAGCGCGACTGGCGCGCCGGCAAGATCGGCTCGGCCGAATGCATGGCGGGGCAGGTCGCGTTGCTGGATGCCACGCGCGAGGAAATCGACGAACACTTGGCGACGCTGCGCATCGATCCGGCGTTCCCGCAATTCGTGGAGTCGGCCCTGGCCGCGGGCACCACGTTGCGGGTGGTGAGCGACGGAATCGATTACGCGATCCGCGCGATCCTGTCGCGCTACCGGCTCGACCGCCTGCCCATCCTCGCCAACCGGCTGGTGCAGGCCGGCCCGCGCCGCTGGAAACTGGAGACGCCGTTCTCCGATCCGCATTGCCGCATCGGCAGCGGCCATTGCAAGTGCGCCAGCGCGGTGCGCGAGCACAACCGGCACCATCGCGTGCTGCTGATCGGCGACGGCGCTTCGGATTTCTGCCCCGCGGGCGAAGCCGACTACGTGTTTGCCAAGCACCGTCTGATCGAGCACTGCCGCCACGCGGCGATTCCGCATACCTCGATCGTCGGCTTCGCCGATGCGATCGGATTGCTGCCGGCATTGCTGGCCGGCAAGCTTTACACGCCGAGGCGCGTGCTCACGCCGGCGTCCATCCTCTGATCCGGGCATGTCCACCATGAATTCCGCAAACGCCGCGGCTTCGGCCGCCGCCGCCCAGCTTGCCGACGGCCTCGACACCGCGGGCAGCGGCAAGCTGTTCGACATCGCGTGCCGTTCCATCCCGGGCGGCGTCAACAGCACCGCGCGCGCGACGTGGTCGGGCTGGACGCCGTACCCGCTGTTCGTCGAAAGCGGCAGCGGGTCGCGGCTCACCGACGTCGACGGCAACGAGTACATCGATTACCTGCTGGGCCTCGGGCCGATGCTGCTCGGACATCGTCCGCCGCGCGTCACCCAGGCGGTCGTCGATTTCATCCAGCAGCGCGGCACCGTATTCGCGCTGCCGACGGCGGACGAAGCGAAGCTGGCCGACAAGATCATCGCCGCGGTGCCGAGCGTCGAACAGGTGCGCCTGTGCAACACCGGCACCGAGGCCGTGCTGTACGCGACCCGGCTCGCGCGTGCCTTCACCGGGAGGCCGAAGCTGATCCGCTTCGAAGGCATGTACCACGGTTTCTCCGACCAGGTGTACTGGAGCAAGCATCCGGACATCGCCAAGGCCGGTCCCGATGCGCATCCTCGCCCGGTGCCGCAGGGGCCCGGCCTGCCGCACGGGCTGGACGAAAACCTGATCATCCTGCCGTGGAACGACGCCGATGCACTGGCCGACGCGATCGCGCGCGAAGGCGATGCGATCGCCGCGGTGATCACCGAACCCGTGATGTGCAATACCGGCTGCATCCTGCCGAAGCCGGGTTATCTCGAGGCGATGCGGGAACTCACCGCGCGGCGCGGCATCGTGCTGCTGTTCGACGAAGTGATCACGGGCTTCCGGCTCGGCCTCGGCGGCGCCCAGGCGCGGCTCGGCATCACGCCGGACCTGTCGGTGTTTGCCAAGGGCCTGGGCGGCGGCTTCCCGGTCGCAGCCTGCGGCGGGCGCGCCGACATCATGGCGCTGGTCGCGAACGGCAAGGTTTCGATGGCGGGCACCTACGCCGCCAACGGCATCGCCATCGCGGCGGCCAACGCGGCGCTGGACGAACTGGCGACGCCGGGCCTGTTCGCGAAGCTGGATGCGATTTCGGACGAGTTGCGCGCCGGCC
Organism: Rhodanobacteraceae bacterium; assembly: GCA_035547895.1. GTDB lineage: Bacteria > Pseudomonadota > Gammaproteobacteria > Xanthomonadales > Rhodanobacteraceae > 66-474. The sequence continues at coordinate 3,264 of DASZTT010000136.1, forward strand.
TCGGCAAGGTGCTCGACGAAGCGGGTCTGCCGGTGTACGTGGTGGGCGTCGGCCCGCTGATGCAGGTGTGGTTCGCGCGTGAACCCATCCACAACTATCGTGACGCCGAACGCCACGCCGACCAGAAGCTGTTCGACCGCTGGTGGCGCGGCATGTTGGCGCGCGGCGTGTTGTTCCACCCCGGCGCCTACGAGAACCTGTTCGTGTCGACCGCGCACACCCGCGAGGACATCGCGCAGACGCTCGCCGCGGCCAAGGATGTCGCGACGGAGCTTGCACGCCGCGGTGCCTGAGCGCCTTCGCTCACGACTTGGTCGGGGCCATCCAGCTGGCGGGCAACGGAAGATGCACGAACCGGCCCGCCGCGACCACGCGGCGCCATCCGTTCCGGAAGCGTGACGAACGCGGCAGTGCGTTGTCGTCGGCCTGTTGCGCGCGTGCGCTGCAGGCCGCGAGGTTGACCGGCAGGAATCCGCCCGTGATCCGGAACGTCGGCAGTCTCATCTTGATCCCCTGATTCGGTGAAAAGGTCCGCACCCTTCTGCAACGTGCGGCGGCGGCCCGAGGTTGACACGCGCCGTGCAAAGCGGCGCCACGCATGAGCGGAGGCGTCCGCTCCGTCACCTCGATCCCCGCAGGCGAGCGTAACGCGCGCGCTCCGTCACCGCACGCCGTTCCGTCATTCACCCTCACCGGTTGCGTGGCAGGGCTGTCAGATTTTCCTCAACGAACTGTCGCACAACCTTCATGCGCGGGTGTTCGAATGCCTGGGAAGGCCAGGCATTCGACCGCAGCCGTCATCCCGACGACTCCTTGCGACCGGAAAGCCGGCCCGACAACTACCGCATTGTTCATGTCAGGAGTTTTCGCATGCCACGCTCACGCATCCTTCGAAAGACACTCCTCGCCGCCTCGATCGCGGCCGCGGGGTTCACCTTGCTGGCGTTCGCCCAGTCCGGCCCGGGCCATGATGGCCCCTCGTCGCGTCCCGTGTGGCCGATCGGCCCCGGCGGTGGCATCGGCATCGGCCTGCGTTCCCCGCAGGACGCCGTCCCCACCGCCACGCCCATCAAGCACCTGGTGGTGATCTTCGACGAGAACCGTTCCTTCGATCATTACTTC
>DASZTT010000137.1:0-13518 GCA_035547895.1 Rhodanobacteraceae bacterium
CAGTCCGCGCGGACTGCACGCGATGCGTGCCACAAATCCGGACCTGTACGTATGTGATCATCCCTGATCACTGCTTACTCGGGCAGCAATAATGAATTGGGTCGTACAAAGTGCGCAAAGTCCACCACGGCCATCCATGGCGTGACTTTTCACGACAGCCACTCCGGAGTTGATTTACTGCCGGTATACGCACAGCACCACCAGCAACGCGATCCCGAATGCCGCCATCAGCATCGTGAAGGTGAAGGCGAGCCATGGCGTGTGGTACCACACGTAGCGGGGATTCTGGCGGTGCCACTTGAGGCCGTAGGCGAGAAAGCGGAAGCCCGTCGCCAGCAGGATCAGCACGCCCATTCCCACCAGCACCACGCCGCCCACGGTGGACAGCGGATTGGGCAACAGTTCGCTGGCCAGCGCGACGTGCCACGGCGGATGGTTCATCAGGAGACCGAACCGGTCCACCGCGATGCCGAAGATCATCAGCGACAGCGCGACGCGGGTCCAGACCGCCAGCGTGCGTTCGGTGTTCATGTACGAACGCTGCAGTGACAGCTCGACCAGTTCGTGCGCGGTCGTGGATTGCGGGAGCGGTGTGTCTTCGGCCACGTCTGCATTCCTGCCCTGCATCCGGACGTCGCCGATAGTTTGTCACGCGGCGCCCGGCTTGACGATATGCCGCGCTTCAGCCGCGGAACAGGCCCAACACGGCCAGCAGCGCGAGGCCGGCGATTACCGTCATCGCCGCGAAGGTGAAAGCCAGCCACGGCCCGTGGAAACCGGGATGGCTGTATTCGCGCAGCCAGATCCGGCGGTAAGCCTGATGGCGGATGGCGGTGCTCGCCGCGATGAACACGCCCAGAGCGACGAGGAACAGGCCGCCCGCGCTCGATTCCGGGTTCGTCGCCAGCAGCGTGCCGACGTGCGCCGGGTGGTCGCGCGCCAGCAGCAGGCCATAGCGGTCCACCACGGTGCCGAACACGATCAGCGACAACGCGGTGCGCGTCCAGGTCGCCAGCGTGCGATCGACGTTGTGGTAGACGACCTCGGCTTGCAGCTCGACGAGTTCGCGGACCTCCGCGTCGTGTCCGACCGGCCCGGTTTGCGCCATCGAGCTTCTCCCACCGTTCGCCACGAACGATGCCGCCAGTCTGTCACCGCGCGCCTGCGCTTGCCAGTGGCACCGCGACAATCACGGCCTGGCGATGACGCGTCAACGGTTCTCGCCGGTCTGCCGTGGGTTCCATTCGGCCAGCTCGATGGTGATGCCCTCCGGTCCGTCAAGAAAGACCAGCTTGCGGTCGTGGAAAACCATCACTTCGTTGCGCAAGCGGATGCCGTGGGCTTGCAGCATGGCCAGTTCGCGATCCATGTCGTCGACCGCGAAGCAAACGTGATTGAACCCCAACTTGCTGAGGTTGCGGATGGCGGGATCGGGAAGCGGCGCCGGATGGCGATATTTCAGCAGTTGCACTTCCACGCGTGGCACGGCGCCGTCGAGCACCAGCGTGACGTGCTCGGCCTCGATGTCCGCGACGCCCATGTAGGCGGAAAATTGCGGTCCCGAGATGACGACCGATTTGTCTTCCCGAAACCCCAGCAGGCCGAAAAACCGTTTGGCCGTCTCGACGTCCTGCGTCACGATGGTGACGTGGTCGAAGTTCTTCACCATGGCCTTGCTCCCGTGCGGCGCGATGGTCTGATCTAGCTGTGTTGCGGTCGGCTCCGATGCCGGTTCATTCCGTCGCGCGCGCGGGGAACCAGGCCATGCCGATATCGTCCTCGTACACGCCGTCGGTCCGGCGGACGCGACGCCTGAAGCGCGCTTCCTCCACGAATCCGCAACGATGGTACAACCGTTGTGCGCGCAGGTTGCCCGCGCGCACGTTCAGTTCGATCTTGCCGACCCGTTTATCGCGCCGCGCCCAGTCCAGCAGGTGCTCCAGCATCGCACGGCCGACGCCGCGTTCGACCTGGCCCGGATGCACCACGATGGTCAACGTGAAAACGTGGGCATTGGCGCGCATGGGCATCGGGTCGAGGAAGGCGTGGCCCACCGGCTCGCCGTTTTCCTCGGCGACGATGTAGCGGCCATCGGTCGTGAGTTTGCCGATTTTCGCGCGATACGCATCCACCGGGATCTCGCCCGGATGCGCCACCAGCAGCCCCGGCGTGCGTTGCGTGGCGGCTTCCGTGGCAGCGATGGCTTCGGCGTCGTCAGGCCTGGCGGTGCGGATTTGCATGCCGCGATTCTATCCACGCGCGGGTGCTCACTGGCCTTGCATCATTGCCGTGTAACGCCGCTGCATCTCGTCCGGGGACAGTTCCTCGATTGCGTGTCCGATCAGCCAGCGGTGGCCGAACGGGTCGAACGCCGAGCCGGAGCGCTCGCCGTAGAAGTGGTCCGCGGGCTCGCGCTCGAGCGTGGCGCCGGCGTCGACCGCGCGGCGCACCATCGCGTCGGCGTCGTCCACGTGCAGGTGGATCGAAAACGGGGTGCCGCCCAGGGCCTTCGGGTCGCGCAAACCGTACTCGGGAAAGGCATCGGCAAGCATGATCACGGTGCCCCCGAAATCGAGTTCGGCGTGGCCGACGCGGCCGCCCGGTTCGACGAGGCGGAATTTCTCGCGCGCGCCGAACGCGCGGGTGTAGAAGTCGATGGCCCGGGCTGCGCCGTCGACGGTGAGGTAGGCGAATGCTTCGTGGATGGCCATGGCGGTTCCTCGCAAAGGGGACGGCGGCCATTGTGGTGCGGCGGCAGCCACGGCGCTTGCAGGAAATTGACCTCCGCGCGTGCGTTGGCGGACCGCGCTCAGGCGAGCGGAACGTGATGCGGATAGCGCGGCGCGGCGCGGCGGTATTCGCCGGGCGTGATGCCGGCAAAGGCGCGGAATTCGCGGTTGAAATGCGCCTGGTCGCTGTAGCCATGCGCCAATGCCAGTTCCGTCCATGGAAGCATTGGATGGCTCGCGGCATGCGCGAGCAGTTTGCGGAAGCGCTGCACGCGGCAGAGGCGCTTGGGCGTCAATCCGGTTTCACGTTCGAACAGGGCAATGAAATGCCGGTGGCTGTATCCGCTGGCCGCGACAGCGGCGTGCACGTCCTGCGATTCACGGAATCTCGCCAGTGCCGCGGCGACCGCGGGATGCAACCCGTGCACGCGCGGCAGTCGTCCGGCGAGGATCTCCGCCAGCGCGTCGAGCCGGGCCGCCGCGCCGCGGGCAGAAAAAATGCGGTCGCACGCATGCATCGCTTCCGCACCCCACAGGTCTTCCAGCGGCACATGCCGATCCGCCAAAAGATTGGCGGGTACACCGAGCAACGCCCTGCAGGCGCCGGCGCGCAATTCGGCGCCCACCGTAGCGCCGCCAGGCAGCACTTCGCGCAAATAAGCCTCGGCGCGCGCGCCACCCACGACCGCATGGCCGAGGGTGCTGCCTCGGCGGCCGCAGGGATCATCCAGGATTCGCAACGGGTGTGCCGAGGACCGGAACACCAGGTGCATGTGCCCGGTCGGCAATACGCGTTCGCGCAAAACCGGACCACCCGCGGCCGGCTCGTCCGCCCAGAGCGTGCTGATGAAGGGTCGCAGTGCGGGAGGCGGCTCGCGTTGCAGCATCTTCGGTTCCCGGGAAGCACCGACAGCTTACCGCGACGGCCGGCCGCGGCGCTGGCAAAATAGCGGGTTCGGAATTCGGCAACTCGCATGTACGCCATCAAGGAAATCTTCTACACGCTGCAGGGCGAAGGCTTCCACGCCGGCCGCCCGGCGGTGTTCTGCCGTTTCGCAGGCTGCAACCTGTGGTCGGGACGCGAGCAGGATCGCGCGGGCGCGGTCTGCAACTTCTGCGACACCGATTTCGTCGGCACCGATGGCGAGAACGGCGGCAAATATTCCGACGCCGAGGCTGTGGCGGACGGGATTGCGCGCCTGTGGCCGCAAGGCCAGAACGAAAACAGTTTCGTGGTGTTCACGGGCGGCGAGCCGCTGCTGCAACTCGATGCACCGTTGCTCGAGGCGATGCATGCGCGCGGCTTCGAGTGCGCGGTGGAAACCAACGGAACCCTGGAAGCGCCGGAGGGGCTCGACTGGATCACCGTCAGTCCCAAGAGCATCGCGCCGATGAAGCTGCAGCGCGCGAACGAGCTGAAGCTGGTGTATCCGCAATCGACGGCCATGCCGGAACGCTTCGCCGATTTCAACGCGGCGTACTTTTTCCTGCAGCCGATGGACGGCCCGCGCGCCGCCGAAAATACCCGCGCCGCGGTCGATTACTGCAAGGCGCACCCGCATTGGCGCCTCAGCCTGCAAACGCACAAGTATCTCGGCATCCCATGAGCGAACAACTTTTCACCGTCTGGAAGGAATTCCGTTTCGACGCCGCGCATCAGCTCGATGCCGGCCCCGGGGGCGACCCGCGCTACCGCCGCATGCACGGCCACTCGTATCAGGTGGAAGTGTGGGTGCGCGGTCCGCTGACCGAACACGGCTGGGTGGTGGACATGGGCGACCTGGAACGCCGCATCGAGGTCGCACGCAATGCGCTCGACCATCGCCTGCTCAACGACGTCGAGGGGCTCGGCATTCCCACCATGGAAAACATCGCGCGCTTCACATGGGAAAAACTCGGCGACCTGCCGCAACTGCAACGCGTGGTGGTCAAGCGCGCGCAGAACGGTGAAGGCTGCGAGTACCGGGGTCCCGGCTGATCGCGACGCGGCTCGCGCCGATTGATCAGTGCTGTGCGGGTTGGCCGCTGCTTGCCGGGGGCGCCGCCCCTTGCACGCCGTTGCCCAGTTCGGTCGAACTCAATGAGCCACTGTGATTGGTGTCCATCTTCCGGAACTGCTGACTCGCATACGCGTCGTATCCCTGCCGTGAAACGGAGCCGTTCTGGTTCGCGTCCATGGCCTTCGTGGTTTGCGAGGAGCTGCCGGAAACGGGTATGCCATTCTGGTCCAGCGTCTTCGTGCAAGCCTGGAGCTCTTGTTCGCTCAGCTTGCCATCGTGGTCGGCGTCGCACTGGTTGAACACCTTGTTGGCATGATCCGTGTACTCGGTGTGCGAAATCTGGCCGTCGTGGCTGGTGTCGATCATCTTGAACAACGCCGCCACATCGACATGCACGCCGACGTGCACGTCCGTATGTGCCGCCGCGGAAACGCCGAAACCGGTGGCGATGCAGGCGAGCAGTACGCGGGACACGACAAGCCCGGGTCGCGTGAATCTGTAGCGTGGCATGGTCAATCCTCCCATCGGAGTCGCGTCGGAACGCCAGCGGGAGGCGTTGCCCTTGGTCTCATTGCGCAACCGCGCCGCCGGGGAATCTGCGGCCGCGAGTATAGCCTTGTGGCTTGGTGCGGGCGTCCGCTTTGAATGTTCGCATCGCGCCTGTATCGCATGCGGTCACACTCCGCGATACTGGCACGATGACGCTGGCCGACACTGACGCTTCTGCCTCCGCGCTGCTCGGCGCGGACGGACCCTTCGCGCGCGAGGTGCCGAACTTCGCACCGCGGCAAACGCAGCAGCGGATGGCCGATGCGGTGGCCGATGCGATTGAAAGCCACGATGCGCTGGTGGTCGAGGCCGGTACCGGCACCGGCAAGACCTTCGCGTATCTGGTGCCCGCATTGTTGTCGGGCAAGCGGGTGATCGTCTCGACCGGCACGCGCAACCTGCAGGACCAGTTGTTCCATCGCGACCTGCCGCGCGTGCTGTCGATCCTGGGCGCGAAAGCCGACGTGGCGCTGTTGAAAGGCCGTGCGAACTACCTGTGCCGCTATCGGTTGCAGCAGACGATCGAGTCGGGCCAGTTCAAATCCCGCACCCAAGTGGACGATTTGCAGAAGGTGCGCGCATGGGGCACACGCACGCGCACCGGCGATCGTTCCGAACTGGCCGAGGTGCCGGAAGGCTCTCCGCTGTGGCCGCGCGTCACGTCCACCACCGAGAATTGCCTCGGCACGGAATGTCCGTTCTATGACGATTGCTTCGTGTTCAAGGCGCGCCGGCGTGCGCAGGACGCCGATCTCACGGTCGTCAATCATCATCTGTTGCTGTCGGACCTCGCGCTGAAACGCGAAGGTTTTGGTGCGATCCTGCCCGAGGCCGACGCGTATGTGCTCGACGAAGCGCACCAGTTGCCGGAACTCGCGGGTCAGTATTTCTCGGTTGGCATCAGTGCGCGGCAGGTGAAGGAACTCGCGGCCGACGCGCTGGCGGAATGCGCGGGCCAGCCGGGTGCGCTGGCGCTGCTGCAGCCGGCGCTGGATGGCGTGAACGATGCGCTGCGCAAGGCCCGCCTTGCGTTCGACACGTTGCCCAAACGCGGCGCCTTCGCGCAACTGGAAGCCGACGCCGGTGCGGCCGAGGCGCTGGAAACCCTGGGCGATGCGCTGGCCGACCTGGCCGGCGTGCTGATGGGCCAGGCCGAGCGGTCGAAGGGTCTCGCGAGCGTGCACGCGCGCTGCGTCGTGCTGGACCAGCGCCTGCAGCGCATCGCCGGGCGCGATGGCGAGGACGAGGTGCGCTGGTACGAAATCTCCGAGCAGGGCTTCGAGCTGAGTGCGACACCGCTCGATCTCGCGCCGCAGTTGCAGATCTTGCGCAACGCCACCGACGCGGCGTGGATACATACCTCGGCGACACTCGCGGTGGCCGGGCAGTTCGACCACTTCACGCGTCAGATGGGATTGGTCGATCCGTTGACGCTGGATCTCGGCAGCCCGTTCGATTACGCGCACCAGGCATTGTGCTGGTTGCCGCAAGGCCTGCCGGAACCGGCCGCGCGCGACTACACCGCGCGCGTGATCGAAACGGTACGTCCGGTACTGGAAGCATCCAAGGGCCGCGCGTTCCTGTTGTTCACCTCGCACCGTGCATTGCGCCTGGCGGCTGACCTTCTGATGGATGGACCGTGGCCGCTGTTCGTGCAGGGCACCGCACCGCGCCACCAGTTGCTATCCGATTTCCGCGATTCCGGCAATGGCGTGCTGCTGGGCGCGGCCAGTTTCTGGGAAGGCGTGGATGTTGCGGGAGAAGCCTTGAGCGTCGTCGTCATCGACAAGCTGCCGTTCGCGTCGCCCGATGATCCGGTACTGCAGGCGCGGCTCGACGCGGTACGCCGCGCGGGTGGCAATCCGTTCCGCGACTGGCAGATTCCCGCCGCGGCGATCTCGCTGAAGCAGGGCGCCGGACGCCTGATCCGTGACGTGCATGACCGCGGCGTACTCGTGCTGTGCGACCCGCGCATCGGTACCAAGGCCTACGGCAAGTTGTTCCTCGCCAGCCTGCCGCCGATGCCGCGGACGCGGCAACTGGATGACGTGCGGCAATTTTTCGCGCCGACCGATGCGACAATGCAAGCATGAACCTGCTCGCCATCGAAACCGCCACCGAAGCCTGTTCGGTCGCGCTGCTGCGCGGCGACACCTTGATCGACCGCAGCGAACTGGCGCCGCGGCGTCATGCAGAGCTGGTGTTGCCGATGGCGGAATCGCTGCTGGCCGAAGCGGGCATCGCGCGCAGGCAGCTTGACGCGATCGCGGTCGGGCAGGGACCTGGCGCGTTCACCGGCGTGCGTCTGGCGATCTCGGTCGCGCAGGGCCTGGCGCTGGCGCTGGACATCCCGGTGGTGCCGGTGTCGTCGTTGGCGGCGTTGGCGATGCAGGCGCCGAAGAACGGCGCCGCGATCCTGGCTGCAATCGATGCGCGCCGCGAGGAAATCTATGCGGGCACGTTCCGTTTCGAGCCCGACGGACTGGTCGAGCCGCTGGGCCTGGAACACGTGCTGCCTGCCTCCGGATTGATCCTTCCGCAAGCCGAAGCGTGGAACGTGCTGGGCACCGGCTGGAGCGCATACGGCGAAGCCATTCGCGAGCGCCTGCCATCATCGCCGCGCTGGGCCGATGGCGATCGCTACCCGCAGGCCTGCGACGTGGCGCGCCTGGCCGCGCCGCTGTTCGCGGCCGGCAAGGGCGTGGCGCCCGAGCATGCGCTGCCGGTTTACTTGCGCGACAAGGTCGCGTTGACGCTTGAAGAGCAGCAGCAACGCCCGGAATGACGAACGAGCTTCGTCCCGGTGCCAGGGACGCGATGCTCAGGCTTGCTCAAGGCACCGTGCACGCCGCGCGGATCGCATCCGGCAGCGGCACCGACGCGCCGGTCGCGGGATCGACCCAGACCATCACCACGTTGCCATCGGCATACACGCAGCCGTGATCGTTGCGGTCGACGATGCGGTTGCCGATCGTCATCGAGGAATTGCCGAGTCGTTCGCAGGAAAGCAGCACGTCGATCTCGGCAGGCCATTCGATGGGTTTGCGGTAGTGCAGCTCGACGGCGGCCATCACCGGCATCGCGTGCGCGCTGAACCATTCGCCCGGCACCGTGCGCAGCCACTGCAGGCGCGATTCCTCGAGGAACGTCAGGTACGAGGAATTGTTGACATGGTTGAACGCGTCGAGATCGCGCCAGCGCACGTGCAACGGAATGGCCGCCAGCACGGGCGAAGCGTGTTCCGCCGCACTTGCCGGCGTGGTGGGTGACGACACGGATTCCGCCCCGGGCTTCGCTTTGGTGCGTCCGCGCGGCGCGCGCTGTCTGGAAGATTTCTTGTCGGTCATGCGCGCTTCTTCTTGCGTTGCGTTTTCGCGGCAACACCGTTCAGCACCGGGGCGAGAAATTGTCCGGTGTACGAATCCGCCGTCGCCGCGATGTCCTCCGGCGTGCCGGTTGCGATGATGCGCCCGCCGCCCGCGCCACCTTCCGGGCCGAGGTCGACGATCCAGTCGGCGGTCTTGATGACATCGAGATTGTGTTCGATCACCACCACGGTGCTGCCGCCGTCGACCAGCCGATGCAGCACGCGCAGCAATTGTTCGATGTCGTGGAAGTGCAGGCCGGTGGTCGGTTCGTCGAGGATGTACAGCGTGTTGCCGGTGTCGCGCCGCGACAGCTCCTTCGACAGCTTGACGCGCTGCGCTTCGCCGCCCGAAAGCGTGGTCGCGCTCTGGCCGAGCTTGATGTAGGACAGGCCCACGTCCATCAGGGTCTCGAGCTTGCGTGCCAGGGCCGGCACCGGCTGGAACAGCTTGAGCGCGTCCTCCACCGTCATGTTCAGCACGTCGGCGATGGTGTGGCCCTTGTAGGCGATCTCCAGCGTCTCGCGGTTGTAGCGCTTGCCGTGGCAGACGTCGCAGGGCACGTACATGTCGGGCAGGAAATGCATCTCGACCTTGATCAGGCCATCGCCTTCGCAGGCTTCGCAGCGGCCGCCCTTGACGTTGAAGCTGAAGCGGCCGGCCTGGTAGCCGCGCGCCCGCGACTCCGGCACTTGCGCGAAGAGCTCGCGCAGTGGCGTGAACACGCCGGTGTACGTGGCGGGGTTGGAACGCGGTGTACGGCCGATCGGCGACTGGTCGATGTCCAGCACCTTGTCGAACAGGTCGAGCTTTTCGATCGACTCGTACGGTGCAGGCTGCGCGGACGCGCCGTTCAATTCCGCCGCCGCGATCCGGAACAGCGTGTCGTTGACCAGCGTGGATTTGCCCGAGCCCGACACGCCGGTGATGCAGGTGAACAGGCCGGCGGGAATTTCGAGATCGACCTGCTGCAGGTTGTTGCCGTGCGCACCTTTCAGTTTCAGCACGCGCTTGGGATCGGGCTGGCGGCGCAGTTGCGGCACGTCGATGCTGCGCTTGCCCGAAAGGTACTGGCCCGTCAGCGAACGCGGCGCTTTCAGGATGTCATCCAGCGAACCTTGTGCGACCACTTCGCCGCCGTGGACGCCGGCACCAGGGCCGATGTCGATGACACGGTCGGCGCGGCGGATCGCGTCCTCGTCGTGCTCGACCACGATCACCGTGTTGCCGAGATCACGCAGGCGCGTCAGCGTGCCGAGCAGGCGCTCGTTGTCGCGCTGGTGCAGTCCGATCGAAGGTTCGTCGAGCACGTACATCACGCCGACCAGGCCCGCGCCGATCTGCGAAGCGAGGCGGATCCGCTGCGCTTCGCCGCCCGACAGCGAATCGGCCTTGCGGTCGAGCGTCAGGTAATCCAGGCCCACGTCGATCAGGAAGCGCAGGCGTTCGCGGATCTCCTTGACGATGCGGTCCGCGATTTCGCCACGCCAGCCCGCGAGTTGCAGGCCGTCGACGAACCCGCGTGCGTCGCTGATCGCCAGCGCCGACAGCGAAGGCAGGTTCTTTTCACCGACGAACACGTTGCGGGCGGACACGTTCAGGCGCTCGCCGTGGCATTCGGGGCAGGGCCGCTCGCTGATGAAGCGCGCCAATTCCTCGCGCACCATGTTGGACTCGGTTTCCTTCCAGCGGCGCTCCAGGTTCGGCACCACGCCCTCGAAGCGATGCCTGCGGGTGAACCCGGAACCGTTGCCGTGGCCCAAGTAGCGGAATTCGATCGTCTCCTCCCCGGAGCCGAACAGGATCGCGTCACGCGTTTTCTTGGGCAGCTCGCGCCAGGGTGTTTCCACGTCGAACTTGTAGTGCTTCGCCAGCGACCGGATCATCTGGAAGAAGTGCGGATTGCGCCGGTCCCAGCCGCGCACCGCGCCTTCGCCGAAGCTGCGTTCCGGATGCGCGACAACGCGCGCCGGATCGAAGAATTGCGTGACGCCGAGGCCGTCGCAGGTCGGGCACGCGCCGACCGGCGAGTTGAACGAGAACAGCCGCGGCTCCAGTTCCGGCAGCGAGTAGTCGCAGAGCGGGCAGGAATAGCGCGACGAGAACAGTTGTTCGGGTGCCTTGGCGTCATCCAGGTCGACCAGGATCGCCAGGCCCTCGCCCAGCCGCAGCGCGGTCTCGAAGGATTCGGCGAGGCGCTGCTTCAAATCCTCGCGCGGACGGAAGCGATCGATCACGACTTCGATCGTGTGTTTGATGCGCAGGCCCAGCGCCGGCACGGCGTCGAGGTCGTACACGGTTCCATCGACGCGCGCACGCACGAAACCCTGCGCGCGCAACTGCTCGAACACCTGCACGTGTTCGCCCTTGCGCTCGCGGATCACCGGCGCCAGCAACATGAAGCGCTTGTCTTCGGGCAGTGCGAGCGTCTGGTCGACCATCTGGCTGACCGTCTGCGCCGCCAGCGGCGTGCCGTGGTTCGGGCAGCGCGGCGTGCCGACCCGCGCGTAAAGCAGGCGCAGGTAATCGTGGATCTCGGTGATGGTGCCGACCGTCGAACGCGGATTGTGCGAGGTCGATTTCTGCTCGATCGAAATCGCCGGCGACAGGCCCTCGATGTGGTCGACGTCGGGCTTTTCCATCATCGACAGGAACTGCCGCGCGTACGAGGACAGCGATTCGACGTAACGGCGCTGGCCTTCGGCGTACAAGGTATCGAAGGCGAGCGAGGACTTGCCCGAGCCAGACAGCCCGGTGATCACGATCAATTGATCGCGCGGCAGGTCGAGGTCGATGTTCTTGAGATTGTGGGTGCGGGCACCGCGGATGCGGATGGTGTCCATGGGAGATCGTGCGGCAAAGCCCGTTACTATAGCGATCCGGTTGATGTGGGGTTTGGGCAGCTGTATTTCGATAGCCTGCAGTTCGTTTCCCTTTCCCTTCTAGGGTGAAGCGCGTAGCCCGGATGCAGCGAAGCGCAATCCGGGGTGGCTTGACGGCCCCGGATTCCGGCGAAAAGCGCCTCCATCCGGGCTACGAAGGGCAATCCGCTTGCCCAATCGCTTGAAAATACGCTAGAATTGCGGGTTCGGACGCTTCGAACGGCGCCCGATCCACCCAGAATAACGACAGAACCAGAGAGTCAGACATCATGTACGCAGTCATTCTTACCGGCGGTCGCCAGTACCGCGTCGAGCAAGGCGCAGTCCTTCGCGTCGAAAAACTGGATGCCGAACCCGATGCGGCGGTCACCTTCGACCAGGTGTTGCTGATCGGCGAAGGCGACGGCGTCACCGTCGGTGCGCCGACCGTCGCGGGCGCCAGCGTTACCGCCAAGGTGCGCGCCCACGGCCGCGCCGACAAGGTGCGCATCGTGAAATTCCGCCGCCGCAAGCACCATCGCAAGCAGATGGGCCACCGGCAGCACTACACCGAAATCGAGATCACCGGCATCGCCGGTGGCAGCAAGTAAGGAGAAGCCGCCATGGCACACAAAAAGGGCGTAGGTTCTTCGCGCAACGGCCGCGACTCCAACCCGAAATACCTCGGCGTCAAGCTGTACGGCGGCCAGGCCGTCGAAGCCGGCAACATCATCGTGCGCCAGCGCGGCACCCAGTTCCATCCGGGCGTCGGCGTCGGCCTCGGCCGCGACCATACGTTGTACGCGCTGGTCGACGGCAAGGTGGAATTCACCACCAAGGGCCCGAAGGGCGGCCGCCGCACGGTGAACGTGGTCGCGGGCTGAAGCGCGCGTCACATCGAATCCGGAAGGCCCCGCCCAGTGCGGGGCTTTTCGTTTGGACGGCCAACCAAAGGACCCGGCGTCATTCCGGACGCGTCCCCGAATCAAAGCTCTTCAGGGGGAGGCTGCGCCGCGATTCGGAACCCAGCGACCTTGATCTTGCAGGGCTTGCAGAGAAAGACACTGGGCTACTCGCGCGATCCTTGGCGCTCGCCCTGCGGGCCATCGGCTACGCCGATGTTCGCTACGGCATCCTGCCTTCGCAGTCCGGCTTTCGCCGGAATGACGACAACTTGTTACGCTTGCACGCGTTCATTACAGCGGCCCACCATGAAATTCGTCGACGAAGCCATCATCAAGGTGCAGGCCGGCAACGGCGGGGACGGCTGTGCCAGCTTCCGGCGCGAGAAATTCATTCCGTTCGGCGGACCCAACGGCGGCGACGGCGGCGACGGGGGCAGCGTGTGGCTGGTCGCGGATGAAGGCCTGAACACGCTGGTCGATTTTCGCCACCAGCGCCAGTTCAAGGCGCAGCGCGGCCAGAACGGCATGGGCAGCGACATGTATGGCCGCGGTGGAGAGGACACCACGATTCGCGTGCCGGTCGGCACTTCGGTGTTCAACCTCGATACCGACGAGTTGATCGGCGATCTCACCGCGCACGGCCAGAAACTCCTGGTGGCGCAGGGCGGCAAGGGCGGGCTCGGCAACATCCATTTCAAGAGTTCCACCAACCGTGCGCCGCGCCGCTTCACCTCCGGCACGCCTGGCGAAGAGCGCGAACTGAAACTGGAATTGAAGGTCCTGGCCGACGTTGGCCTGCTGGGTTTTCCGAATGCCGGCAAAAGCACTTTCATCCGTGCCGTTTCGGCGGCGACGCCGCGCGTGGCCGACTATCCGTTCACCACACTGCAACCGCACCTCGGCGTGGTCAGCGTGGGGCCGTCGCAAGGCTTCGTGGTCGCGGACATCCCCGGCTTGATCGAGGGTGCCGCCGAAGGCGCAGGCCTCGGCATCCAGTTTCTCAAACACGTGTCGCGCACCAGTCTGCTGCTGCATCTCGTCGACGTGGCGCCGCTGGACGGCGCCGATCCGGTCGAGCAGGTGCGGATCATCGAGGGCGAACTGCAGCG